>JAKQCW010000075.1 GCA_029558955.1 Chloroflexota bacterium
CAATTCACCAATTCACCAATTCACCGCCCACCGTTCACCAATTCACCGCCCACCGTTCACCAATTCACCAATTCACCGCCCACCGTTCACCAATTCACCGCCCACCGTTCACCAATTCACCAATTCACCGCCCACCGTTCACCAATTCGCCATTCACCGCCCACTGCCCACCGCCCACCGTTCACCGTTCACCGTTCACCGTTTACCGTTCACCGTTTACCGACCACCGTTTACCGACCAAGGAGCACAGCATGATCTACTGCGTCGAAGTGTCGATCAAGCCAGGATTGCCGGATGCGCGCAGGCTGGGGCTGCTGGGTCAGGTGGAGGCGTTGGGCGTCATGGGCGTGCAATCGGTGGCCGTCACCGACCTCTATTTCTTGAGCGGCGATCCGGCAGCCGGCGCGCCGTCGGGTCTGGATGCGGACGGGGTGCAGCGGCTGGTGGCTGAGTTGCTGCACGATCCGGTGGTGGAGCAGGTGATGTGGCGGCCGCTGACGGCCATCGAACAGGCGGAGCCGCGGCCGGGCGTCTGGTCGGTGGAGGTGACGCTGCTGCCTGGCGTGACCGACAGCGTCGCCGAGAGCCTGCTGGCCGGCGCGGCCATGATCGGCGTTCATGGCCTGCGCCAGGCGGCCACCGGGCGGCGCTACACCCTGGCCGGCGCGCTGGACGCGGACCAGGTGGAGCGCATCGCCCGCGGCCTGCTGGCCAACGAGGTGATCCAGAGGTACCACGTCAACGCGCTGGCCGCGCCGCCGTTTGTCGAAACCGTGCAGCGTGAAACCGGGGGCGTCATGGGCGATGCGGCCGTGGAGGTGATTGCGCTGCGGGGGGTGGACGATGCCGGGCTGCTGGCTATCAGCCGGGAGCGGCGGCTGTCGCTGGACCTGGCAGAGATGCAGGCGATCCAGGGCTATTGTCGCGCCGAAGGCCGGGACCCGACCGATGTAGAGCTGGAGATGCTGGCGCAGACCTGGTCAGAACATTGCGTGCATAAGACCTTCAAGGCGGTGATCGAATACTCAGGGCCAGCCGCGGAGCCTCCCCACACCGTTCACCGTTTACCGTTCACCGTTCACCGCCCACCGTCCACCATCCCCATCGACGGCCTGCTGAAAACCTACATTCGCGCGGCTACGGAGCGGGCAGCCAAGCCCTGGGTGCGCTCGGCCTTCGTGGACAACGCCGGCATCGTCGCCTTCGACGAGCAGTTCGACCTGGCCTTCAAGGTGGAAACCCACAACCATCCCTCGGCGCTGGAGCCCTTCGGCGGGGCCAACACTGGCGTGGGCGGCGTGGTGCGCGATGTGATCGGCGTCAGCGCGCGGCCGATTGCCAACACCGACATCCTCTTCTTCGGCCCGGCCGACCTGCCCTGGGAGCGGCTGCCGGCCGGCGTGCTGCACCCGCGGCGCATTGCCGACGGCGTGGTGGCCGGCATCGAGGACTACGGCAACAAGATGGGCATCCCCACGGTCAACGGCGCGCTCTTCACCGACGAGAGCTACACCGCCAACCCGCTGGTTTTCTGCGGCTGTCTGGGCATCCTCCCCCACGGCGCCCACCGCACCGATCCACAGCCCGGCGACCTGGCCGTGGTCATCGGCGGCCGCACCGGCCGCGATGGCCTGCGCGGCGCGACCTTCTCCTCCATGGAGATGGATCACCAGACCGGCGCCATCGCCGGCAGCGCGGTGCAGATCGGCCATCCCATCCACGAAAAACAGGTGCTGGAAGCGGTCTTGCTGGCCAGGGACGAGGGGCTGTACAGCGCCATCACCGACTGCGGCGCGGGCGGGCTCTCCTCGGCCATCGGCGAGATGGGCAGCGAGCTCGGCGCGCTCGTCCACCTGGAACGGGCGCCGCTGAAATACCCCGGCCTGCGCCCCTGGGAAATCTGGCTCAGCGAGGCGCAGGAGCGCATGGTGCTGGCCGTGCCGCCGGACAACTGGCCGCGCTTCCAGGCCATCTGCGCCGGCCTCGACGTGGAGGCCACGGCCCTGGGCGAGTTCACCGGCGACGGCCGCCTGCGCATCCTCTACGGCGCTCAGCTCGTCGGCGACATCGACGTCCATTTCCTCCACGACGGCATCCCGCGCCGCCGCCTGCGCGCCGAGTGGTCTCCTCCGCCATTGCCCATTGCCCATTCACCATTCACCGTTCACCAATTGACCGACGCGCTCCTCTCCCTGCTGGGCCAGCCCGAAACCCGCACCAAGGAGCCCATCGTGCGCCAGTACGACCATGAGGTGCAGGGCGGCACGTTGGTCAAGCCCTTCCACGGCGCGGCCAATGCCGGCTCCAGCGACGCGGCCGTGCTGGCGCCGCTGGACGCGCTGCGGCGCCCAGCGACCGGCGCAATCAGGCGCGGGGTGGCATTGGCCGTCGGCGCCAATCCGTTCTACACGGCGCTGGACCCCTACTGCATGGCCTGGGCCGCGGTGGATGAGGCGCTGCGCAACGTGGTGGCCGTGGGCGCGGACCCCGATCAGGTGTCGTTGCTGGACAACTTCTCCTGGGGCAATCCCAACCTGCCCGACCGGCTGGGCAGCCTGGTGCGCTGCGTGCAGGGCTGCTACGATGCGGCCGTGGCCTTCGGTGCGCCCTTCATCAGCGGCAAGGACAGCCTGAACAACGAATACACCGGCGCCGACGGCCAAAAGCACGCCATCCCCGGCACACTGGTGGTCTCGGCGCTCGCCATCGTGCCCGACATCGACCGCACCGTGACCATGGACCTGAAGCAGGGCGGCGACTGGCTGTACATCGTCGGTCTGACGCGCGGCGAGCTGGGCGGGTCGAGCCTGGCGCGGCGCTTTGGGGCTGCCGGCTGGGGCAGCGCGCCGCAACCGCCGGCCGACGCCCTTGACCTCTACCGCGCGCTGCATGGCGCCATCGCCAGCGGGCTGGTGCGGGCCTGTCACGACTGCTCCGAAGGCGGCCTGGCCGTGGCCGCGGCCGAGATGGCGCTGGCCGGCGGGCTGGGCCTGGAGCTGCGCCTGGCCGCCGTGCCCCGCAGCGCCGACGCCGACCACGACGCGGCCATCGCCTTTTGCGAATCGCTGGGCCGCCTGCTGGTCGAGGTGCGTCCCTCGGCCTCCGACAAGTTCGAGGCGCTGTTGGCCGGCCATCCCCTCGCCCGCATCGGCCGCGTGCGCGCCGACGACCGCATCATCATCGCCGGCCTGGACGAGCAGCCGGTGATTGAGACGAACCTGGTGGCTGTGGAGCAAGCGTGGCGTAGCCCGTAACACGTAATGCGTAATGCGTAACCCGGAATCGCCAACCGCTTTGCCAACTGCAGGCGTGATCTTGCTGCGCCAAAAGGTTAACCATTCACCGCCCACCGCCCACCGTTAACCGTTCACCGTTAACCGTTCACCATTCACCGCCCACCGCCCACCGTTAACCGTTACCGTTAACCGTTCACCGTTCACCGTTCACCGTTCACCATTCACCGCCCACCGCCCACCGTTAACCGTTCACCGTTAACCGTTCACCGTTCACCGCCCACCGATCACCGACCATGAACCCACCCATCCTCATCCTCCACGCCACTGGCTCCAACCGCGACCGCGAGGCGGCTTGGGCCTGTGAGCTGGCCGGCGGCGCGCCGGAGATCGTGCATGTCAATCAACTGGCGGCCGGCGAGCGGCGTTTGCAGGACTATCGCATGGTAGTCCTGCCCGGCGGCTTTTCCTACGGCGACGACCTGGGCGCGGGCAAGCTGTGGGCCGTGGCCCTGCGCCACCGTCTGGGCGACGGGCTGGCGGCCTTCGTCGCGGCCGGCCGCCCCGTCCTCGGCATCTGCAACGGCTTCCAGGCCCTGGTCAAAGCCGGACTGCTGCCCGCGCTGGCTGATGAGAAGATGACACAACAGGCCACCCTCACCCGCAACGACTCGGCCCGCTTCGAGTGCCGCTGGGTCTGGTTGGAGCCGCAGACCGGCAGCCCCTGCATCTTCACACAGGGGTTGACGGAGCCGATCTACTGCCCGGTGGCCCATGGCGAGGGCAAGTTCGTGGCGCGGGACGAGACCATGCTGGCGGCCATCGAGGCGCAAGGGCTGGCGGCGCTGCGCTACGTAGGACGGCCCGGAACAGCGGCTGAAGCCACGGCGCCCAGCGGCGCGGGTTATCCGTGGAATCCCAATGGCTCGCAGAACGACATTGCCGGCATCTGCAACCCGGCCGGGACAGTCTTTGGCCTGATGCCGCACCCTGAGGATCACGTCATCCCCCAGCAGCACCCACAGGTTCATCGCGGCGAGCGCGGGCTGTTGGGGCTGCCCTTGTTTGTCAATGGCGTGCGGTACGCTGCGCAGGTTGGCTGACGCTTCTTAACTGCTACGACTCAGACGCCGGGCGCTTTCACCCGGTTGTGTGCTCGACGTGACCATGCAAGAGCCGCCGCTCACGTAGAATCAAGTGCCCGGCGCCGATGGCTGAAGTGTCTGAGAAACATTGCTGGCTCGGTCGGAGACCGGCCAGAGCGACGGCGCAGAATGGCGCTGGTTCGGTCGGAGACCGGCCAGAGCGACGGCGCAGAATGGCGCTGGCACGGTCGGAGACCGGCCAGAGCGATGGCGCAGAATGGCGCTGGCTCGGTCGGAGACCGGCCAGAGCGACGCGATGCAATGCCGGGCAGAGGAAGGAATGAAGACACTGTGTTAACTACTGACCAAATCATCGCTGCCATCCCCCACGCCTTGCTGCGCGTTGACCTGCCTGGCTTCGGCCCGCGGCTGGAGGGCAAGGTGCGGGATATCTACGTCCACGACGGCCAGCGCATCCTCGTCACCACCGACCGGGTGTCGGCCTTCGACCGGGTGCTGGGCGCGATTCCCTTCAAGGGGCAGGTGCTCAACCAGCTCAGCGCCTGGTGGTTCGAGCAGGTCAGCGACGTGGTGGCCAACCACGTGCTGAGCGTGCCCGATCCCAACGTGACCATCGCGGCCGAGGCGGAGGCGCTGCCGGTGGAGGTGATCGTGCGCGGCTACATCACCGGCATCACCAGCACCGCGCTGTGGACGCTCTACTCGCAGGGCGTGCCGCGGCCCTATGGCCTGGACCTGCCGGCCGGGCTGCGCAAGAACGATCCCTTGCCGCAGCCGGTGATCACCCCGACCACCAAGGCCACCGGCCCCGGCGGCCACGACGAGCGGCTGACCTCGGCCGAGGTGGTGGAGCGGGGTCTGGTGGCGCCGGCGCTGTGGGAGGAGGTGCAGCAGGCCGCGCTGGCCATCTTCCTGCGCGGCCAGGCCGTGGCCCGCCAGGCTGGTCTGATCCTGGTGGACACGAAATACGAGTTCGGCCTGATCGACGGCAAGCTGGCGCTGATCGACGAGGTGCATACGCCCGACAGCAGTCGTTTCTGGGTGGCGGAGAGCTATGAGCGGATGCGGGCGGGTCTCGATACGGCGCAGACGGGTCTCGATACGGCGCAGACGCCTACTCGACCAGCAGAACGGACGGGTCTCGATACGGCGCAGACGCCTACTCGACCAGCGGAGCAGACGCCTGCTCGACCCTCGGAGTTGGAGCCGGAGAGCTTCGACAAGGAGTTTTTGCGGCTGTGGTTTGTGGCGCAGGGCTATCGCGGCGATGGCCAGCCGCCGGTCATGCCGCCAGAGTTCATCGCCCAGGTCGCCCAGCGCTACATCGCGGCCTACGAGCGGCTGACCGGGCTGACCTTCCAGCCGGGCGGCCAGCCGGCCGCCGAGCGCATCCGGCAGGCGTTGGCCGGCTGACAGGCTGTCGAGCCAAGTCCGAATTGGCCCGCATCCCGATGAATGTCAAGGAAATGATCCGGCGATCAGCAGTCCCAAATGCGCTGGCTGCCAAACTGGAGTCGAGCCTTCAGGCGGGCTGGCGCGCTCAACTCGCATCGTCCAGACCGGGCTAAAGCCTCGACTCCGCGTCATATCTTATCCGCTGTCCGGCAATAGCTGCGTGCGACCGCTGTTGCATGGTCACGCCGTGTACACGACCGAGTGACAATGCCCGGCGCCTGAGTAGAAACACACAGATTGACTATGAGCGATGGTAACCTGGCGACGTTCGTTCCGGCGACTCTGGACGACCTGCCCGCCCTGCAAGCTATGATGCCCGGCGTATACGCCTATGAAGGCGAGATGCCCGATGTCGATCGCTGGACGGCGGCGGCGATGGAGTTGATCCAGCATCCTGACCAGGGCCGCATCTGGCTGATCCACCTGGAGGGTCAGACGATCGGCTACCTGGTCGCCACCTATGGTTTCAGCTTGGAATTCTTCGGCCGTGGCATCATCATCGACGAGTTGGTGGTGGCCGAGGCCTTTCGCAGCCAGGGCATCGGCCGGCAGGCCATCGAGTTCGTCGAGGCCTTCGCCCGCGGCCAGGGCTTGCACTCCCTGACCCTGGACGTGGACATCGCCAACACCCGCGGCCAGCAGTTCTACCAGGCCCGCGGCTTTCAGTACTACCCACACATGCACATCATGAACAAGCAGTTGGACCGGTGATCGGTATACGGTATACGGTATACGGTAAACGG
>JAKQCW010000104.1 GCA_029558955.1 Chloroflexota bacterium
TTACTCGTTACAGATCTCCACATCGTCACGCACAAAAAGATCAACGACACCATCTCAACCCGACCGTAAGCACGAACACCTATGAAAACCTTGCAACACCTGTATGATAGACACCCCAATCTGGTGATGTGGGCTGCGCTGGCGCTGGGCATGGTGGCCATTCTGCTGGCGGCGGCCCGCAACGTGGGCTTCACGGCCTCCCAGTGGGCCGCGTTGGTCGCCGCCACGGTGGCGCTGGCCGGCCTGTGCGCATGGATCATCAGTTGGGAAGACGACCATGAGTAGACAGCTCGCAGGTCATGCTACCGGCGTGACGCGGCATCTGAAACAATACGTCACGCTGATAGCGTGACCCACCGGTCTGCAGACAAAACGTTATGACCACAAAACGCGATTACTACGACGTGTTGGGCGTGGCCCGCAGCGCCAGCGCGGACGAGATCCGCAGCGCCTACCGCAAGCTGGCCCGCCAATATCACCCCGACGTCAACAAGGAGTCTGGCGCCGAGGCCAGCTTCAAGGAGATCAACGAGGCCTACGAGGTGCTCAGCAACGGCGAAAAGCGGGCCGCCTATGACCGCTTTGGCCACGCCGGCGCCCAGGGCAGCTACGGCGGCTTCTCTGGCGGCTTCGGCGATTTCGGCTCGATCTTCGAGGATCTCTTCGGCATGGGCGGGCAGGCGCGCCAGGCCCAGCGCGGCCCGCGGCGCGGCGCTGACCTGCGCGTCGGCGTCACCCTCACCTTCGAGGAGGCTGTCTTCGGCGCCGACCGCGAGGTCGAGGTGACCCGGTTGGAGGGCTGCACGCACTGCTTCGGCAGCGGCGCGGAGCCGGGCACCAGCCCGCTGCGCTGCCCGCAGTGCAACGGCACAGGCGAGGTGCAGCGCCGCCAGCAGAGCATCTTCGGCGCCATCCTGACCAGCGCCACCTGTTCGCGCTGCAACGGCACGGGCGAGGTGATCACCACCCCTTGCACCGAGTGTCAGGGACGCAAGCAGGTGCAGGTCACCCGTCGCCTGAACGTGGCTGTGCCGGCCGGCGTGGACGATGGCACGCAGATCCGCCTGGCCGGCGAGGGCAACCATGGATTGGCCGGCGGCCCGGCCGGCAACCTCTACGTCGCCCTGACTGTCCAGCCGCACGCCCTCTTCCAGCGTCACGACAACGACATCATCATGGAACTGCCCATCAACATCGCTCAGGCCGCGCTGGGCGCCGAGATCGAAGTGCCCACGCTGGACGGCGCCGAGACGCTGGTGGTCCCGCCTGGCACGCAGCACGGCAAGATCTTGCGCCTGAAGAACAAGGGCGTCCCGCACCTGCGGCGCAGCGAGCGCCGCGGCGATCAACTGGTCGCCATCAAGGTGGCCGTGCCCCTTCATCTCACCCCCAAACAGAAGAAGCTGCTGGAGGAGCTGGGTGAGACGCTGGGCACGCCCAAGCTGGGCGACGAGCGCGGCTTCTTCGACAAACTGGCCGGCGCGTTCAGCGACGCCTTCGGCAGTTGATCCCCACAGGTGTCTGCCATGCAGTGGACTGAAATCAGCGTTCTGTGCGACGGCGAGGCGGCCGAGGCCGTGGCCGAGCTCTTCAACCGCTTCAACAGCCGGCCGGGCGAGGCCCAGAGCGGCGCGGTGATCGAGGTCGGCGGCTTCGATGCCTACGGCGAGCTGACCGCGCCGGTGGTGACGGTGCGCACCTACCTGCCGGCCGATGAGACAGCGCGGCGCAGCCAGCTCGAACAGGGCCTGTGGTTTCTGGGCCGGCTCTACCCGATCCCCGACCCGGTCATCCGCACCCTGGCCGAGGAGGACTGGGCCAACGCCTGGAAGCAGCACTACCAGCCGACGCGCGTCGGCCGGCGGCTGTTGATCGTCCCCTCCTGGCAGGTGGACGACCTGGCCGAGCTGGCGCTGGACGAGGCCGGTCAGCCGCTGTTGCCGGTGATCCTGGACCCAGGCATGGCCTTTGGCACCGGCCTGCACCCCAGCACCCGGCTGTGCATGCGGGCGCTGGAGCGACACCTGGCGCCGGGCGAGCCGGTGCTGGACGTAGGCTGCGGATCTGGTGTGCTCTCCATCACAGCGGCGCGGCTGGGCGCCGGGGCGATCCTGGCCACCGACATCGACCCCATCGCCGTGGCCGCGACGGTGGAGAACTGCCAGCGCAACGGTGTGGAGGGGCTGGTGACGGCGCGCGCCGGCTCGTTGCCCGAGCGGGCCGAGCGGCCGGCTGGCTGGCCGGTGATCGTGGCCAACATCCTGGCCGACGTCATCGTGCAGTTGCTGGTAGAGGGCATGGCCCGTCTGTTGGCCGACGATGGCCGCCTGATCGTCAGCGGCATCATCGAACCCCGCGCCGGCGACGTAGAAACCGCCCTGGCCCAGGTCGGGCTGGAGCTGGTAGAACGGCTGGTCGAAGGCGACTGGGTCGCGCTGGTGGCTGAACCGGTGGCCCGTAAGCGGTGAACGGTGAACGGTGAACGGTGAACGGTAAACGGTAACCCGGAGGTGTGCGCGGCGGCTTTGTGTGGGTTGCAGTAACTCGTAACTCGTAACTCGTAACTCGTAACCCGGAAACCACTCCCGCCATTCCGGTTACGCATTACTCGTTACGCATTACGCAAAACCCGTAACCCAGAAACACCTCCCGCCATTCCGATTACGCATTACTCGTTACGCATTACGCAAAACCCGTAACCCAGAAACACCTCCCGCCATTCCGATTACGCATTACTCGTTACGCATTACGCAAATCCCCTAACCCAGACACCCCTCCCGCCATTCCGATTACGCATTACTCGTTACGCATTACGTGCCGCCCCGTAACCCAGACACCCCTCCCGCCATTCCGATTACGCATTACTCGTTACGCATTACGCAGATCCCCTAACCCAGACACACCTCCCGCCATTCCAGTTACGAGTTACGTGTTACGAGTTACGAGCTACACCCCATGTAACCCCTATCCCAAGCCGCGCATCACATAGCGGGCTGGCCACGGCGTCAACCTGCCCAGGCCAGACACCGCACCGCGGGTGCGTTTGAAAAAAGCGAGGCAAAAGAACCATGAGCGACAACCACGTTGAGCAGGTCATCATCATCGGCAGCGGCCCGGCCGGCTACACGGCCGCGCTCTACGCCGCGCGCGCCGACCTGAGCCCCCTGCTGTTCACCGGCAATGAGATCGGCGGCCAGGTGGCCATCACCTACGAGGTGGAGAATTACCCCGGCTTCCCCGATGGCTTGACCGGGCCGGAGCTGGTCGAGAAGTTCCAAAAGCAGGCCGAGAAATTCGGCGCGCGCATCCAATACGACTGGGTCAACGAGGTCGATTTCAGCCAGCATCCCTTTGTGGTGCGCACCGCCAACGGCGGCGAGCACCGGGCCGAGAGCGTCATCGTCAGCACCGGCGCCACCCACCGCAAGCTGGACGTGCCGGGCGAGAAAGAGTACACCGGCTTCGGCGTCAGCTATTGCGGCACCTGCGACGGCTTCTTCTTCCGCGGCAAGGAGGTCATCGTGGTGGGCGGCGGCGACAGCGCGTTGGAGGAGGGCATCTTCCTGACCAAGTTCGCCGCCAAGGTGACGGTGGTGCATCGCCGTGAGGAGCTGCGGGCCAGCAAGATCCTGCAGGATCGCGCCTTCGCCAACCCCAAGATCGAGTACAAATGGAACACGGTGGTCGAGCGCATCAACGCGGCCGGCGGGGATGGCAACGGCACGCCGCCCAAGGTCGTCTCGGCCACGCTGCGCAACCTGAAGACCGGCGAGGTAGAAGATTTCCGCACCGATGGCGTCTTCATCTTCGTGGGCCACACCCCTAACTCGCAGCTTTTCCAGGGCCAGTTGGCCATCGACGAGGCTGGCTACGTTCAGACCGACCGCCGCTATCACGCCAGCGTCCCCGGCGTCTTCGCGGCTGGCGAGATCCAGGACCCGGTCTTCCGCCAGGTAATCACCTCAGCCGGCCAGGGCGCGGCCGCGGCCATGCAGGTCGAGAAATTCCTGGGTGAACTGAAAGCCCATGGCTACCACCACGCCGCTGTGGAACATGGGTTGGCGGTGTAGTACCGTAATGCGTAATGCGTAATGCGTAATGCGTAACCCGGAAGGGTGCGAGTTGTGTTCGAGATTCCGGGTTACGCGTTTCGGGTTACGGGTTACGGGTTACGGGTTACGAGTTACCGGCCACGCACAATCCTCATCCCAAAAAATCTCTATCACCCTTCCGGGTTACGCATTACGCATTACGAGTTACCGGCCACGCACAATCCTCATCCCAAAAAATCTCTATCACCCTTCCGGGTTACGCATTACGAGTTACGAATCCCTCCAACCTATGCCAAACACAGAACTTCTGGGGGCTTTTCAGTCTACGCCGCTGCCTCCGTATGCCACGCCGGCCCGGCGGCCGGCCATGGGCCAGCACAACGACCGCATGTATGCCTTGCAGCAGGAGATCCTCCAGGCCAGCCTGGATCAACTGGCCGCTGAACAGGGGCTGGCCGCGGCGCTGCGCGCGCTCTACGATCAGCAGGTGGACATCGGCTTCATCCAGGACGACCTGAGCCAGGTGAGCTATTTTCGCTACCGCGCGCCGGGCAGCAACAACCAGCATTTCTTCATCGTCCAGTTCAACCCCCGCCGGGCGGAGCGCTTCAAGGGGGCCGGCCGCACGGCCCTGCCGCGCGGCGCGCAGGTGCAGGGGGTGGCCGACACAGGCTGCTATCTCTGCACCGACAACATCCGCTGGCAGCACCGCGGCGTGCAGGGCTACTACCAGTTTCGCGTCAACGGCCATGGCTACAACGCGCTCTGCAACCCCTTCCCCTTCATCCGCACGCATCTGACCATGGCGGCCGGCGAGCATCTGCCGCAAAGCTTCCACGTCAGCGGCAGCGCCGAAGAGACCGACGCCCGCATCGGCCGCATCGTCGAGGACCTATATCGCATCGTCGAGCAGTTGCCCACCTTTGTCGGCTTCTACAACGGCGCCGGCGCCGGGGCCAGCATCGAAAAACACCTGCACTTCCACTTCTTCGAGATCCCCGACGGCCACGGCAGCTTTCCGATCCAGACAGCAGCGCGGCTGGCCACGCACACCCTCTTCGGCCATGCCGACAGCGGCCAGCCGGCGCAGGTGGTGCAGATCCCCGACTACCCGCTGACCGCCTACCGCGTGCGCGGCCAGCGCGCTGACGCCGTCAGGGCCGTCGTCAGCCTGGCCGCGGACTGGGACCGGCGCGCGGGCGAGGCGGCCTCGGCCAACATCGTCGCCCTCTGGGAAAACGGGGCTGTGTCGCTCTATTTTGTGCCGCGCAACCGCTTCTATACCCGTTCCCCCGGGCTGGCTGGCATGGTGGCTGGGCTGGAAACCCTGGGCGAGTTCATCTTCTCCACCCCTGACGAGCAGCGCGCGATCAACGAGCAGCGGGTCACCTACGACTACCTGTGGCGCATCCTGGAGGCGGTGCGGCCATCGGAGGATGGCGAGCAGGGCTAACCGCCATGATCAGGACTATCAACCGGTGACGCAACTGAGCTCGTGGTTTGCCGCGCATTGGGAAACGCTGCTGGGGATTGTCATCCTGGCAGGAACTGGTTTCTGGACCTTTCGCACCACGTTGGCTGTCTATGGTCGTATCTTCTTCCCCGCGCGCGCCGTGCGCAATGCCTTTATCAAGACCGTGCTGATGGTGGCCTTGCTCTGGGCGATCTACGCGGCGCCGCACTGGCTCTTCCAAACGCTGCTGCCGCCCGGCCGGCTCCGGTCCCTTTCGCTCTTGCTGACATTTGTGCTGTTCGACCTGCTCTGGCCTGGGGCGTGGCGCCTGCTGGACCGGATATTGGTGGGGCGCTAGCGCGGCGCGG
>JAKQCW010000128.1 GCA_029558955.1 Chloroflexota bacterium
GGTGTCGTTTTCAGAAGGCGACTGCACGAAATATCAGGAGTCGGCTGCACTGCCAGAACTGGCCGCCTGCAAGGCAGCGTAGAGAGCGGTTTTTCCTACCTTGAGGCGTGCGGCGGCCTCGCGGACATTCAAGCCGTTGGCGACAAGCTCCCGCGCTCGTTGCAACTTGTCGGCAGTGACAACCGGCTTGCGTCCGCCTTTGCGCCCGCGTGCGGCGGCAGCGGTCAACCCGGCCTTGGTGCGCTCGCGGATCAGGTCGCGCTCGAACTGGCCCAGCGCACCGAACACATGGAAGATGAGCCGTCCGCCCGGCGTGGTGGTGTCGATGTTTTCAGTCAACGAGCGGAAGCCGACGCCCCGTGCTTCCAGCTTGCCGACCGTCTCAATCAGGTGCGGCAGGGAGCGGCCAAGCCGATCCAGCCGCCAGACGACCAGCACATCGCCATCGCGCAGATAAGCCAGCGCATCGGCCAAGCCGGGCCGGTCTGCCTTGGCCCCGGATGCCGTGTCCTCGAAAACCCGTTCGCAGCCTGCATTGCGCAGCGCATCCGTCTGCAAGGCGGTGTCCTGTTCCGCCGTCGATACCCGCGCATAGCCGATGAGTGCCATTTCCGCCCATTTGTCCGTTATACCGTCCGCCTATCTTATTGTCCGTCATCCCGTTGCGCAAGATGTTTTCGGACAGGCGTCCGGTTTGGCCGCCTAATGATCGTTTGGCGGACAAGGCGACTGGCATCAGCCGAACAGCTCGCTATGGGAGCCAAGCCGCGCCAGTCGCAGGGTGTCGGCGTCGGACTTGCGGTAGATCAGCAGCAGGTCGGGCTTGATGTGGCATTCGCGGTAGCCCGCCCAATCGCCGGAAAGATCGTGGTCGCGGTATCGCACATCCAGGGGCTGATCGGTCGCCAGCGCGACCAGAACCGGCTTGAGGTCATCATTCGTGCAGCGGACTCCTGATACTGTTCGTTCAATAGACGACTGCACAACAGCCTTCAAACCGCGTTGTCTGGTGCAGTCGTCTTCTGAAAATGACACGCGCCGGTTGCCTTGGCGGGCTTGTCACAAACCTACGTTTTCAAGAAGAAGGAAACCGCATGCCCCGCCGTTCGATCCTCTCCGCCGCCGAGCGCGAAAGCCTGCTGGCGTTGCCGGACACCAAGGATGAGTTGATCCGTCACTACACGTTCAGCGAAAGCGACCTCTCCATCATCCGGCAGCGGCGCGGCCCGGCCAATCGGCTGGGCTTCGCGGTGCAGCTCTGCTACCTGCGCTTTCCCGGCGTCATCCTTGGCGCTGATGAGCCACCGTTCCCGCCATTGCTGAGACTGGTCGCCAACCAGCTCAAGGTCGGCATCGAAAGCTGGGACGAGTACGGGCAGCGTGAGCAGACCCGACGCGAGCACCTGGTCGAGCTGCAAACGGTGTTCGGCTTCCAGCCGTTCACGATTGGCCACTACCGGCAGGCTGTCCAGTTGCTGACCGAGCTGGCCATGCAAACCGACAAGGGCATCGTGCTGGCCAGAGCCTTGATCGAGCACCTGCGGCGGCAGTCGGTCATTGTGCCCGCCCTCAACGCCGTCGAGCGGGCGAGCGCCGAAGCGATTACCCGCGCCAACCGGCGTCTCTACGACGCCTTGGCTGAGCCGCTGACGGACGTGCATCGCCGTCGCCTCGACGATCTGCTCAAGCGCCGCGACAACGGCAAGACGACGTGGCTGGCCTGGCTGCGGCAATCCCCGGTCAAACCGAACTCGCGGCACATGCTGGAACACATCGAACGCCTCAAGGCGTGGCAGGCGCTCGACCTGCCCTCCGGCATCGAGCGGCTGGTTCACCAGAACCGGCTGCTCAAGATCGCCCGCGAGGGCGGCCAGATGACGCCCGCCGACCTGGCGAAGTTCGAGCCGCAGCGGCGTTACGCGACCCTGGTGGCGCTCGCCATCGAGGGCATGGCCACCGTCACCGACGAAATCATCGACCTGCATGACCGCATCCTGGGCAAGCTGTTCAATGCCGCCAAGAACAAGCATCAGCAGCAGTTCCAGGCATCCGGCAAGGCGATCAATGCCAAGGTGCGGCTGTTCGGGCGCATCGGCCAGGCGCTGATCGAGGCCAAGCAAGCGGGCCGCGATCCGTTCGCCGCCATCGAGGCCGTCATGTCCTGGGATGCTTTCGCCGAGAGCGTCACCGAAGCGCAGCGGCTCGCGCAACCCGAGGACTTCGATTTCCTGCACCGCATCGGCGAGAGCTACGCCACGCTGCGCCGCTACGCGCCGGAATTTCTCGACGTGCTCAAGTTGCGGGCCGCGCCCGCCGCCAAGGACGTACTCGACGCCATCGAGGTGCTGCGCAGCATGAACAGCGACAACGCCCGCAAGGTGCCCACCGACGCGCCGACCGAGTTCATCAAGCCGCGCTGGCAGAAGCTGGTGATGACCGACACCGGCATCGACCGGCGCTACTACGAACTGTGCGCGCTGTCGGAGCTGAAGAACGCGCTGCGCTCCGGCGACATCTGGGTGCAAGGCTCGCGCCAGTTCAAGGACTTCGAGGACTACCTGGTGCCGCCCGCGAAATTCGCCAGCCTCAAGCAGGCCAGCGAATTGCCGCTGGCCGTGGCCACCGACTGCAACCGGTACCTGAACGACCGGCTGACGCTGCTGGAAACACAGCTTGCCACCGTCAACCGTATGGCGACGGCCAACGAGCTGCCGGACGCCATCATCACCGAGTCAGGCTTGAAGATCACGCCGCTCGACGCGGCGGTACCCGACACCGCCCAAGCGCTGATCGACCAGACGGCAATGATCCTGCCGCACGTCAAGATCACCGAACTGCTGCTGGAGGTGGACGAATGGACGGGCTTCACTCGGCATTTCGCGCATCTGAAATCGGGCGACCCGGCCAAAGACAAGAACCTGTTGCTGACCACGATCCTCGCCGACGCGATCAACCTGGGCCTGACCAAGATGGCGGAGTCTTGCCCCGGCACGACCTACGCCAAGCTGGCTTGGCTGCAAGCCTGGCACATCCGCGACGAAACCTACGGGGCGGCGCTGGCCGAGCTGGTCAACGCGCAGTTCCGCCATCCGTTCGCCGGGCATTGGGGTGACGGCACCACGTCGTCGTCGGACGGCCAGAATTTCCGTACCGGCAGCAAGGCCGAGAGC
>JAKQCW010000166.1 GCA_029558955.1 Chloroflexota bacterium
CCAGACGGGCAAGACCACCTGCCTGCTGGCGCTGGCCGACTATCTCAACCAGGCAGGGCAATACCGCGCGGTCTACGCCAACATCGAAGGCGCCCAGGCCTGGCGGGAGAACGTGGAGCAGGGCATGGCCACGGTGGTGACTGACATTGCGACCTGGGGGCGTTCCCCGGCAAGCGCCAGCGACTCCGAGACGATAGCACGCGAGGTGTTGGCTACGACTGCGCCGGGATCAGAGTTGGGCGTCTTCCTGTCGCGTTGGTGCCAGCAGTTGGACAAGCCGCTGGTACTGATGCTGGACGAGGTGGATGCGCTGGTGGGTGACACGCTGATCTCGCTGCTGCGTCAACTGCGCGCCGGCTACCCCAAGCGGCCTGAGCAGTTTCCGCAGTCCGTGGTCCTGTGCGGCGTGCGTGACCTGCGCGACTACCGCATCCAGGCCAGCAGCGAGAAGGCGGCCATCGTGGGCGGCAGCGCCTTCAACATCAAGGCCAAGTCGCTGCATCTGGGCGACTTCGACCGCCAGGAAACCGCTGCCCTGCTGCTGGAACACACCGCCGAGACGGGCCAGCTTTTCACCCCCGATGCGCTGGAGCTGATCTGGCAGCTCACTAACGGCCAGCCGTGGCTGGTCAACGCCCTGGCGTATGAGACCACCTGGGAAATGCGCGCCGGCCGCGACCGATCACAGCCCATCAGCGCGGCCATGATCCAGGAGGCCAAGGAGGCGTTGATTCTGCGCCGCGTGACGCACCTGGACCAGTTGGCCCACAAGCTGCGCGAGCCGCGTGTGCGCCGCGTGGTAGAGGCGCTGTTGACCGGCGACCCCTCGCCGGAGGTCATCCCGCCTGAGGATGTCACCTACGTGCGCGACCTCGGTTTGATCAAGACCGAGGGTCAGCTCAGCATTGCCAACCCCATCTACCAGGAAGTCATTCCGCGCGAGCTCACCTTCAGCACGCAGCTCACCATTTCTCAGGAGCCGGCCTGGTACATCCTGCGCGATGGCCGACTGGACCTGCCCAAGCTGTTGGCGGCCTTCCAGCAGTTCTTCCGCGAGCATTCCGAGGCCTGGCTGGACGGTTTCAACTATCGCGAGGCGGGGCCGCAGTTGCTGATGCAGGCCTTCTTGCAGCGCATCGTCAACGGCGGC
>JAKQCW010000167.1 GCA_029558955.1 Chloroflexota bacterium
CCAGACGGGCAAGACCACCTGCCTGCTGGCGCTGGCCGACTATCTCAACCAGGCAGGGCAATACCGCGCGGTCTACGCCAACATCGAAGGCGCCCAGGCCTGGCGGGAGAACGTGGAGCAGGGCATGGCCACGGTGGTGACCAACATCGCGCTGGGTGCGCGCGATCTGGTGGGCGACCAAAGCGCGATGCCCCTGGCGCAGCAGGTGTTGTCCACGGCGGCGCCAGGGTCTGAGCTGGAGGTCTTTCTCTCCGACTGGTGCCAGCAATTGGACAAGCCGCTGGTGCTGATGCTGGACGAGGTGGATGCGCTGGTGGGCGACACGCTGATCTCGCTGCTGCGTCAACTGCGCGCCGGCTACCCCAAGCGGCCTGAGCAGTTTCCGCAGTCCGTGATCCTGTGCGGCGTGCGCGACCTGCGCGACTACCGCATCCAGGCCAGCAGCGAGAAGGCGGCCATCGTGGGCGGCAGCGCCTTCAACATCAAGGCCGAGTCGCTGCATCTGGGCGATTTCGACCGCCAGGAAACCGCTGCCCTGCTGCTGGAACACACTGCCGAGACGGGCCAGCTTTTCACCCCCGATGCGCTGGAGCTGATCTGGCAGCTCACCAACGGCCAGCCGTGGCTGGTCAATGCCCTGGCCCATGAAACTACCTGGCGCAATAAGGCCGGCCGCGACCGGACGCAGCCCATCAGCGCGGCCATGATCCAGGAGGCCAAGGAGGCGTTGATTCTGCGCCGCGTGACGCACCTGGACCAGTTGGCCCACAAGTTGCGCGAGCCGCGTGTGCGCCGCGTGATCGAGCCAATGTTGCGCGGCGAGGAGATCGAGACCGCGGCCACGCTGGACGACATCCGCTACACGATCGATCTGGGGCTGGTGGCGCGCACTGCAACCGGCCCCCAGATTGCCAATCCGATCTATCGGGAGGTCATCCCGCGCGAGCTGACGGTGATTGCCCAGTTGAATCTGGAGGGCCAGCAGAACCCGGCTTGGTATGTGGGCCGCGATGGTCGGCTGGACCTGCCCAAGCTGTTGGCGGCCTTCCAGCAGTTCTTCCGCGAGCATTCCGAGGCCTGGCTGGACGGTTTCAACTATCGCGAGGCGGGGCCGCAGTTGCTGATGCAGGCCTTCTTGCAGCGCATCGTCAACGGCGGC
>JAKQCW010000179.1 GCA_029558955.1 Chloroflexota bacterium
AAAGCACCCTGCTCGGGCCGGTCTCCGACCGAGCCCGTCCAAAAAGTGCCCTGCTCGGGCCGGTCTCCGACCGAGCCCGTCCGAAAAATGCCCCGTGACCGCCATTGCCAAGGCTGGGAAGCTCGCCGCACCCATGCCGGGGCAGGCCTTCTGCAAGCTGCCCGGCATCAGGTCGCCGCGTTCAACTGTTTTGAGGAATCAAAACGGCCACGGGTATGCGCGTCGTGCGCTCCGTGGCCGCCATGTACGAGGGATGCGGGGAAACTCAACCCCGTGGCAGACCAAAGGCGCACGCGCAGATCAAGGCGTTGCTGGTGCTATTGAATTGAGCCATGATTACACGTGCCTCCTTTGTAGGATGTTAGTGGCCGGAGAGTACCACAGGTCCGTTGATCTGGCAAATCTGGCAGACGTCAGCGCAACGGTGAATGGAACTCACCGCCTGACAGCACGAAGCCGGCTCAGCGGCTCGTCGTGAACCTGCAGAACGCCCATCGCTTCTGCTGGTGAGCGTGTTGGTGAATGCTCCAACGGCGCCAACCCGGGGCTCGGGCCTCAGCAGTTCGATCTGCTCGGCAGGGGCGGGCAAACAGCTTCCAGCAGGCAAAGGTTTTGACAAGCCCCCTAATCTTCATATAATTGTGCAATATGTCTCTACTTGGATTGCTTTCTCGGAGAGGAAGGATATCGTATGTTTCGCCTGAATGACGGCACGAAAAGCCACAATGGACATGCGCCGGTCTCCGGGCCGGCCGACGTGCAGGACGACGGCTATTGGGAAGCCCTGATGCACCAAGGCGAGGTGGCGGAGCTGACCACGCCTCCCCCGTGGATCGGCAATGGCCACGCCAATTCACCCTGTGCCGACGATCTGGATCAGACCGAGGACAGGTTCGATTGGCAGCGCGCCCAACAGTTGCTGGAACAGCGGGAATGCTGCCATCTGCCGGTGACGGGCCACAACCGCGGCGGCCTGCTGGTGCAGTTCGGCGGCCTGACCGGCTTCGTCCCCAGCTCGCACCTGGTCGATTTCCCCGGCCTGGTCGATCCCATGGAGCGCGAAGAGGCGCTCAGGCAACGCCTGGGCGAAGAGCTCAAGCTTCAGGTGATCGAGATCGACCGGCCGCAGACGCGGCTGATTCTCTCCGAGCGCATCGCGCGCGAGGCAGAGCGCGGCGACAGCGTTTTTGCCCGCATCAAGGCCGGCGACATCCTCAACGGCCGGGTCAGCAACCTGCGCCGCTTCGGCGCGTTCGTCGACCTGGGCGGCTACGAGGGCCTGATTCACATCTCTGAGCTTTCCTGGGGACGCGTCAATTTCCCTGGCGATGTCGTCCGGCCCGGCGACATGGTTCAGGTGTACGTGTTGGACGTGGACCCGGAGGAGCGCAAGATCCAGCTCAGCCTGAAATATTTGCAGTCCGACCCCTGGCGCGATGTGGTTCACCGTTTCCATGCCGGTCAAATCGTCACCGGCGAGGTGACCAACGTGGTCAGTTTCGGCGCCTTCGTGCGGCTGGATGACGGCATCGAGGGCTTGATCCACATCTCCGAGCTGGCCGAGGGAACCTTCCTGCACCCGCGCAACGTCCTGCGCGAGGGCCAGCGCGTCGAAGTCAGGGTGTTGAGCGTCGAGCCGCACAACCGGCGCATCGGGCTGAGCCTGCGCCAGGCCCGCCCTGGCCTGCGCACCATGTCGCCGATCAGCGCTGACGAGGCCCTGCCGGTGATCTGAGACCTCAAGCCCGGCGCTTTGCAGTTCTCATCGCCCGTAAAGACTGTCGGCGCTTTTTTCAGCGGCGCCGGCGGAGCATGCAAGCACCTGCCCCGCCGGCGCCGCTGCTCTTTCATCAGCCATGAGCAAGTCGCCCGCCAAACCTCCCGCAAAACCAAAGCCTGCGGCCAAACGCCCCCCGCCCCCCGTCCAGCCGGCCTGGCAGCGTATGCTGGCCGCCAACGCCGAGATCATCGCGCTGGTTGGATTGATCGCGGTGGGCCTGCTGATCGCGGGCCAGTTGCGCGTCGACGGGGACGAGCCCAGCCTGCTGCGCCAGCTTTTGGGCTGGGCCACGCTGCCGCTGCTGAGCGCGCTTTTTCTGGCCGCGCTGGCGGTGCTGCTGCGCCAGGCCACCCAGCGCATCGGCCTGCGCGACCGGCTGCCCTGGCGCCGGATCGCCCTCGGCCTGGCGGGGCTGGGCCTGCTCTTCCTGGCCGTGCTGGGATTGAGCCATCTCTGGTCAGGCAGCGACGATCCCCTGCAACATGCGCTGGCCGGCAACGGCGGCGGGCTGGCCGGCTGGCTGATCGGCTCATTGCCCGGCCAACTGCTGGGCGACCTGGTGGCCACCGGCCTGCTGGCTGGGCTGGCCGGCCTGGGCCTCTGGCTGATGCTGCGCGCGTTGGACCTGCTGGCGGTGAACTGGTCGGAGCTGCCCCGCCGCCTGGGCCAGTGGCTGACCTATCTGCTCCCCAGCCCGCCCGACCTGGAGGCCGACGACTCTGAGCCGGTGCAGCCCGCGCCGCGGCCTGCCCGGCCGGCCGCGCTGGAGGAGCGGCCCTCCATCGCCAGCGATGCGCCGCTGCCCAAGAAGCCGCGCCAGACGCCGGCCAAGCCCCAGGCCCAGCCGCTGCCCGCCCAGCCGCGGCCCGAATTTCTGCCGCCGCTGACCCTGCTGGCGCTGGCCACGGCCAAGCCGGGCCAGGCGGCCGATCTGGCCTACAAACAGCAGGTCATCGAACAGACCCTGGCCAGCTTCAACGTGCCGGTGGAGGTGGTGGACATCAACGTCGGCCCCACGGTGACCCAGTTTGGCGTCAGGCCGGGCACGCTGACGCGGCGCGGGCCGGGGGGCGAGACAGTCCAGCGCCGGGTGCGGGTCAGTCGGATCCGCGCCCTGGCCAATGACCTGGCCCTGGCCCTGGAGGCGCCCACCATCCGCATCGAGGCGCCGGCGCCGGGCAAGGGCTATGTGGGCATCGAGGTGCCCAACAGCCGCTCTGACCTGGTGCCGCTGCGCGCGGTGCTGGAGTCGCCAGAGTTCGCCCAGATCAAGTCCCCGCTGGCCGTGGCGCTGGGCCGCGATGTGGCCGGCCGGCCAGCGGCGGCTGACCTGGCCGCCATGCCGCACCTGCTGATTGCCGGCGCCACCGGCTCCGGCAAGTCGGTGTGCATTCACAGCATCGTCTCCAGCCTGCTGTTCAACAACGGCCCCGACCAGTTGCGCCTCTTGCTGGTGGATCCCAAGCGGGTGGAATTGCCCGCCTACAACGGCGCGCCCCATCTGATCTCTCCGGTAGTGACCGACGTGGATCAGGTGGTGGGCGCGCTGACCTGGCTGGCCTTGCAGATGGACGAGCGCTACCGCAGCTTTTCCCAGGTAGGCGCGCGCAATCTGAAGGACTACAACCGCAAGGTCGACCGCAAGAACAAGCCGGCCGAATGGCGCGGCCTGGAGCCCTATCCACGCATCGTCTTCGTGATCGACGAGCTGGCCGATCTGATGCTGGCCGCGCCCGACAAGGTGGAGCACTACATCTGCCGGCTGGCCCAGATGGCGAGGGCCACCGGCATCCACCTGGTGGTGGCCACCCAGCGCCCCAGCGTGGATGTGGTGACCGGGCTGATCAAGGCCAATTTCCCCGCCCGCATCGCCTTTGCCGTCACCAGCCAGATGGACAGCCGGGTGATTCTGGACACGCCGGGGGCCGAGAAGCTGCTGGGCCGGGGCGATCTGCTCTTCATGCGCCCCGACAGCGCCAAGCTGGAGCGCATCCAGGGCTGCTTCGTGGCGGAGAAGGAGGTCGACGCGCTGGTGCGCTTCTGGAAAGAGACGCTGCCCAGCCCGGAGCTGGCCCCCAACCAGCCGCGCTACCCCTGGACCGGCCTGATGGCTGCGCTGGAGGATCAGGATGACCAGTATGAACGGGCGCTGGACCTGGTGCAGGGGCAGGAAAGGGTCAGCGTCTCCTGGCTGCAGCGCCGGCTGCGGGTCAGCTACAACCGGGCGGCTGAGCTGATCGCACGCATGGAGGTCGATGGCTACGTGGGGCCGGACGAGGGCGCCGGCCGCGGCCGTGAGGTGTTGCTGGCCGGCGCGTCGGACGAGGCCGGCGAAGATTGGCTGAATTGAGGGCGTCGATTCGTGCTTTGGCTGTCGATGCGCTATAATGACCCAGTTTTCCGCCCTGGCGCCCTCTCCCCTGAGGCCCGGCGCGAGAGGTCAAAGAGAGCGTAAGCCCGGACGGGCCATGCTAAAAACAACAAGAGGTTCTCTCACCTATGGATCTTGGTCAAATTTCGAACGCCATCGGCTCAGTGCTGCAAGTGCTGGTGGCCGTGTGCGGCGCGTTTGTGCTGGCCTTCTGGCTGGCAATCATCATCTGGACCTGGCGCGATATTCGTTCCCGCTCGCGCGATATCTTCGCCGCGGTGCTGGCCATGGTGCTGGTAGCCATCTTTCCCCTGGTGGGGCTGATGCTCTACCTGCTGCTGCGCCCCAAGGAGACGCTGGCTGAGGCCTACGACCGGGCGCTGGAAGAGGAAGCGCTGCTGCGCGGCATCGAGGAGCAACTGGTCTGCCCCAACTGCAACCGGGTGGTGGAGAAAGGGTGGCAGTTCTGCGCCTATTGTCACACCCAGGTCAAGAAGGGTTGTCCCAGTTGCGGCCAGTTGCTGGAGCTGGGCTGGACCCTCTGCCCCTTCTGCGGCAACCCGGCCAACGTGCCCAAGGTGCGCAGCCAACAGGAGCTGCCGCCGCCCGGCGTGGTCACCCCGCCAACCCCGCGGCCTGGCGAGCTGAGCGTCACCGATCTGCCTGTGGTGGAATAAGCCCAGGCGGCCGGCGGCGCCGGCAGGCAGCGCCAACGGCGCGCTGAGGGTCAAAAGAACAGAATACGATGGAATCTGAGGCGTCCCGCCGACCAAGACCGGCGGG
>JAKQCW010000195.1 GCA_029558955.1 Chloroflexota bacterium
TCAGCTCGGCGTTGGCGCTGTAGTATTCCAACGGGTTGTAGCCGCGCGCCTTGAGCGCGATCACTTCCTCGGCGGTCAGGCCGCAGAGGAAGAAGTTCTCCGCGCCCACCAGATCGCGGATTTCGATGTTGGCGCCGTCCAGCGTGCCCACCGTCAGCGCGCCGTTGAGCGCAAACTTCATGTTGCCGGTGCCTGAGGCCTCCTTGCCGGCCATGCTGATCTGCTCCGAGATGTCGGCCGCGGGATAGATGCGCTCCCCCGATGTGACGTTGAAGTTGGGGATGAAGACCACCTTGAGCCGGCCCGCCACCTCCGGGTCGTTGTTGACCACCGCGGCGATACTGTTGATCAGCTTGATGATCAGCTTGGCCATCCAGTAGCCGGGCGCGGCCTTGGCGCCGAAGATGAAGGTGCGCGGCGGCATCTCCGCGGTCGGGTCCGCCTTGATGCGCTGGTAGAGGGTGACGATGTGCAGCGTCTTGAGCAGTTGACGCTTGTACTCGTGCAGCCGTTTGACCATCACGTCGAAGAGCGAGTTCGGATCCGCCTCGATGCCCGTGCGGCGCAGGATCAGGCCGGTCAGATCAGCCTTGTTCTGCTGTTTGATCGCCCGCCAGGCCTGGCGAAAGTCTGGGTCCTCGGCCAGGGCATCCAGCTCGTGCAGCCGCTCCAGGTCGTTCAGCCAGCCGCTGCCCAGCTTGCTGTCGATCAACGCACAGAGCAGCGGGTTGGCCAGACGCATGAAGCGCCGCGGGGTCACGCCGTTGGTCTTGTTGTTGAACTTTTCAGGATACAGTTCGGCGAAATCGCGCAGCGTCATCTCGGCCAGCAGGCGCGAATGCAGCGCAGCCACACCGTTGACCGAAAAGCAGCCTGCCGCGGCCAGATGGGCCATGCGCACCCGCCGCTCCGGACTCTCGCGAATGATGGACATGCGCGCCACGCGCCCAGGGTCATTGGGGAAGCGCTCCTGCACCTCGCGCAGCAACTGGGCGTTGATGGTGTAGATCAGTTCCAGATGGCGGGGCAGCAGATGTTCGAAAAGGCTCACCGGCCACTCCTCCAGCGCCTCCGGCATCAGCGTGTGGCAGGTGTAGGCGAAGGTGCGTTGGGTGATCTGCCAGGCCGCCGGCCACGCCATGCCCTCCTCGTCCACCAGGATGCGCATCATCTCCGCAATGCCGATGACCGGGTGGGTGTCGTTGAGCTGGATCACCACCTTGTCGGGGAAGCTGGCCCAGCTATCGTTGCGCAGCCGGTAACGGCGGATGATGTCGTGCAGCGAGGCGGACACGAAGAAATACTGCTGGCGCAGCCGCAGCTCCTTGCCCTGGGGCGTGGTGTCGTTGGGATAGAGCACCTTGGTGATGTTCTCGGAGGAGACCTTCTGCTCCACAGCCCGTTCGTAGTCCCCCATGTCGAAGAGCTCAAGATCGAACTCGCTCGTCGCCCTGGCCCGCCACAGACGCAGAATGTTGACCGTCTCAGTGCCATAGCCGGGGACCAGCATGAAGTGCGGCTCCCCCATCACCGTCTCGGCCGGCAGCCAGCGCACCCGCGGCTGGCCAGACTCGTCCTGATAGCGCTCGGTGTGTCCACCGAAGCCCACCTGCACCATGTCGTCGGGCTGGCTGTATTCCCACGGGTTGCCGTAGTAGAGCCAGGCGTCGGGGCTCTCCACCTGCCAGCCGTCGTGGAAGGACTGCTCGAAGATGCCGTATTCGTAGCGGATGCCGTAGCCCACGGCCGGAATGTCCAGGGTGGCCAGCGAGTCCAGGAAGCAGGCGGCCAGCCGGCCCAGGCCGCCGTTGCCCAGGCCAGGCTCCCG
>JAKQCW010000197.1 GCA_029558955.1 Chloroflexota bacterium
GCCCGTGTTTCTTACCAGGCGCTCCCATGCTGCACCAAGGCTGGGGGCGCCGTGTTCGGTTCGGGGCGCCGTAAGCTACGGGGCTCAGTTGAAACCAATTCCAGCGCACCTGAAAATCGCACGTTTTGGCAGCAGATCGAAGCACGACCCAGGCTCGGCAGGCTTGCGATTTCTCATGGACACCAGTTTAGCATAAGGCGGCAGCAATTAGCAGCAAAACACATCGCGTCAATGAGCGGATCAAGGCGCCCCAGTTGAGGGTCATCGGCGATGACGGCCGACAGTTGGGCGTCATGACACGCGCCGAAGCCTTGGCCATGGCTCGTGAGCAGAACACCGATCTGGTGGAAGTGGCCCCACAGGCTGATCCACCTGTGTGTCGTCTCATGGACTTCGGCAAGTTCCAATACGAGCGTGCGAAGAAAGAACGCGAAGCTCGTAAGGCGCAGAAAGAGGTCGAAGTCAAGGAGATCCGTCTGCGGCCCAAGACCGGCGAACACGACATCGAGGTGGTTCTGCGCCGGGCGCGCAAGTTCCTGCAAGATGGATCCAAAGTCAAGGCGCGTGTCCGCTTCCGCGGACGCGAGATCACCCACCCGGAAGTCGCAGAAGATCTGCTGCAACGGGTGGCCCGCGACCTCCAGGACGTGGCCGATATCGAGAAGGCGCCCGGCATGGAGGGTCGCAGCCTGTTGATGATCTTGATACCCAAGGGCGCCAAGCCCTGAGCTGGGCAACCGGCGTACAGGCTCCGAAGCTGAACGGAAAGGCGCGGGGAACCGTGCCTTTTTTCCTGACTCGAACCATCGACCGGCGCCGCATCGAGACCCGTATTTTTCGAGGAGAAGTATCCCGTGCCTAAAATCAAAACGCACAAATCGACAGCCAAGCGCTTCAGATATTCCAGCACCGGCAAACTGATGCGCATGCGCCAGGGCAAGGGCCACCTGCGCCGCAAGAAGTCGCCGTCGGTCAAGGCCACCTACAGCTACGCCCACGTGACCGAGAGCGCTGGGGCTCGCCGCCGCGTCAAGCGGCTGGCGCCGACCTTGGAATAACCAGGACCGTTGCACCCTCGGTGCAGGATCCATTGAAAGAGGCAGAGCAAAATGACGCGAGTAAAACGAGGCGTAACCGGTCGCAACCGCCATCGCAAAGTTCTCAACCTGACCAAGGGGCAGAAGGGCTCCAAGCACCTGCTCTTCCGCCGCGCCAACGAGGCGATGCTCAAGTCGCTGTGGTATGCACACCGTGATCGCCGCAACCGCAAGCGCGACTTCCGCCGCCTGTGGATTGCGCGCATCAACGCCGCCGCGCGGCTGAACGGCACCAGCTACAGCCGGCTGATGCACGGGCTGAAGCAGGCCAACGTGGCGCTGGATCGCAAGGTGCTGGCCGACATCGCAGTGCGCGATGCCGCCGCCTTCACGCAGATCAGCGAGATGGCGCGCAACGCGGCCTGAGTCGCCAATCACCTGGTCGTCTGAACAGCGCCGGGCTTCTCCACGAGAGGCCCGGCGCTGTGTTATTGGTGGGAGTTGCGCAACATATCTGGGGGCATTTCAAGTCGGACATCCATACGCTGGGCGCACAACTGCAACCCTTCAAGTTCCCGACTGGCGACCTCCGAAATCCCGACTCAGCGCGAAAGTTTGTTGCACAAAGCGTTGAAGTGATGTATGATGAGCCAGCATTTGTCACCGATCTCATTGGCGTTTTCATCCGTCTTGCCACAAAAGATGGGCTGGCCCTGCCGCCAGCCTGCGGGGATGTGGCCCACAATTCTACAGAAAGGAGGTGACAGTGTATGACGGCTGATCGTCTCGCTCGCATTATTCTTTTTATTATCTTCGGCATCATCGGCTGGTATGTTGGCACCGTCATCGCTGGTTCATCGGATCTGACGCTGGACACCCTGAAATGGACTGTGCCAGCCATGCTGATCGGCGCAGTGCTGGGCGCGCTGGTCGCACCTTTCCTCACCACCAAGCCTGCCCGCTGGGTCCGGCGTGTCATCGGACAGCTGGCCGCCCAGGAGATCGTCGCCGGCACCATCGGTCTGATCGTCGGGCTGGTGATCGCGGCGCTGTTGGCGTTGCCCCTCTCCCGCCTGCCGACCCCCTTCGGCGACGTCCTGCCGGCCATCGGCGCCGTGGTCTTCGGCTACCTGGGGATCACGATCATGGTGCTGCGCGCGGACGACATCACCGACATGGTGGGCGGACGCTGGCGCAAGCCGCCAGTCGCCAAGACTGAGCCCAAGGTGGAGGAGCCGACGCCGGTGCTGCTGGACAGCAGCGTTATCATCGATGGCCGCATCGCCGACATCAGCCAAACCGGCTTCGTCATGGGGCCGATGCTGATTCCGCGCTTCGTGCTCAACGAGGTGCAGTACATCGCCGACTCGGCCGACGCGCTGCGCCGCAACCGCGGCCGCCGCGGGCTGGACATGCTCAACAAGCTACAGCGCGAGTCGGCGGTGCCGGTGGTGATCACCGACATGGATGTGAAGAACGTTCGCCAGGTGGACGACAAGCTGGTGCAGTTGGCCAAGCAATTGCGCTGCCCGATTGTGACCAACGACTTCAACCTCAACCAGGTGGCTCAGCTCCAGGGCGTCAAGGTGCTGAACATCAACGCCCTGGCCAACGCCGTCAAGGTGCTGGTGCTGCCCGGCGAGATGATCCACGTCCAGGTGATCGACGAGGGCAAGGAGATGGGCCAGGGCGTGGGCTACCTGGACGACGGCACCATGGTGGTCGTGGAGAACGGCCTGCGCCATATCGGCCGGGCCATCGATGTTCAGGTGACCAAGGTCTTGCAGACCAACGCCGGGCGCATGATCTTCGGCCAGCCGCTGCTGGACGGCGGCCAGTGAGCGCCAGGGTTAATTCTCAACGCAACAGCAAGGAGCAAGTTCGCTGATGGCCCTTCAGGTTTACAACACGCTGACGCGAAGCAAGGAGCCGTTCGAGACCATCGAGCCGGGCAAGGTGCGCATGTACGTCTGCGGCCCGACGGTCTACGACAAGGCCCATGTGGGCCACGCCATGTCGGCCATCGTCTTCGACATCGTGCGCCGCTATTTGCAGTACAAGGGCTACCAGGTCACCCACGTCATGAACTTCACCGATGTGGACGACAAGATCATCAAACGCGCCCAGGAGAGCGGCGACGACCCCTTCGCCATCTCGCGCCGCTACGTGGAGGAGTTTCACCGCCACATCGCCGAGCTGCACGTGCTGCCGGCCACCGTCTACCCCCTGGTCTCCGACACCATCCCCGAGATCGTGGCCATGGTGCAGACCTTGCAGGAGGGCCGCTACGCCTATTCCACCGATGGCGATGTCTATTTCCGCGTGCGCCAGGATGAGGACTACGGCAAGCTCAGCCGGCGCAAGCTGGATGACGTACTGGCCGGCACGCGCGTCGAGGTGGACGAGAGCAAGGAAGACCCCAACGACTTCGCCCTCTGGAAGGGGCAGAAGCCGGGGGAGCCGGCCTGGGAAAGCCCCTGGGGCCCCGGCCGGCCCGGCTGGCACATCGAATGCTCGGCCATGGCCCTGAAACACCTGGGCGAACAGATCGACATCCACGGCGGCGGCAACGACCTGATCTTCCCCCACCATGAGAACGAGATCGCCCAGAGCGAGTGCTACACCGGCCAACCCTTCGCCCGCTACTGGATGCACAACGGCATGTTGCAGCTCAGCGGCGAGAAGATGTCCAAGAGCCTGGGCAACCTGGTGACGGTGGATGAGTTTCTGGCTGAACACGAGGCCGACGTGCTGCGCATGTTGATCCTCTCCAGCCAGTACCGCCGGCCGTTGGCCTTCAACGCCACGGTGATCGAGGACACCACCCGCGCCCTGGCGCGTCTGCGCAGCGCGCTGCGGCCCGCCACAGGCCAGCTTGTCGACGGCCCGGAGGTCGCAACCCTGGCCACGGCCGCCGACCAGGCCCGCGCCGGCTTCGTCGAGACCATGGACGACGATTTCAACACGGCCGGCGCGCTGGGCGTGCTCTTCGAGCTGGTGACGGCCATCAACCGGGCGCGCGATGCCGGCCTGGGCGGCGCGCCTTTCACCGCGGCCCAGGAGACGTTGCTGGAGCTGAGCGGCGTGCTGGGCTTGCAGTTGGCCACGGCCCAGCCCCAGAGCGCCGAGGCCGCGCCCTTCATCGAGCTGCTGCTGGAACTGCGCGCCAAGCTGCGCACCGTCAAACAGTACGCCCTGGCCGACGAGGTGCGCCAACGCCTGACCGACCTGGGCGTCGTGGTCGAGGATACGCGCGAGGGCAGCACCTGGCGCTTGCAGCGCTGACCGGGCGACGGTGAGCGGACATGGCTGGGCGGACCTTCCGGCGCCCTTTGCCCGCCACTGACTTCCGGTTGCCGCACTAAAGGACAACACCGACGTTGCCAATCGAAATTCTCTATGGCCGCCACGCAGTGCATGAGGCGCTGCGCGCCCGGCGGCGCAAGCTCTACACATTGAACCTGGCGGCCGGCGTCAGGCAGACCGGCCTGGTGGAGGAGATCGTCCAGCTCGCACGTCGGGCCAACTGCCACGTCCAGCAGGTGGACAAGCAGCAGTTCGAGCGCGCCCTGGCCGATGTCAATCACCAGGGGGTGGCGTTGGAGGCCAGCGCCTACCCCTACGCCACCCTGGAGGAGACGCTGGCGCGGGCTGGCCAGCGCCAGGAGGCCCCGCTGTTGCTGCTGCTGGACCACCTGGAGGATCCGCAGAACGTGGGCGCGCTGCTGCGCACGGCCGAGGCCATGGGCGTGCACGGCATCGTGCTGCCTGAGCGCCGCTCGGCCGCGATCACGCCGGCCGTCTGCAACGCCTCCTCCGGCGCCGTGGAGCACCTGGCGATCGTGCAGGTGACCAACATTGCCCGCACCCAGGAGGAGCTGAAACGCCGCAACGTCTGGATCGTCGGCCTGGACGACCGGCCCGAGGCGCGTGAGCTGTTGCGCAGCGATCTGAGCGGCGCGCTGGCCCTGGTGGTGGGCGCGGAGGGCGGCGGGCTGAGCCGGCTGGTGCGGGAACAGTGCGACTGGCTGGTGCGCATCCCCATGCTTGGAAAAATCGGCTCGCTGAACGCGGCCGTGGCCGGGTCGGTGGCCCTGGTGGCCGCCCGCTCGGCGCGTTCATAGTTGATCTCTTTCTCAACGACGAGAAACTGAGGAGGCATTCTGATGGCATTCTTGATGGATGAGGCTGTGGTCGAGGCCATCCCTGTCTGGGACACCACCCCCGACCCACGCCAGGAGCTGCGCCAACAGGACAAAGAAGTCTTCGAGGCTATTCAAACCGAGTATCGACGCCAGAGCAGCGGCATCGAGCTGATCGCGTCGGAGAACTACGTCAGCCGGGCGGTGCTGGCGGCCCTGGGATCGGTGCTGACTAACAAGTACGCCGAGGGCTACCCTGGCAAGCGCTACTACGGCGGCTGCTACGCGGTGGACATCGCCGAAGACCTGGCGCGCGCCCGCGCCAAGCAGCTCTTCGGCGCTGAGCACGCCAACGTCCAGCCCCACGCCGGCGCGCAGGCCAACGCCGCCGCCTATCTGGCGCTGATCCAGCCGGGGGACACGGTGTTGGCCCTCAAGCTGGACCAGGGGGGCCACCTGACCCACGGCTCCAGCGTCAACTTCAGCGGCAAGTTCTACAACTTCGTACACTACGGCGTCGACCGGGAGAGCGAGACCATCGACTACGACCAGGTCGCGGCCCTGGCGGCTGAACATCAGCCCAAGCTGATCGTGGCCGGCGCCAGCGCCTATCCGCGCTGGTTCGACTTCCCCCGCCTGCGCCAGATCGCCGATGCCGCGGGCGCGCGCCTGTTGATGGACATGGCCCACATCGCCGGCCTGGTGGCGGCCGACCTGCACCCCGATCCGATGCCCTACTGCGACGTGGTCACCAGCACCACCCACAAGACGCTGCGGGGTCCGCGCGGCGGGCTGATCCTTTCCACCGGGGAGTGGGCCCGCAAGATCGACAGCGCCGTCTTCCCCGGCACGCAGGGAGGCCCGCTGATGCACGCCATCGCCGCCAAGGCGGTGGCCTTTGGCGAGGCCTTGCAGCCGGAATTCCGGGTCTACGCCCAGCGGATCCTGGACAATGCCCAGGCGCTGGCGGCCGGGCTGGTGGAGGAGGGCGTGCGCCTGGTCAGCGGCGGCACCGACAATCACCTGCTGATGGTGGACCTGCGGCCGGTGGGCGTCACCGGCCGGGCGGCCGAGCTGGCGCTGGACAACGCCGGCATCCACACCAACAAGAACATGATCCCCTACGACCCGGAGAAGCCGACCATCACCAGCGGCATCCGCCTGGGCACGCCGGCCATCACCACGCGCGGCTTTGGCCCGACCGAGATGCGCCAGGTGGCGGCCTGGTTCGGCGAAATCGTGCGCGATGTGGAGAACGAAGCCTTGCAGGCCCGCATCCAGCGCGAGGTGCAGGCGCTCTGCCAGCACTTCCCCGTGCCGGTGTAGGCGAGTTTCGAACGCGTCGACCATCAACCGCCCGCTGTGGCCGGTCTTTGCACAGCACCCCGGCAGGGGCCGACCGAGCCACGCCCAGTGAACAACCCGCCGGATTGCGCCAGCCGCAATCCGGCGGATTACGTTGCCCCGTTGCCATGCCCGCCACCGCCCCGCACACGGCTGTCATTCAGAGCCATGACCATTGGCTGCACTTCTCTGACCCCCTCCGCGTGATCGCCGCGTCCACGGCCGAGGAGGTGCGGCCGGCGCTGCGCCGCGTGGTGGCAGCGGTGGAGGGGGAGGGGCTGCACGCGGCCGGTTTCATCGCCTACGAGGCCGCGCCCGGCTTCGACCGCGCCTTGACGGTGCAGCCGCCCGGCCCGCTGCCGCTGCTCTGGTTTGGCCTGTATGCAGCGCCCACGATCTGGGAGCAACTGCCGGCGGGCGGCGCCTATGCCCTGGGAAGCTGGCAGCCCAGCCAGCAGCTCGGGGCCTATCGCCAGGCCATCAGCCAGATCAAGGAGGCCATCGGCCGCGGCGACAGCTATCAGGTCAACTACACCATCGCCCTGGACGCCGCCTGGCAGGGGGACCCCTGGGGGCTCTTCGTCGACCTGGCCAACGCCCAGCGGGGCGGCTATGCCGCGTACATCGACCTGGGGCGCCACGTGATCTGTTCGGCGTCGCCGGAGCTCTTCGTGCAGATCGATGGCCAGCGGATCAGCGCCAAACCGATGAAGGGCACCGCGCCGCGCGGCCGCACCCTGGCCGAGGATCGCCAGCGCATGGCCGCCCTGCGCGCCTCGGCCAAGGATCAGGCCGAAAACGTCATGATCGTCGATATGATCCGCAACGACCTGGGGCGGGTGGCGCGCTTCGGCAGCGTGGCCGTGCCCAGCCTGCTGGAGGTGGAGCGCTACCCCACCCTCTTGCAGATGACCTCCACGGTGGAGGCGCAGAGCGAGGCGCCGCTGGAGGAGATTCTGGCCGCGCTTTTCCCCTGCGCCTCCATCACCGGCGCGCCCAAGGTGCGCACCATGCAGTTGATCGCCGGGCTGGAAGCCCGGCCGCGCGGGGTCTACACCGGCGCCATCGGCTATCTGGCGCCAGGCCGGCGCGTCCGCCTCAACGTGGCCATCCGCACGGCGCTGGTGGACCGGGCCGCGGGCCAGGTCAGCTACGGCGTGGGCGGCGGCATCGTTTGGGACTCGGACGCCGACGCGGAATATGCCGAGTGCCAGCTCAAGGCGCAGGTGCTCAGCCGCCGTTTCCCCGATTTCGAGCTGTTGGAGACGATGCGCTGGACGGCCCAGGCCGGCGTCGCCCGGCTGGAGCGGCATCTGGCGCGCCTGGCCGGCTCGGCCGAATATTTCGGCTTTGCGCTGGATCTGGCCGCGCTGCGCCGCGAGCTGGACGCGTTGGACGCGGCCGCGCTGCCCGACCCCGCCCGGCTGCGCCTGCTGGTCGACCGGAGCGGCCGGCGGCGGCTGGAGGTGCAGCCCCTGGCCGCGGACGCGGACGAACCTGTGCGGCTGGGGCTGGCGACCGCGCCGGTGGATGTGGACGATGTCTTTCTCTACCACAAGACGACCCAGCGGGCGGTGTACGAACAGGCGCGGGCTGGGCGGCCAGACTGCACGGAAGTGTTGCTCTGGAATCGGCGCGGCGAGCTGACCGAAACCACCATCGCCAACCTGGCGCTGAGGCTGGACGGACGGCTGGTGACGCCGCCGACGACGAGCGGCCTGCTGGCCGGCGTCTTGCGGGCCGAGCTGCTGGAAAGCGGCCAGTTGCACGAGCAGACGCTGCGGCTGGACGATCTGGCGCGCTGCCAGGGCATCACCCTGATCAGCGCGCTGCGCGGCCGCCGGTCGGCTGTCTGGTGCGGCTGAGACGGGCGGAAAGGCAGGGCGCGTCTGCAAGCCCGTGGATTTCGATACCGCGGCCGTAACTGCTCAGCCGGCGGGCCAAACGTTGGTTGAGTAGCCTTCTGAGGCGTATCGAAACCAACGTTTGGCCCGCCGGCGGGTGCGAACACGTTGATTTCGATACGGCGGCCTACTCAATCAACGTGTTCGCACCCGTCG
>JAKQCW010000224.1 GCA_029558955.1 Chloroflexota bacterium
GATCCTCCGCCCGCATGGCGCGCAGGTGCGGCGTCGGGCTGCTCATGGCTCGCGCAGGTAGATGGGGCTGAGGCTGGCGGCGTCATCCACCTGGCCCGCCTGCCAGCGCAGCCAGCCCAGCTCGGCCACACAGCCGGCGCGACGCGCGCCGGCGGCTGGCCCGGCCAGCATGGCCAGCTCGCCGACCTGTTCCGCCAGCAACGCGCGCAGGTCGGAGCTCAGCTCCCCCACCACGCGCAGCGGCCGGTCGATGGCCGCCGCCAGCCCGGCGTGTTCGGTCAGGGCGATGGGGGCGGCGCCGCGCCCGGCGTCCGTCGCTGGGGCATCTGGCTGGTAGATCGACCAGAGGACCCGGCCGCGGCCGGCCTGCACCACGGCGCACACCGGCAGCGCGTCGCCCAGATAGGGGTAGGCGGCGGCGTCCAGCGTGGGCACTCCCAGCAACGGCAGCCCGTGGGCCAGCGCCATCCCCTTGGCCAGGCTGAGCGCGACGCGCAGGCCGGTGAAGGAGCCAGGCCCCAGGCTGACGGCGATGGCGGACAGATCGGCCGGCCGCACCTTGGCCCAGGCCAGCACCTGCTCCAGGCGCGGCAGCAGCTCGGTGGTCTGTGCATCTACCGAATGCCAGTTCAGCTCAGCCACGAGCTGCTGGCCGTCGTACAGAGCGATGCCCGACTGGCGGGTGGCGGTGTCGAGGGAGAGAAGCATGGCAATGGTTAATGGGGAATGGGGAATGGTTAATGGTTAATGGGGAATGGTTAATGGTTAATGGGGAATGGGGAATGGTCAATGGCGGATCGGCGGCGAATTTCCGGTCTCCGGAGCATTGGCAATTGAACATTGATCATTCTCCGAACAGTTCGCCCAGGATCTGTGCTGCGCGCGCGCCGTGCGGCACGAAGACCAGTTGGCGTCGGGCATCGTCCAAGGCAGTCAACGTGATGCGCAGATGGTCGGGGGGCAACAGCGACTCGATGCGCTCAGCCCATTCGACGATGGCCACGCCGTCATCCAGCAACAGCTCGTCCAGGCCGATGGAGAGCGCCTCGGCCGCGGCATGTTCCAGCCGGTAGCAGTCGGCGTGGTAGAGGGGGAAGCCGGCGGCTGTGCTGTACTCAGCCACCAGGATGAAGGTCGGGCTGGTGACCGGCTCGTTCACCCCCAGGCCGCGCGCCACGCCGCGCGCCAGGCAGGTCTTGCCCGCGCCCAGGTCGCCGACCAGCGCCAGCACATCGCCGGCTTGCAGCAGGCGGCCCAGCGTCGCGCCCAACGCCTCGGTTTCAGCTTCGCTGTGGGTGATCAGGTCTTGTTGCATGGTTGCTCGAGCCGGATTATAACGCACCTGGCCCAACGGCCCAACTTGCGTCTGCCACTTGCACCAAATCGCGCACAGTGGTATCATGCGGCGCGGAGTTTTTATGCGCATTCTTGTGATCTCTGACGTACATGCGAACCTGACGGCGCTGGATGAGGTGCTGGCCGACGCGGCCACGGTCGAATGGCTGGGCCAGACCGGCTTCGACGCGATCTGGTCGCTGGGGGATATCGTCGGCTACGGCCCCTGGCCCAACGAGTGCATCCAGCGTTTGCAGCAGTTCCCTGACCATCTGCGGGTGGCTGGCAACCATGACTGGGCCGCGCTGGGCCGTCTGGATCTGGAGGAGTTCAACCGTGAGGCGCGCAAGATGGCGGTTTGGACGCAGCAGCACCTCGATTCCGCCAGCCTGAGCTATCTGCGCAGCCTGCCTGATCAGCCGCTGCATCAGGACGCGTTCACCGTCACCCATGCCAGCCCGCGCGAGCCGATCTGGGAATATATCAACAGCGGCAGCATCGCGCGCGAGAATTTCGCTCATCTGGCCACCCCCTACTGCCTGGTTGGCCACACCCACGTGCCGCGCCTCTATCGCATGGCGGGCGGCGCCTGCACGGTGCATGGGCCGATCTATGACCGTGACATTTCCCTGGCCGGTCCGCACAGCCTGATCATCAACCCGGGCAGCGTGGGCCAGCCGCGCGACAACGACCCCCGCGCCGCCTACGCCCTGCTGGATGTGGAGCAGGCGCTGTGGCGCTTTCGGCGGGTGCGCTACGATGTGGAGATCACCCAGGCGGCCATGCGCAAGGCCGGGCTGCCGGAGCGGCTGATCGCGCGCCTGGCCTATGGCTGGTGACGGGTGAGCAGTTGAACTTGCCGGGGGGAGTTGGCGTGTAAGCTGTGTCAGCGCAACGGGCGCTGGCATCTGGCCCATTGGTCTGTTGTGCAGGAGGAACGAAGATGAGACGAGCAGCGATTCTGGCTCTGCTGGTCGTGGCCCTGGCGGTCATGGCCGGGTGCGGCAACCAGGCCGCACCGCAGTACGATGCCGGCGTGGCCATGCCGCAGGAAGCGCCCGTGGCCGCCATGCCGGAGATGGAGCGAGATGTGACCGGCGCCGGCGGGGCGCAGCAGGGCGGCGCGGGCGCGCAGTCCGCGGCCGTCGATGCGCGCAAGATGATCTACACCGCCGACATCGGCATCCAGGTCAAGGATCCCGCGACCGCCATGCAGCAGGTGGAAGATCTGGCAGTCGGCGCCGGCGGCTACACCTCCCAGTCGCAGCTCTACCAGTACTCTGGCGACCTGATGCGCGGCATGGTGGTCATTCGCGTGCCGGCCGAGAGCTACGGCGACACGCTGGCCCGCATCCGCGCCCTGGGCAGCCGGGTGTTGAACGAGAGCAGCAACGCCAGCGACGTGACGGCCGAGTACACCGACCTGGAGGCGCAGTTGCGCAACCTGGAGGCGGCCGAGCGGGAGCTGCAAGTGATGCTGACCGAGGTGCGCGAGAAGCCCAACGCCAAGCCAGGCGACATTCTGGAGGTCTACAACGCGCTGACCCAGAAGCGCGGCGAGATCGAGCAGGTCAAGGGGCGGCTGAACTACCTGGCCAATCAGGTGGGCTTCTCCACCATCAGCGTCGACCTGGTGCCCGACCGGGTGACTGCGCCGGTGGTGGACGAGGGCTGGCAGCCGCTGGTGACGATCAAGAACGCCTTCCGCGCCTTGATCAACATCGCCCAAGGGCTGATCGATCTGCTGATCAACCTGGTGATCGTGGTGTTGCCGGTGTTGTTGCTGGTGATCCTGCCCATCGTGCTGGTGATCTGGCTGATCCGGCGCTGGCGCCGCGGCCGGCGGAGCCAAGCCCAGGCCACGCCGCCGGCGGCTGAGAGCGATTCGTAAAACGCGTGGGATAAAGGACTGACAGTCCTTCTGCGGACTGTCAGTCCTGCGCGTGACATATGACAAAGGACTGACAGTCCTTCTGCGGACTGTCAGTCCTACGCGTGACATATGACAAAGGACTGTCAGTCCTTCTGCGGACTGTCAGTCCTGCGCGTGACATATGACAAAGGACTGACAGTCCTTCTGCGGACTGTCAGTCCTGCGCGTCTTCAAGCGGCGGGCGGCGGGTTGCCGCCGACAGACTGGACGCCGGGGGGCGGGGGGACGCCCATCCACTGGTTGCGCGTCGTCCAATCCTGCACCAGCTCGTTGTAGATCTCCAGCGTTTCGCTCAGCGCGCTCTGCTGTTGCTCGCGGGTGCGCTGCGCCTGGGCCGCGCGGGCCAGCCCCAGGCGTTGCATGATCTCCTGATGCACCTGGCGGGGGCGGCCGATGTCGGTGAACTCGAAGCGACCCTCGACCGAGGCCGTCTCCACCACCACCGTGCCGAAGTTGATCAGGTTGGCCCACAGGCCGGGGACCACGTAATTTGCGTTCTGCACCTTGTCCCACTCCGCCTGACGCCGCCGCTCGTACAGCCCCAACGGCAGCTTGTAGATGTAGTTGATGTGGGTTTTGGTCAGGATGTACTTGTCGTTGCGCCAGTTCTCTATCCGAAACCAGAGCCAGCCAAGGCAGAAGAGCAGGATCACGCTGTAGCCGATGGCAACCGGCTTGCTGACGGTCCTGAGGTGGCGCAGGCTGACCTCAGTGAAGATCACCAACAGCAGGGATCCGATGATCACCACCAGGGGAATGGCAGCCGCCTTGAGCAGGAACCAGGGATGCTTGCGGTAGACCACGTCCTCGTCCATCGGCTTGATTTCGCCGCGTTTCTTGGCCTCGCGCTCCTGGGTCAGCTTTTGCTGGGTGTGTTTGGGCAGAATGCGGATCACCGTAGCGAAGATCGCGTCCGGCCGCGCGCGCAGCCATTGCCGGAAGCGGCGCAGCGGTCGGGTGAGACGGTACCAGAAGCGTTGCCAGCGGGTGAGCTGCGGCGGCATGGCCATGCCATCGGGCAGCACGCGCGGCGGGACTTCCGGAGTCAGCCGTATCTTCAGGCGGGAGAGGAGCTTGTTGCGCAGATTCTCCCGCTGCGCGCCCAGCTCGCCGGCGCGCGCCCGCCCTTGCAGCCGATGCACCGTGGCCTCCACCTCGTCGGGCTGTGGCGCCATCTCGAAGGTGATCGATCCCATGCCTGCCGTGGTGATGGTGATCAGCGCATAGTTGAACAGCTTGCCGAAGATGCTGGCCTGGCTGGTCACATCCTGAATGCGCTCCAGCGGCGCGGTCTGTTGGTCTTCATTGATCAGGAAAACCCGCTCGTAGCGCAGAACACGCTTGGTGGTGATGACGTAGTAGTCGTTGAGATAGTCCAGGGTGACCCAGGCCACCGGCAGCCCCAGCCCCAGCAACACCCCCAGCGCATAGGCCGCCGGCGAGAGGTCGAACCTCAGCAGACTGTCCACCGCAACAACCAGCCCATAGATCAGAAAGGCGGCCGCGAACAGGCCCATGAGACGCAGGATCAGCCAAAGCACATGTCTGCGCTTGAAGAGGACGATCTCCTCGTCCGGCTCCTGCCAGCTAAAGCGCTTGCGCTCCTTGGGCTTGTCATTCATCTCCTCCCACAGCTTGGTGTCCATCCACTGCTCGGCGTTGGACTGCATCAGGTAGAGCACGTCGTCGTGTTGCAGGGTGTACCAGTCAGAGCCATCCAGCGGCTCGCCGGTGGGCCCTTTATCGACCATGGAACGCACAGTCGCGCCGTGGCGGTCGCCCCGCAGCAGCGCGTTGATGCCGTAATAGTCCCGGACGCCCACCCGGCTGTAGTGCCGCGGCCGCTCATGCCCCTCGTCATCGGTGGCCCGCACCAGCGCCGCGCCAGTGACCAGCAGGTAGAGCTTCGACCCCATCTGGCCCTGACGAGTCACGTCCAGGTTGGCCGGCACATGTTCCCAGCCGGCGATGGTCGCCAGCGCCTGCCAATGTTCCTCGTTCAGCCCGGCAAAGAGCGGCTCGTTGGCCAGCCCCTGCTTGAGCCGATCGGCAATGGCCGGCCGGTGGCTGAGCAGATGCTGAACGTCGGGAAAGCGCTCCACCAACTGTTCGATGAAGTTGGCGGTGATCTGGATCACGCTGACCTGGGTGGCCGCCTCGGCCGTCACGCTCAACTGATGCGGGACGCGCATCAGGCCGCCCACGAAATAGTTGCCGGCCGTCAGCAGGTGGGGCAGATCGGCAAAGCCCTGCTGCTGCACGACATCCGGCGTGGGCGCGGTACCGATCAGTTGTCCGCCGCCGGAGAATTCGGTCTGCATCTGTTGGGTGATGCGCACCTGGCCCCGGTCGATGAGGTAAATGGAGCTATCCGCCTGATTGGCTGTACAGATAAGGTCGCCGATCTCAAGGGACTTCTTGACGGCGGCCACCGACAGGCGTTCGATCTGGTGGTCATCCAGCGAACGGAGCAGCGGGATGGCCTGCAGGCGCGCCGCGGTGTTGGTGTAAAAGAGCACCCACAGATCAGGGTGTTTGCCCAGCAGCTCGCTCAACACGGCCGCGCTGACGTGCAGCAGCACCGTGTCCAGCTCGGCGCGCGCGGTGCTGGCATAGCTGGCGCCGCGGAAGAGCGCCTGCTGTGTGAAGAATTCCCCTTCGGGCAGGGTGCGGTGCCACCACTCCACCCCCTGAGCGCTGGTGACTGACTGGCGAATCTGGCCGGTGTAGACCAGATAGGCGTCGTCGGCCTGATAGCTGGGGTCGAAGATCAGGTCCCCGGCCTTGACCCGGAGAACCTTAACATCCTGCGCCAGCTTTTCCACCTCGGCCTGTGGCCAGGTGGTCAGGTTGTGTCGCTGGCTGAGGAAGTTGACGATCTCGCTTTGGCTGGGGGTGCTCTCTGTGGCCACCGGTCTTGGTCCTCGTCAGAACTGCTGGTTTGCTCCCGTCCATTATGCACATTGCCGTGAGAGCTGTCAACCAATCGCGGGCTCGCCTTGCACAGCGGCTAGTGAAAATTGGCGCGGCGCGTCACGAGATGGTATAATCGGCCTGCTCGATTCAGTGCCAGTACAACATTTTCGCAGAAAGTTCACAAGGAGGTGACACCTTGAACTTCGTCGTTTGTGTGAAACAGACACCCGACACGGCAGAGCTGCCCAAGATCAGCGCAGCAGAGGCTGTCAGCGGCGATATCAAGGCGACGCTCGTGCTCAATCCCTGGGACGAGTTCGCTGTCGAAGAGGGCCTGCTGCTGGAAGATCGTTTTGGCGGCGATGTGACAGTGGTGACGGTGGGATCGGAGAAGGCGACCGAGGCCTTGAAGGATGCCATCGCCCGCGGCGTGAAGAGCGCCATCCTGCTGGATGACCCCGCTTTCGCAGGTTCAGATGCCTGGGGCACGGCTGCCATCCTGGCGGCCGCCATCAAGAAAAATGGCCCGGCCGATGTGATCCTCACCGGCAAGATGTCGGTGGATGGCAACAGCGGCCTGGTGGCGCCCGGCCTGGCCCGCAAGCTGGGGGCAACCCTGCTGACCCAGGTGATCAAGATCGTCGATATCAGCGGCGGCAAGATCACCGTGGAGCGCATGCTGGAAGAGGGGCGCGAGACCATCACCGCCAGCCTGCCAGCCGTGGTCTCGGTCAGCAAGGAGATCAACGAGCCGCGCTATCCCAGCTTCATGGGCATCCGCAAGGCCGCCAAGGCCTCCATCCCCGTTTGGAAGCTGGCCGATTTGGGCCTCAACGCCGGCGCAGTGGGCGCGGGCGCGGCCAAGGCCAATTGGACCGATGTGCGCAAGCCGCCAGCACGCTCCTCCCAGGTCGTGATGGTCAAGGAAGCGACCGCCGATGCTACCGCCGCCAAGCTGGCCGACCTGCTGATGGCCGAGAAGGTCATCTAGAGGAAGGAGATAAAACGATGAGCATTCTGGTATACATCGAACAGTTTGATGGCAAAGCCGCGCCGGTGTCCTGGGAAGTTCTCGGCAAAGCGCGCGCGCTGGTGGATCAGTTGGGCGGCAAGCTGGCCGCCGTGGTGATCGGCGCCGGCGTCGAAGGTGTGGCCAAGGAGGCCGTCAGCTACGGCGCCGATGTGGTGCACCTGGTGGAGGACGCCTCGCTGGCGGCCTTCCGCCTTGACCCCTACGCGGCCGTGGTCGAGGATCTGGTCAAGACCCACAGCCCCAAGATCGTGCTCTTCCCGGCCACCGCGCGCAGCCGCGACCTGTCGGCCGTGGTGGCGTGCGACCTGGACGCGGGCCTGGCGGCCGACTGCAGCGATCTCAGCCTGGTGGACGGCGGGCTGGCCGCGGTGCGGCCGGTCTTCTCCGGCAACCTGCTGACCACCGTGCGCTTCAATGGCCCGCTGGCTGTGGCCAGCGTGCGGGCGCGCTCCTTCCCCACCCCCGAGGCCGACCCCGGCCGCGCGGGTGAGATCATCAAGTCTGGCCCGGTGGCTCCGGCGACCGGCATCCGCGAGGAGATCAAGAGCTTCGAGGTGACCGCCAGCGGCGAGGTGAGCCTGACCGACGCCAAGATCATCGTCAGCGGCGGCCGCGGCGTGGCCAAGGATCCTGAGCTGGGCTTCAAGCTGATCAAGGATCTGGCCGACACCCTGGGCGGCGCGATGGGCGCCAGCCGCGCGGCTGTGGACGCGGGCTACATCGCCTACAAGCACCAGGTCGGCCAGACCGGCAAGGTGGTGCGGCCTGACCTGTACATCGCGGCCGGCATCAGCGGCGCGATCCAGCACCTGGCCGGCATGGGCAACGCCAAGATCATCGTCGCGATCAACAAGGACGCCGAGGCCCCGATCTTCAGCGTGGCCAACTACGGCGTGGTTGGCGACCTGTACGAGGTGGTGCCGGCGTTGAACGCTGAGTTCAAGAAGCGGCTGGGCTGATCCCCACACTGTGTGCAATGCGTAAGCCGGAAGGGCGTGACATCAGTCACGCCCTTCTTTTTTCATCAGAATCGCTGGCGTCAACAGACAGCAGCTCCGCGTTTAGCAACCGGGTCTTTCCCTGTTGGTATGGTTTGGATCTGCACAACGGCCTGCCATGGCGCCATAGCCTTGGTCTGCGAGAGAAAAACCCGGTTCCTCACGCAATACACTTGACAACGAACGGTATGCGTGAAATAATTCTTCCACTTCTGTGGACTTCTGGCAAAATCAGCAAGGCCTGAACGCCAACTGGACAGAGACTATGAAGAACCGGGACAGGTTTCAGTTTTTCTCCGAAGAAACGCCCAACAGCAGTGACGGTTGGCAGGCTGACCTGTTGAAACTGCTTTTCGAGCGCATGCCCATGGGCATCGCGATTCTCGACAGGGAGTTTCGCATCCACCGCTACAATCCAACCTGGGGCGATTTTTCTTTACGGTATGCCCCCTCAACAGGCGCGCCGCTGACGCCGGGCGTCGGCTATTTCGAACATCTGCCGGGCACCGAACGAATTGTCCTGCCGTTGTTTCAACAGGCGCTGGCGGGGGAGGTGGTCCGCAAGAACGGCATCCATCTGAAAACGCAGGGGATCGAATCCTGTTGGAATGTTGTCCTTGCTCCGCTGACGGAGGGCGGCGAGACTATCGGCATCATCAACATCGCGGTCGACGTGACCGAACAGACAAGACTCCGGCACGATCTGGAAAAACGTATCGAAGAACGCACCCGGGAACTACAGGTTCTACTGGATGTAACCGCAGCCGCCAACCGGTCGCTGGACCTGATCGAAACGCTCGAAGCGACCCTGGACCTGATCGTCGCCCTGGTGGGCGCGTCCCGCGCGGGGGTGCTGCTGCTCGATGAATCCACCGGCGAATTGATCCCCTACTCCCTTCGTCCCGTGCGCGATGTCGCGCCGGATGACCTGGCGGAAATGCTCTCGGCCTGCCGGTCGGTCCTGGATAACCGCGCGGCCCTGTATGTCGCGCCAGACCTGGAAGAGAGTCTGGCTGAACCTGGGGCGTTGATCCCGCTCGAAAGCCGGGGGGAGCGGCTGGGGGTATTGGTGATCATCGGCGCTCAGGGAGGCGCGTTCTCAATGGCCCAACTGGCGTTGTTCCAGTCCATCGCAGATCAACTGAGCGTTGCCATTGAAAACGCGCGGCTCTTTGCCAAAAGCGAGCAAGCCGCGATCGCCGCCGAGCGCAACCGCCTGGCGCGCGACCTGCACGATGCGGTCACACAGACGCTGTTCTCGTCCAGCATGATCGCCGAAGTTTTGCCCATCATCTGGGAGCGAAACCCCGAAGAGGGCCGCCGCCGACTGGAAGAGCTGCGCCAATTGACGCGCGGCGCGCTGTCGGAGATGCGCACCCTGTTGGTGGAGCTGCGCCCTGCCGCGCTGACGGACACCGATTTGGGCGAGTTGATCGGACATCAGGTCAACGCCTTCGTCGCGCGCACCCGGTTGCAGGTCGCATTTGAGCACGATATTTCTTACCATCCGCCCGTGGAGGTCAAGGAGGCCTTCTATCGCATCGCCCAAGAGGCGTTCAACAACATCACCCGACACGCCGAGGCCGCGCAGGTGCAAGTGCGGCTGAATGGCAAGCCCGGAACAATGGATTTGACGATACAGGACGATGGGATAGGGTTCGACGCTCGAACGCTGGCCCATGAGGGCCTTGGTCTGGGCATCATGCGGGAACGCGCCCGCAGCATTGGCGCCCGGCTGGAGATTGTGAGTCGTCCCGGGCGCGGAACCCGGTTGCACTTGAACTGGCAAGCGCCCCCTGAGGAGAAAGGACTATGAGTGAAGCCAAAACCATCCGCGTGATGCTGGTGGATGACCACGCGGTCGTGCGCAGCGGGCTGGGCGCTTTTCTGCTGGCCTATGACGACCTTGAGCTGGCCGGCGAGGCCTCCAGCGGGGAACGCGCCGTTGCCCTGTGTCAACAGGTTCAGCCCGATGTCGTCCTCATGGATCTGATGATGCCGGGCATGGACGGCGTGGCCGCCACGAAGCTGATCCGCGAGAAATATCCAGCCGTTCAGGTGGTCGCGTTGACCAGTTTCAAAGAGAAGGAGATGGTCGAAGGCGCGCTGCAGGCGGGCGCCATCGGCTACCTGCTCAAGGATGTTTCCGCCGACGAACTGGCGCGCGCCATCCGCGCCGCGGCCGCGGGCAAACCCACCCTCGCCTCGGAAGCCGCCCAGGTGTTGATCCAGTCCACCCGCGCGCCGGCCGAAAAGCCTGGCTTCGATCTCACCGTCCGCGAGCGGGAGGTGTTGGCCCTCATGGCGGAGGGCTTGATCAACCAGCAGATCGCCGAGCGGCTGGTGGTCAGCGTTTCGACCGCCAAGTTTCACGTCAGCAGCATCCTCTCCAAGCTCGGCGCGGCCAGCCGCACCGAGGCGGTGTCCATCGCCCTGCACCATCACCTGGTCGAGTGACCAGTCGAAGACCATACCGCGGTACAGCGCGAAGACTCCCCGGCAGACGGATGCGGCCGGGGAGTCTTTCTTTTATACTGAAGCCAGACTGAGACAAGACGTGTCTCAACTCGATAGGAGGAAATATGAAGAACAAGAAGCAAATCGCGTTTCTGATCATCCTGATCGCGGTCGCTGCCGCCACGCTGCTCTTCGTGATCCTGCCCCCCATCCTGTACGGGACGGCGCAGGAAACCAGGACAACGGCGCCCGAGCAGGTCGTCCAGCAGTTCTACGACTGGTACGTGTCGTACCAGGGCAATCCGCTGGTGGACAAAGCGTACCAGGGCAGCGAGTGGCTCAGCCCGGCGTTCATCGCCCATCTGGACGATTTTACCCAAAGCGGCGAGTGGCGGGTCGACCCGGTCTTGTGTGCTCAGGACGTGCCCAACGAAGTGACCGCGCACCCGGCCCAGGTTTCCGGCGATCGGGCTTCGGTCGAAGTGACCACGAGCTTCACGGGCCACGGGCTCACGGTCGAGCTGGTGAAGGCCGGCGGCGCATGGGCCATCGACAAGGTCGCCTGTAGTCGTTAGCCAGGCGAGGAAGGGCAACTGAGAGGGCTTCCCGGCCATGTCTGCATGGTCGGGGAGCCACCCCCAGATTACAGCCAACATCAAGCCTGGAGGGCGACATGAAGACGATCCTGCTCGCGGAGAGCGAAAAACACGTGTTGGACGCCCTGCACCTGGCCATAGAGCAGCGGGCGGAGATGAAGGTCGTGGGCGAGGCGCGCTCGGCGGAGAGCCTGCTGGCCCAAGTCTGCCAAAAGGCCCCAGATGTCATCCTGCTGGATTGGAAATTGCCCGGACTTCATCCCCAGCGGTTGATAGGCGCTTTGCGTGAGTGGTCCCCCGCTGTGAAACTGATTGCGTTCAGCGTTCAACCGGAACACGAAAAGGCTGCCAAGGACTACGGTTTGGACGGTTTCATCTCGAAGCAACTTCCAGGCGATTCATTCATTGCCGCGCTGGTTCAAATTCTTTTCTTGTCGAACAACATCCAGGAGTCTCAATGAAAACCTTTCCTGTGATTATTGCTCTTGTGCTCATCCTGCACGGACTGATTCACCTGATGGGCACGGTGACCTACATGAAGCTGGGCGTCGTACAAGGGCTGACCTACAAGACCACCCTGCTCGGCGGTCGCTGGGATTTGGGCGCAAACGGCATAGCACTTTACGGCGCGCTCTGGGCGCTGGCAGCAATCGGCTTTGTCGTCGCTGCGGTCGCGCTGCTGGCGGGCTGGAGCTGGTACCGTCCGCTGCTGCTCGGGGTGGCCCTCTTCTCGTTGGCGCTCACGGCTCTGGATTGGAAGGTTGCGGCGGCCGGCGTCGTTGTCAATGCGGTCATCCTGGCGTGGTGGTGGCTGGGTCCGCACGCATAAATTCACAGAAGGAACCCTGACGATGCGGATACAGCGATTTGGGCGCGCGCGTGAGCTGTTATGGTTCATCCTGCTCTCGCTACTTCTGGGGTCGCTTGTCATGTTGCTTACCGGAAGCCTGTCCCTGGAACGCGACGTACGTGCAGGCGCTCCGTTGAACGACTTCCAGGCGCAGCTCGCCGAACGCGTCCCCATCCTACTGAAGCAATATCGAATTCCGGGCTGTAGCCTCGCGCTGGTCCAGGACGGCGAAATAGTTTGGTCAGAAGCCTACGGCTACGCCGACCTGGACCGCGGCAGGGTCCTGACGGCCGACACCCCGATGCGCGTCCAATCCATCTCGAAATCTGTGACCGCGTGGGCGGTGATGAAACTGGTGGAGGAGGGCGCGATCGAACTGGACGCCCCCATCTCGCGGTATCTGAAGAGCTGGCAATTCCCGGAATCTCCCTATTCGACCGAGGGGGTCACCATACGCAGGCTTCTGAGCCACACCGCGGGGCTGCCGCTGGGCGACGTGTTTACCCTCTACTCGCCCGGACAGGCAATGCCCTCCCTCAGGGAGAAGCTCACCCGGGAAACCGTCCTCACCCAGGAGCCGGGGACGGCCTTTTCTTATTCCAACACCGGCTACAATCTGCTGGAACTGCTTATCGAGGAGGTCACGGGCCAAGGGTTTTCAGAGTACATGCAGGCGGAGATCCTGTTGCCGCTCGGCATGAAAGGCGCGTCTTTTGACTGGAGCGCATCCATGACGCCGCCTCCGCCGGTGGGATATGGGCTGAACGACGCGCCGATCCCGACCTACGTCTACCCGGAGAAGGCGTCAGGGGGCCTGTTCGCCACCGCGGAAGATATCGCCCGCTTCACGCTGGCGAGCATGCACAACAACCCCGTGCTGAACGCGGACAGCATCGCCCAACTGTATTCGCCGGCAAGCCATGACATCGGGGTTTACGGGGTAGTGTTCGACGCATACGGGTTTGGGCACTTCGTCGAAACTCTGCCCAACGGCGCGCGCTCCGTTTCGCACGGCGGGCAGGGCAGCGGCATCATGACGCATATGCAGGTCGTGCCGGAAACCGGCGACGCCATCGTGATACTGACCAACAGCCAAAGAAGCTGGCCGTTTATCGCCTATCTGCTCAGCGATTGGGCGCATTGGAGGGGCTTCCTCGCCATCGGCATGGGAAAAATCGTCTGGGGACGCTACGGGCTTTCCGCGGCGGTCGGCATGTTGCTGTCCGCGAGCCTGCTGCTTTGCTGGCGGCCGATGACGGCGTTCTATATGCGGCAGGCGAACGGCGAAAACGCCAAACCGCGCCAGATGCGTTGGATGCGGCTTGCCATCTCGTTTGCCCTGCTCGGCATTCTCGCCTGGAGCGTATCGCAGAAATACCTGTTCCTGACCTCCGTCTTCCCCGTGCTTTCTGTTTGGCTCGGATTGGCGACCTTGATCTTTGCCGTTGCGCTGCTCTTATCCGCCGTCTCGTAATGCGCCCCTCCGAAGCGCGGCGGCCGCATGAAGTGGCCGCGTTGCTGCCATTGCGCGGAAATACAAAATGGAGTGAAAGCATGAAGAAACTTATCACCATGAATGTGTTCCTCAGAAGCCTCGTCCTCTGGCTGGCGTTCATGCTGATCCTGTGGTCGGTATTTGCGTTCGGCTGGGCCACGCACCCGCAGGCATGGAACAGGGGCATTGACGTTCAGCAAGAAACGGGCTGGCCGGTCTTCTGGTTCATCATCGGGCGCAATCTCCTGCTGCTGCTCCTCATCGCGGCCGGCAATATCTTCGTCCGCTTTGGCGGCTTCACGCCGGGGCTGGTGATCCTGTTCTATCAGGCGCTCGCCATCGGCTGGACCGCGGGAACCAACGGTTTTATGGAGCCGTTCCCCACCGTCGCCGCGGCCAACGCGGCCTTCCTGCGCATCGGCCTGTGGGAGACGACCGCCTATGTGCTGGTTTGCGCCGCCACCCTGCCGAAATCGCTCCTGGTCGCCGCTGATTTTCCGGCCAAGGCGTGGACGGAAACCCGGCGGATCACAGATCTTCGGTTCGATCCCGGCGAAAGGTTGGTTCTCGGCGCGGGCGGTCTCAGCCTGCTGTTCGCGGCGCTTTCCGAGGCGTTCCTCCTTTTGGCCTGATGCCGCCGTTTCGCAAGGCCACGATCGCACACTGCAAAGTAGGATCAAGGCGCAGCATGAAACCCTCATACTCGATCCTCTGGATCTTCTTCAATCTGACGCTGGGGGCGATCGCCGGCGCGGCCCTGGGCTGGGGGCCGCTGGCCGCCCCGCTGCCGCTGATCCCGGGGCTGGCGCTGGCCGGCGCGGCGGTCGGGGTCGCGATCGGCGTCTGGTCGCGGCCCCGACCCCGGCGACGTTACGTGGGCTGGGGGCACGGCGGGATCCTGCTGTTCGTCGCGCTGGCGACGCTGATCCCGCTGTACCGCATCGGCGCGATCGCGCCGCCAGGCGAAACGCGGGCGGCCAACTTTGCGCGCCTGCAGCGCGCCCTGGACTATGCCTACCCCTATTTTGAGCTGAAGGGGGTGGACCGAGCTGCGCTGTATGCCCGCTACGCGCCTCAGACCGCGGCCGCGGCCAGCGACGACGACTATTGGCGCATCGTCGCCTACATGCTGGCCGAGCTGAATGACGGTCACAGCGGCCTGCTCTCCCCCTCGGTGCGGTCGGGGCGGCATTACTTCGCCACCTGCCGCGCCCTGGGCGACACGGTCGCGGTGGATGCGGTGGGTCAGACCGCCCGGGAGAGCGGCCTGGTGCGCGGCGATGTGGTGCTGGCGGTGGATGGCCGCCCGGTCGCGGACGCGCTGGAGGCGCTCCCGGCCATCCTGCGCGCCGGCTCGACGCCGCAGCAGCGCCGGGCCAAGGCCGCCTTCAGCCTGTTGAGCACCACCGCTGAGACCCTCAGCGTGACCGTCGCCGGCCCGGCCGGGGAGCGCACGCTGACGTTGGTGTGGCCCGCGCCCGCCTCCCCCGCGCAGGCGACCTCCCCCGGGGCCGGCGAACAGCCGCTGATCACCGGCGAACGCCTACCCTCCGGCTGGGGGCTGATCCGCATCCCAAGCTTCGCGGGGGACAGCGGGCATGACCTGGTGGCCGAGTTCGACGCCGCGCTGGCGGCCGTCATGGACGCGCCCGGCATCATCCTCGACCTGCGCGGCAACGGCGGCGGCAGCACCGCCATCGCGGACCCCATCGCCGGGCGCTTCCTCGACCGCCCCTTCACCTACGGCCACGATCGGTTCCGCGCCCGGCTGCCCCAGCGCGGCTGGCGCACCAGCTTCGACTACCGGGTGACCCCGCGCCGGCCCACCTACACCGGGCCGCTGACCCTGCTGATCGACGAGTTCAACTTCAGCACCGCGGAGAACTTCATCGTGGCGCTGGTCGATTCGGGGCGGGCGACCACGGTGGGACGGCCCACCGCTGGCGGCAGCGGCAACCCGGTCACCTTCCGGCTGTCGGGCGGCGGGCTGGCGCGCTTTTCCACCGGCGATTTCCGCCGCAACGACGGCCGGCCGATCGAAGGCCTGGGCATCGCCCCGGATGTCTACGTCGCCTGGACGGCCGCGGACCTGCGCCTGGGGCGCGGTCTGGATCTGGAGGCGGCAATTGCCCTGCGCAAGCACCTGGTCAAGTGACCAGTTGAACCCTATCCTAGAGTACAACTGGGAAACTCTCCACCGTGCGGATGCGGGTGGAGAGTTTTTCTTTTAAACTGCAATCAAGGCAAGAGGGCGATCGACAGAATCGCTCCGCAGCCGAAAGGAGACAATTGATATGACGTACCAGTGTGAGATCCGAGAGCAACCTGCTCAGCCGGCTTTGTCCATACGCTCCCGTGTTTCTGTGCAGGCCTTGCCCCAGGAAATCGGCAGGGCGCTTGCGGCCATCGCCATGCATCTCGCCAGTTGTGGAGAAGTACCTGCCGGCGCGCCTTTCGTGGCCTATTACAACATGGATATGCAGGACATGGAGGTTGAGATCGGGTTTCCGGTTTCAAGGCAATTGCCGGGTGAGGGAGAAATCCAAAGCAGCGAGCTGCCCGGCAAAGTGGCCACCTGTTTGTTTGTCGGCCCATACAGCGAGAGCAGACCGGCGTATGACGCGCTCACCGAATGGACCGAGAAGCAGGGCTATGAGCCCACCGGCATCGCGTATGAGATCTATTTCGACGATCCGTCTCAGACGCCGCCTGAGGAGTTAAAAACACGGATCATGTTCCCGCTCAAACCATGAACAAACGAGCAAGATATGAACCAGACCCATGACCATGTGATCAGGACTGACGGCCTGAGCAAATCCTTTGGGGATGTCCAGGTGTTGAAATCCGTCAATCTGGCCGTGCCCGCCCATTCGATCTTCGGTTTTCTGGGCCCGAACGGGGCAGGAAAGACCACCCTCATGAAAATCCTGCTCGGTCTGGTGCGTCCGACCGGCGGCAGCGGGACCATTTTCGGGCGCGATGTGGTGCGCGAGAGCGTCGCTATCCGTGAGCGGATCGGCTACCTGCCTCAACAGCCGCGCTTCGTCGAATACATGACCGCCCGTGAGAATCTCACCTTCGCTGCGAACTTCTTCTTCAGCGGCCCCCAGCCCAAGATCCGGGAAAGATGCGAAGAGATGTTGGAACTGGTCGGTTTGCGGGATAAGGCGGATCGCCCCATCAAGAACTTTTCCGGCGGCGAGAAGCAGCGTCTCGGCATTGCCCTGGCGCAGGTCAATTATCCCGATCTGCTGATCCTGGACGAGCCCGCTTCCGCGCTCGATCCACTGGGGCGACAGGAAGTGCTGGAGGTGATGGAGCGACTGCGGAAACACACCACAGTCTTCTATTCAACTCACATCCTGGACGATGTGCAGCGCGTCAGCGACAGGGTCGCCATCCTGAACCGAGGCAGGTTGTTGACGAGCGGGCCGATCGAGCAGATTCTGAACGGCAGGGATGGCGTGGTTTATACCCTGATAGTGAAGGAGGCGCCGCAGGGTTTCAGCGAACGGCTTGCAGGGCTTTCGTGGGTAACACATGTTTCAGCGCCAGAGACCGCCGGCGCGAGCGTTTGGCAGATCGGGGTCAGCGATGAGGCGGCTGCCGAGACTGCATTGTTGCGTTTCGTGCTAGAGGATCAGAACGTTACCGTGACCGAATTCAGCCGCAAGAAGTACGAGTTGGAGGAGATCTTCATGGAGCTCGTGAAAGGAGAGAGCGATGGTCGCCAATCATGAACTTCAACGTGCTGAGGAATGGAGCGGCCTGCGCGGCTTCACCAACCTGCTCTACAAAGAGAACCGCGCGTGGTGGGGAACCCGCCGCTGGTGGATCAACGCGCTACTGTGGACGGGAATGCTGGGAGGGCTGGCGGCCATGGTGGTGTTCATGCTGCCCACAATTGCCCAGGCGACCGATGATCCAGCCGTGGCCAAGGCAGGCGGCCCGATTCCTTTTGGCTTGGAGATGGGCCGGACGGTCTTTTTCGAACTTGGGGCCATGGCGCTGGCGATTGGCGTGATCATACTCTGCCAGGACCTGATCGTGGACGAGAAACAAACGGGCTTGACCGAGTGGCTGCTGGCAAAACCGGTCACCCGACGCGCGTACGTGCTGGCCAAATTAGTCGCGTCGGCGTTGGCTGTGATGATTCTCCTGGTCGCCCTGCCTTCTCTGGCATGTTATCTCCTCTTGTCCGCGCGTGTTGGGTCATTCTTTCCGTTCCTGCCATTTCTGGGCGGCGTGGGAATCATGATCGTACACACCCTGTTCTATCTGACCCTGACTTTGATGCTGGGCACGCTCTTCAACTCACGCCCGCCCATTCTGGGCATTGCTCTGGGCGTTTTGTTGGGTGGGAATCTGCTCGCAGGTTTTCTCAAGCCTCTGCTGTCTGTGACGCCGTTGCTGCTGGGGAAGGTCGCCTCGCTGACAGCAGGCAGCCAGCCTTTGCCACCCGAGCTGTTGTTATATCCTGTGATCGCCTCTGTCTTGTGGAGTGTGATTTTTATCGTTGTTGCGGTCGTGAGATTCGAGAAAACGGAGTTCTAGAAAACGCCTAACCTGAAAATAGCTGCCCGACCGAGCCCGCAACTTTCATCCACGGTTGTGCGCCCCGCGTCTGGGCGTCAACGCATCTCAAACACACCCAATTGAAATGACTCTGCTGTGCTTGGTTTAACCGCGCAAGCAGTCTCCCGTGGCATGGCGCTTCTTGCCTTGCTGACCTGTTTCATAGCCATCGCCTTCGGTTTGTGGATGCAGAAAAAGGGTTGGGGGAAAATTCCCGCCTTAAACTGCGTCTATCGTTCGGCGTGGTGGTGGGACAGACACTGCTCACGTTTGCTTGGCGGATTGCTGGGCATCGCGCTGGCGTCGGTTGGACTGAGCGCTGTTTCGCTCACTCGTTTTGGCTTACGGCGTTTTGCACCTGTGACCGATGGTGGACTGTCCGAATAACCAGGCAGAAATCTCTCTCAACCTGGAGATTGTCATGAATCTTAAAACCATCTTGGCCTATCTGTGGAAACTGCCTTTGTGCGGCTTCGGTTTTTTCATGGGCGTAGCTCTGAGCGGGATGATATTGCCGATGCTCGGCTTGCAAGCGCCGGAGATGCCGGAGGGCGTAGACGCCAACACGATCATGCTCTGGTATCTGCTGGGAAGCATGCTGTTGGCTCTTGCATTGTCCTTCCTGTCACGCAACTTGCCAGTCCATGGGCTGTTGCGCTGGATCATCTTGTTTGAACTGAGCTGGGTATTTGGCGCTCTGGGAGTTGTGATCGAAGCCTCCTTTTTTATGACAACGGGAGCGGTATCTTCGTCGATGAACGCCCTCTTCACCGTGCTCAATTTCCTGCTTCCAGCCATCTTCCTTTCTGCGCTGGTGGTGGTTTTGTTCCGACCGCTTCCGCCTGTCGAGCCTTGCCGGCGCAGCTTTCAGAGCTATGTTGCGTCCCACAAAAAATCATCCTGGATGTGGCGAATCCTTCTGGCCCTATTGGCTTATCCAGTGATTTACTTTGCCTTTGGGCTGCTTGTCCAGCCGTTCATTCAAGACTTCTATGCGGCTGGCCAATACGAATTAACCCTACCCACCTGGAAAGAACTGATCCCGCTGCAACTAACGCGCAGCGCCTTGTTTCTGGTAGCCAGCCTGCCGGTGCTGGTCTGGTGGCGGGGCTCTCGTCGCAAGGCATGGCTGACGCTAGGGGCCTCGATCTTCATCCTGACGGCGTTCATGGCAGTCATTACCGCCTACTGGTTTCCCTGGCAGTTGCGCCTGTTTCACGGGCTGGAGCTGCTAGCTGATGCACTGGTCTACGCCGGTGTGTTGACCCTGCTTTTTAGGGCTTCGTCAACGAAGTGATCGAGCAAATCCAAGCCAGGCCGGAACAGGCTGAGGTCACAGCGATCAGTCTGTCAAGAAGAAGGTGTCCGGCAGTGAAAGGGCGGCATAGACATCGGCGAAGAGATGACCTACGGTTTGATCAAAAGGGAAGGGCTGCCGTTTTCCATGCGTGATGGCCAGCATTGACCACGATTAACACGGCATGGCGGCGCTCTTCTTTCGTTTTCTGGCGGGGTTTTGATTTGGGGGTGATGTAGGTACAATATGAGAGAGACAAGGGGATGTCTCGACTCTTTGCTTATCGCTGCGACCAGCCGATCACTGCCCTTCGGAGATTTTGTCATGCCCCTACCCTTTTTGCGTTCCCTGGCCGACGACCTGCGCCGTGCGGGCGTGGGCGACGTGCGTTTCGACCGCAAGCACCGTGCTCTCTACAGCACCGATGCCAGCATCTACCAGATCGAGCCCATCGGTGTGGTGATCCCGCGCAGCGCGGAGGAGGTCATCGCCACGGTGAGCGTCTGCGGCCGGCAGGGTGCGCCGGTGCTGCCGCGGGGCGCGGGCACCGGCCTGGCCGGCCAGACGGTGGGCCACGCCGTGGTGGTGGACACCACCCGTCACCTGTGCCAGATCGTCGAGATCAACCCGGAGGAGCGTTGGGTGCGCTGCCAGCCGGGCGTGGTGTTGGATGACCTGAACGCCGCGCTGCGGCCGCATGGCCTGATGCTGGGCCCCGACCCGGCCAGCGGCAACCGCGCCACGGTGGGGGGCACCGTGGGCAACAACGGCACGGGCGCGCATTCGATCCTCTACGGCATGATGGCCGACAGCGTGCTGGCGGTGGAGGCGGTGCTGGCCGATGGCCGCGTCGTTCGTTTCGACGACGCCTTCTTCGCCCGCCCGCCGGCCGGCGCGGCTTCGCTGGCCGCCCAGTTGCAGCGAATTCTCGACGCCTACGGCGCGGCGATCCGCCGCGATTTTCCCCGCCACTGGCGGCGGGCCAGCGGCTATAACCTGGACAGACTGCTGGCTCGGTCGGAGACCGGCCAGAGCGTGGCGGACAGACTGCTGGCTCGGTCGGAGACCGGCCAGAGCGTGGCGGACAGACTGCTGGCTCGGTCGGAGAGCGGCCAGAGCGTGGCGGACAGACTGCTGGCTCGGTCGGAGACCGGCCAGAGCGTTTGGAGGAATCCTGGCCAGAGCGTCTTGGGGAATCCCGCGCAGCTTCTTGCCGGCTCTGAGGGCACGCTGGCCTTCATCACCGAGGTGACGCTGCGCGTCGCTCCGCGGCCGGTCCGCACCGTTCTGGCCATGGTGCATTTCGATGACCTGGTGACCGCGGCCGAGGAGACGCCGGCCCTGCTGGAGCTCAGACCCTCGGCCGTGGAGCTGATGGACAAGCTGTTGCTGGACCTGTGCCGCCAGCACCCGGCCTACCGTCAGCGGCTGACCTTTGTCGAGGGGGACCCGGCCTGCGTGCTGGCGGTGGAGTTCTACGTGGAGAGCGAGCAGGAGGGGGAGGCCCGGCTGGAGCAACTGGCGGCGCACCTGGCGGGCCGCGGCCAACGCGGTCCGGTGATCCCCCTGCCAGATCTGGCCGGCCAGGCCAACGCCTGGGCTGTGCGCAAGGCTGGGCTGACCCTGCTGCTGGGCCGGCGGGGCGATGTCAAGCCGGCCGGCTTCATGGAGGATGTGGCTGTGCCGGTGGAGCATCTGGCCACCTACGTGCGCAGCGTGCAGCGCATGATGGCCGAGCACGGCAAACAGGCCGCCTACTACGCCCATGCCAGCGCCGGCTGCCTGCACATCCGCCCCCTGCTCAACCTGAAGACCGCGGCCGACCTGGCGGTGATGGACGCCATGCAGGCCGAACTGCTGACGCTGATCCAGCCGCTGGGGGGCGTGCTCAGCGGCGAACATGGCGATGGCCTCAAGCTGACCCACCTCAACCGCCAGCTTTTCGGCGCGGAGGTCACGCGTGCCTTTGCCGAGACCAAGCTGGCCTTCGATCCGGGCAACCTGTTCAACCCGGGCAAGAAGGTGACGGCGGAGGTGCTGGCCGCGGTGAGCAGTGGAGGGGAGCGGGAGAGAGAGGGTGTGGGCGAGGGGCATGTGACCGATCCGGCTCTGCTGCGCTATGGGCCGGGGTATCAGACCATCGAGCTGCAGCCGCACTTCGACTGGTCATTCGACGGCGGGCTGGCGCGGGCGGTGGAGATGTGCAACGGGTCGGGCGACTGCCGCAAAGCCAGCGGCGCCATGTGCCCCTCCTTCCAGGCCACGCGCGAGGAGGAGCACAGCACCAGAGGCCGGGCCAACCTGCTGCGCGCCGCCCTCTCCGGCCAGCTTCCCCTTCCCACCGCTCCGACCGGTCTGTGCGCCGCCGCCGAGCCCGCCTGGGCCGACGTCTACGAGGCCCTCGACCTTTGCCTGAGCTGCAAGGCGTGCAAGGCCGAATGCCCCTCCGCGGTGGACATGGCCAAGATCAAGGCTGAGGTGCTGGCCCAACGCTACGCGGTCGAGGGGATGCCCCTGGCCGCGCGCCTCTTCGGCCACATCCACACCATCAACCGCTGGTCGGCCCCGCTGGCGCCGCTGGCCAACGCCGCGCTGCGCACTCGACTGGCCCGCGCCGCGCTGGGCAAGCTGGTCAACCTGCACCCCGCCCGCACCCTGCCGCCCCTGGCCCACCCCACCTTCCCCGCCTGGTTCGCCGCGCGCCCCTCATTAACCATTAACCAGTCGCCGTTCACCGTTAACCATGCTCAGGTCGTCCTCTTCCCCGACACCTTCACCACCTACAACTACCCGCAAATCGGCATCGCCGCCGTCCAGGTGCTGGAGGCAGCCGGCTACCACGTGCAACTGGCCCAACGCGTCTGTTGTGGCCGGCCCATGCTCAGCCAGGGGCTGTTGGAGGATGCCCGCCGCCAGGCTGCCCGCAACGTCGAATTGCTCTATCCGCTGGCCGAGCAGGGATTGCCGATCCTGATCTGCGAGCCGAGCTGCGCGGCCGCCTTTCATGAGGAGTATCACGACCTGCTGCCGGGCGACCCGCGCGTTGCGGTGTTGACCAAACAGGTTCATCTGATCGACGATTGGCTGGCTGAACAGTTTGCGGCCGGGCTGGCGCTGCCGCTGCGCGCCCTGCCGCGGCAGGTGCTCTTCCACGGCCACTGTCACCAGAAGGCCACCGTGGGCACGGTCGGTTCGCTGGCCGCGCTGCGGGCCGTGCCTGGTCAGCAGGCCAGCCAGATCGACGCTGGCTGCTGCGGCATGGCCGGCGCCTTCGGCTACACCGCTGACCACTACGACGTCTCCCTGGCCGTGGCGCGCGATCGGCTGGTTCCCGCCATCGAGGCCGCGCCTGACGCCCTGATCTGCGCCGACGGCGCCAGTTGTCGTCAGCAGATCGAGCACACCACCGGCCGGCGGGTCTACCATGTGGTGGAAGTTCTGGCGCAGGCGCTGGCGCCGTGAGAACTGGACGGCGCTGATTTTCCCGGCCTGACGGAGTTGAGACAGCCATCAATGAGATGGTTCAAGGTGGGGGCGACAGGTTTAGAATCACGTCACGACAGTAGTACGGGGCTTCACCGATTTCTGCCTTGCACCGGCCGGCGCAGCGAACAAATCCTTCGCCTTTCACGTGATATGGTCTGTGGCGATCAAAACGCCGCATCGCAACGACACAAGCGTTCGAGTATCACGATTGGAGGATTGCAAGATGACTATCAACCGTTCACAGATTGCCGCCGGCGCGCTGATCGCCGTGCTGGCTGTCGTCGCCCTGGGTGTTTTCGCCCTGGGGCCGTTGAACAGCGCGGCCGCGCAGGATCAGCCGGCCGCCGCCGCGCCCAGCCTGCCCCGCACCATCACCGTGGTGGGCGAGGGCACCGTGGCCGCCCAGCCTGACATCGCCCAGGTCCAGGTCGGCGTCGAGGTCAAGGGCGACGACGCCCAGGAGGCCAGCGCCGAGGCCGCCGAGACCATGGATGCCATTCTGGCCGCGCTGACCAAGACCGGCGTGGCCACCAAGGACATCCAGACCACCGGCTACAACATCTGGGTCGAGCAGCGCGTTGGGCCGGACGGCGCGGCCACCGACGAGGTCATCTATCACGTCAGCAACAGCGTCAGCGTCACCGTGCGCGACCTGGACACCGTCGGCGACGTGTTGGATGCCGCCATCGCAGCCGGCGCCAACAGCATCTACGGCGTCAATCTCTCGCTGGATGACCCCGACGAGGTGATGGCCGAGGCGCGCGGCCTTGCTGCTGCGGACGCGCTGGCCCGGGCCGAGGAGCTGGCTGGCCTGCACGGCGTCGCCTTAGGCGAGGTGGTCAGCGTCAGCGAGGTGATCAACGGGGCCGTGCCCATGTACGACAGCGTCAACGCCAGCATGGGGCTGAGCAGCGCGGCCGGACCGATTGCGCCCGGCGAGCTGCAGATGACCGCCCGCCTGCAGGTGGTCTACGCCATCGCCGGCCCGGCAGACGCTGCGTCAAAGTAAGCCAAGCTGACCGCATTGCGTTGATGCTCTGGCCGGTCTCCTGACCGAGCCAGCCCTGCCACCTGGCGCTCTGGCCGGTCTCCTGACCGAGCCAGCCCCGCCACGTAGTTTCTTGACAGTTACCAAGCCAGTTCTCATGCCCCCCAACAGGCGGCGCAACGAGAACTGGCTTTTTTTACTCTGCGATCTGGGCCAGGCGCGCCGTCACCCAGCCGGCATCCATGCGCACCAACCGTTGCTTGCTCAGGTTTTGGCGCATGATCCAGCGCACATCGCGATCGGCGCTGGTCAGCCAGCGCTCCATGGAGGGCTGGCCGGTCTCCGGCAGAGCAGCGCCGGCTCGCAGAGGGCGGCGGCTGCCGCGCGGAGTTTCACAAAAGCCACGGGAAATATGATGCCCGTCATAGCGCACGCGGTCAGGATGCGCTATGCTGAGAAACAGCCTATGCAATGAGCAGTCAGGAAGATCCACATGATCACCGAAAGCCCGCGCAGCGAAGAACTCCTGCGCCAG
>JAKQCW010000247.1 GCA_029558955.1 Chloroflexota bacterium
GTTTTGGCAATTTTCGCAAGGAAATTTGACAAAATTATGGGTGGGCATTATACTTCTCTTCACTTATTGTCTGACCAAGGTGACAGCGCGAGGCAAACTCATGACCGGCTTGAACTTACAGAACACCTCCACCCCAGCAGGTCAAATCCTGGAATTTCTGCTGCGCAACGGCCCAGCCAGCATCAAAGAGCTGGAAGAGGTCACCGGTGTGACGGCCACCGCGGTGCGTCAGCAGTTGGCCAGCCTGACGACCGAGGGGCTGGTGACCATGTCCAAGGAAAAGCAGGGGGTCGGCCGGCCGCGCAACCTCTATCAGCTCACCGAGCGGTCGCACAGCCTCTTTGCCTACTACAGCGACGAGTTGGCGTTGGACCTGATCGGCGAGCTGTTGGAGACGGAAGGCACCGACAAGCTGCGCTACCTGCTCAACCGGGTCGGCGCCAAGCTGGCCGCCCAATATCGCCGCCAGATCAAGGGCGAGGCCATGGGCGACCGGATGCGTGAGCTTTCATTGTTGCTGGACCGGCGCGGCATTCGGGTCGACCTGGAACATGACGCGGGTGTTTTTGTCCTGCGCGAGTATAATTGCCCTTATCATGGGCTGGCCTCGGTGCATCGCGATGTGTGTGAGATGGAGCGCAACGCCTTCTCGATGGCGTTAGACGCCGATGTGATTTTGGGCGATTGCATCCAGGACGGGCATAATAGCTGCCAGTTTTTTGTGAGCAGCCGCGCCAATCGGCCGGCCGCGTCGCTGGCCCCACGTCGAGAGCCAGCTTGATCGATATCTTGCAGAGAATGAATGCCGTCCCCGCAGAGACGCGGCGACGGCCAACATTTTGGGCTGACCGTTGCCCAACCAACACAAAACAAGGAGTCAGAGATCTACCATGACCAGCGAGCTAGTAATTAAGGACCTGCGCGTGGCCGTCGACGACGGCGCGAAAGAGGTCTTGAAAGGCGTCAACCTGACCATTCGCCAGGGGGAAGTGCATGCCCTGATGGGCCCCAATGGCTCGGGCAAGAGCACCCTTTCCAACGCCATCATGGGGCACCCGCACTACCAGGTGACCGGCGGCGATATTCTGCTGGACGGTGAGAGCGTTCTGGAGATGGAGCCCAACGAGCGGGCCCGCCTCGGCCTCTTTCTGGCCTTTCAGTACCCCGTGGCCGTTCCCGGCGTGAGCATGGCCAACTTCCTGCGCACGGCTGTCAGCAATGTGCGCGGCTACACCGATCAGCCGATAGTCAACGACAACAACCGGCCGGGCATGGTGGGCTCGAATCTGATGCCCATGCGCGAGTTCCGCAACGAGCTGTTGGCCAAGATGGACGAGTTCCACGTGGACCGCGGCTTCGCCAAGCGCTACCTCAACGAGGGCTTCAGCGGCGGCGAGAAGAAGCGGGTCGAGATCTTGCAGATGGCCATGCTCCAGCCCAAGATCGCGATCATGGATGAGACCGACAGCGGTCTGGATATCGACGCTCTGCGGGTGGTCTCTGACGGCGTCAACAAGCTGGCCGGGCCGGGCCTGGGCATTCTGCTGATCACCCATTACCAACGCATTCTGAACTACGTTCAACCTGATTTCGTCCACGTTATCTTCGACGGCCGCATCGTCGTCAGCGGCGGCCCTGAGCTGGCCCATGAGCTGGAAGACAAGGGCTATCAGTGGGTCAAGGACGAGTTCGGCGAGGCGGAGTTGGTGAAGGCGTAGATTAGGAGGACCGTATGGCAACTGCAAGCGATCGTGAGGCCCTGTCGGGCGTAAAAGACGAGTATCAATACGGCTTTAGCAAGCCGGAGGAGTACGTCTTCAAGGCGCGCAAGGGCTTGAACCATGAAGTGATCGACCAGATGTGCGATATGAAGAACGAGCCTGACTGGATGCGTGAGTTCCGGCACCGCTCGTTGGACATCTTCCTGTCCAAGCCGATGCCGACTTGGGGCGCCGACCTCAGCGATATCGACTTCGACGACATCTATTACTACATCAAGCCCACCGAGAAGCAGGGCAAGAGCTGGGATGACATCCCCGCCAGCATCAAAGACACCTTCGACCGCCTGGGTATTCCCGAGGCCGAGCGCAAGTTCCTGGCCGGCGTCGGCGCCCAGTACGAGTCCGAGGTGGTCTACCACTCGCTGCAAGAGCAGTGGACCAAGCTGGGTGTGGTTTTTCTGGACACCGACAGCGGCCTGCGCGAGCATGAGGAGATCTTCAAGGAATACTTCGGCTCGATCATTCCCCCCGCTGACAACAAATTCGCCGCGCTGAACTCGGCCGTCTGGTCGGGCGGCAGCTTCCTCTACGTGCCCAAGGGAGTCCAGGTGGACATCCCCTTGCAGGCCTATTTCCGCATCAACGCCCAGAACATGGGCCAGTTCGAGCGCACGCTGATCGTCGTCGAAGAGGGCGCCAGCGTCCACTACGTCGAAGGATGCACCGCGCCCATCTACGCCTCGGATTCGCTGCACAGCGCCGTGGTGGAGATCATCATCAAGGATGGCGGCCGCTGCCGCTACACCACCATCCAGAACTGGTCCAACAACGTCTACAACCTGGTGACTAAGCGGGCCCGGGCCGACAAGGGCGCCACCATGGAGTGGATCGACGCCAACTTGGGGTCCAAGGTCACCATGAAATACCCGGCGGTCTACATGATGGGCCCCAAGGCGCATGGCGAGATTCTCTCCATCGCCTTCGCTGGTCACGGGCAGACGCTGGACGCGGGCGGCAAGGTGGTGCATGGCGCGCCCAACACCTCCTCCAAGATCATCTCCAAGTCGATCAGCAAGAACGGCGGCCGGGCCAGCTATCGCGGCCTGCTCAAGGTGGCCAAGGGCGCGACCGGCTCCAAGTCGACGGTGGTCTGCGACGCGCTGCTGCTGGATGACCGCAGCCGCTCCGACACCTATCCCTACATCGAAATCGACGAGCAGGATGTGCAGGTGGGCCACGAGGCCAGCGTCAGCAAGGTCAACGAAGAGCAGCTCTTCTACCTGATGAGCCGCGGCCTGGGCGAGGAAGAGGCGGCCACCATGATCGTCAGCGGCTTCATCGAGCCGATGGTCAAGGAGCTGCCCATGGAATACGCCGTCGAGATGAACCGCCTGATCCAGTTGCAGATGGAAGGCAGTATTGGGTAGGTAACCATGACCGTCAAAACAATGATTCTACCTGAGGTTGGCTTGAACCTGGCTGGCGTCGAGGATCTTTCGACCCAGCGGCGCGAGCCTGAGTGGTTTTTGGATCTGCGGCGCCGCGCCTGGCGCTTTTTCGAGGAGATCGCCTGGCCCACGGCCAACGACGAGGAATGGCGGCGCACCCGGCTGACCGGCCTGGCGCTGGACGATTTCCGGCTGCCCGCGTCGGTTGAATCGGCGCGCGGCGACCGGGCTGATCTGCCCGCCTATCTGCGCGAGGAGATGGAATCCATCGACGCACCCGGCGGCGCGCTGGTCACAGAAAATGGCGCGGTGCGCTTCCATGAGCTGAGCAGCGAGCTGGCCGCCAAGGGGGTGATCTTCACCGACCTTGACACGGCCATCCGCCAGCATCCGGAGCTGATCCAGCGCTACTTCATGACCGACAACGTGGCGGTGGACGCCAACAAGTTCACCGCGCTGCACGCGGCCCTGGTCACCGGCGGCGCGGTGCTCTACGTGCCGCGCAACGTGCAGATCGAAGCGCCGCTCTACGCCATCACTGCCGTCAGCGGCGATCAGGCTGACTTTGCCCACACGCTGATCATCGCCGAGGAAAACTCGCAGGTCACCTTCATCGACGAGATGGTCAGCCAGGATGATGGCGCGGCCTTCCACAGCGGCGCCGTGGAGGTCTTCACCCAGGCCGGCGCGGTGGTGCGCTATCTGCACAGCCAGGACTGGAACACCAACACCTGGCACTTCAGCACCCAGCAGGCCCAGATGCGGCGCGACGCTCAGATCAACTGGATGACCAGTTCCTGGGGCAGCCGGCTGAGCAAGATCAACCTGGAGATGCAGTTGCTGGAGCCAGGCGGCCACGGCGAGCTGTTGGGCTTCTACTTCCCCAGCGGCCGGCAGCACCTGGATCACCACACCATGCAGAACCACAAGTCTGACCATTGCACCAGCGACCTGCTCTTCAAAGGTGCGCTGCGCGGCCGCTCGCGCTCGGTCTATTCGGGCAGCATCAAGGTCTGGCCTCACGCGCAGAAAACCGACGCCTATCAGAAGAACGAAAATCTGGTGCTGGACCGGCGCGCCCGCGCCGACAGCATCCCCGGCCTGGAGATCGAGGCCGACGACGTGCGCTGCACCCACGGCGCCACCGTCAGCAAGATCGAGCCGGAATATCTCTTCTACCTGATGGCGCGCGGCCTGAGCCAATACCAGGCCGAGCAGATGATCGTCACCGGCTTCTTCGAGGAAGTGCTTAACCGCGTCCCGGTGGAAGCGGTGCGCCGCAAGCTGGAACAGATCATCGCGCGCAAGATCATTGGCTAATGCTGTATCGCTGCGTTCCGAGGAGCTTACCCCGCGGGCGAGCTCCCCGGAACGCGGGACCAGATATCAGCGAGGAGTTTTTCCTGATGACAGGTTATGCACATCCTGAGGTTCTGGTCTCCACCCAATGGGTGGCTGACCATCTGGATGATCCTACGGTGCGCATCGTCGAGTCCAACGAGGACATTCTGCTCTACTACCAGGGGCACATCCCCGGCGCCGTGCAGATCGACTGGCAGAAGGACCTGAACGATGCGGTGCGCCGCGACTATCTGAACCGCGCTGATTTCGACGTGTTGATGTCCATCCATGGCATCAGCAATGACACCACCGTGGTCTTCTACGGCGATAAAAACAACTGGTGGGCGACCTATGCCTTCTGGGTCTTTCAGCTCTTCGGCCACGCCAACGCCCGGGTGATGGACGGCGGCCGGGCCAAATGGGAAGCTGAGGGCCGGCCGATGACCAAGGAGCAGCCCACCTATCCGCATACCCACTATCGGGCCCCGGCGCGTGCAGACTACAAGATTCGCGCCCTGCGCGATCAGGTGCTGGCGCACGTGCAGGCCGGTCGGCCCCTGGTCGATGTGCGCTCGCCGGCTGAGTACAGCGGCGAGCTGTTGCACATGGCCAACTATCCGCAGGAGGGCGCGCTGCGCGGCGGCCACATCCCCGGCGCCAGAAACGTGCCGTGGGCCAGGGCGGTCAACGCCGACGGCGTCTTCAAGAGCGCCGAGGAATTGCGCGCCATCTACGAGCAGGAACAGGGCCTTCGACCCGACGACGATGTGGTGGCCTACTGCCGCATCGGCGAACGGTCCAGCCACACCTGGTTTGTGCTGACCTATCTGCTGGGCTATCCCAACGTGCGCAACTACGACGGCAGTTGGACCGAATGGGGCAACCTGGTAGGCGTGCCCATCGAGAAGTGACGCCATCGAGGTTGTCGCAGCCTTCGAATGTCCCGTGTGAGCGAGAATCGTGAGAAGCATCGAAGCAATCCGCGCCGATTTCCCCATCTTGCAGCGGGAGATCAACGGCGCGCCGTTGGTCTATCTTGACAACGCCGCCACCTCGCAAAAGCCGCTGGCCGTTCTGCGGGCGATGGATGACTACTATCGCCTGCACAACGCCAACGTCCACCGCGGCGTGCATACGCTCAGCGAGGAGGCGACGGCGCTGTACGAAGGCGCGCGCGGCCGCATCGCCCGCTTCATCAACGCCCCCAGCAGCAAGCAGATCATCTTCACCCGCAACGCCACCGAGGCGGTCAACCTGGTGGCCTATAGCTGGGGCATGGCGACGCTCAAGCCGGGCGATGAGGTGTTGATCACACAGATGGAGCACCACGCTAACGTGGTGCCCTGGCAGTTGATCACCCAACGCACCGGGGCCACGCTGCGCTATGTGCCGCTGGACGCCCAGGGCACGCTGCGGCTGGACCTGCTGGATACGCTGTTGACCGAGCGCACCAAGCTCTTCGCCTTCGTGGCCATGTCCAACGTGTTGGGCGCGATCAATCCGACGGCGGAGCTGGTGGCGCGGGCCCACAGCGTCGGCGCGCTGGCGCTGGTGGATGGCGCGCAGAGCGTGCCGCACCTGCCGGTGGACGTGCAGCAGCTCAACTGCGACTTTTTGGTCTTCTCCGGCCACAAGATGTGCGGGCCGACCGGCAGCGGCGTGCTCTATGGCCGGCGCGATCTGCTGGAGGCCATGCCCCCCTTCATGGGAGGCGGCGACATGATCCGCGAGGTGCGGCTGGAGGGCTCGCGCTGGAACACGCTGCCCTGGAAGTTCGAGGCTGGCACGCCGGCCATCGCCGAGATCATCGGCCTGGGCGCCGCGGTGGACTATCTGGCCGACCTGGGCATGGACTGGGTGGCGCAGCGGGAGCATGAGCTGGTGCGCGCGGCCACGGAGCGGCTGAGCCGCGTCGAAGGGCTGCGCATCCTCGGCCCCGGCATCGAGCAGCGCGGCGGCGTGGTGGCCTTCACCCTGGGGGAGATCCACCCCCACGACATCGCGGCGATTCTCGACGCCGACGGGGTCGCCATTCGCGCCGGCCATCACTGCGCCCAGCCGATCCACGACTTCTACGGCATCCCGGCCAGCGCGCGCGCCAGCTTTGCCTTCTACAACACCTTCGAGGAGATCGACCGGCTGGTGCTGGCGCTGGACAAGGTGCACGCGGTGCTGGGCATGTAACCCCATCTTCTGACCGGCTCCCGGAACGGGCCGGGCAGCGAAGCAGCAAGAGATACCATGGACGCACTCTATCGCGAGGCTATCCTCGATCACTACAAGTATCCGCGTCACAAGGGGCATCTGGACAGCCCCGACATCACCCACTTCGACCACAACCCCTTTTGCGGCGACGAGATCACCCTGGAGCTGAAGATCGAGGATGGCGTGGTGACCCAGGCCGCCTTCGACGGCCGCGGCTGCGCCATCAGCCAGGCCTCCGCCTCGATGATGACCGAGGAGATCATCGGCAAGTCGCTGGAGGAGCTGAAGGGCTGGAGCAAAGAGGACATCCTCGAGCTGCTGGGGATCGAAATCGGCCCGGTACGGCTCAAGTGCGCGCTGTTGCCGCTCAAGGCGCTCAAGGCGGGCGTATGGGGTATCGAGGACGCCGATGCGTGAGGCGTGCCGGCCTGACGGCACGCCGTAGCTGAGTTGAAAATCGCCGCTCGGCCGGTCCCCTGGCCGAGCCCGCCAGTTTCATTGACGGTTGTGCGCCCAGCGCATGGATGTCTCTCAAGAAAGGCACAACAAAACAACATGGCACGATTGGTAAAAGTCGCCGAACGAAGCGATATTCCCCTGGGCGGCAAGTTGGTCGTCGAACTGGATGACATGGAGGTCGCCCTCTTCAACGTGGACAACGAGCAGTACTACGCGGTTGAGAACATCTGCTCCCACGATGGCGGGTCGCTGGGCGATGGCCGGATCGTCGACTCCTATGAGGTCGAGTGTCCGCGCCACGGCGCCCGCTTCGACATCCGCACGGGCAAGGCGCTGGCTATGCCAGCATTCGAGCCGATTGAGGCGTTTTCGGTGACGTTGAAAGACGGCAGCGTTTATCTGACGGTAGATTGGTAACGATACGAGTCAATCGTTAAGACAAGGAGAATGACTATGGCAATCACGGATAAAGATGTGCGCGACCGGATTCGGGCCAGCGTGATCGACCCGGAAATCGGCATCAACATCGTTGATTTGGGGCTGATCTACGACATTGAGGTGGATGCGGACGCGGTGGACATCGACATGACCCTGACCAGCCCCGGCTGCCCGGCCGGCCCGCAGATCATCTACGACGTCAAGCAGACGGTCAAGCGCAACTTCCCCGAGCTCAGTCAGATCGCGGTCAACATCGTCTGGCAGCCCTTCTGGTCGCCGGAGATGATGAGCGAATGGGCCAAGGAAGAGCTGGGCATCTTCTAGTCGTGAGCAGCGCGCTCAATATCATCGCCTGGCGCGAGATTTTGGCCAGAACCATGCAGGGCTGCGCCGTCGAGTTCGACGCCAGCCCGGCCTGGCTGGTCAACCCGGCCACCAAGCGGCGCCTGAAGCTGGATTTGCTCTATCCGCAGGTCGGTTTGGCTGTGCGCTTCGTCGGCCTGACGGCCAAAGGACAGCCCAAGCAGAGCGACTGGGAGCGCTTGGAGGATGAACAGCGCGACCTGACGCGCGAGGAGCTCTGTCGTCAGCATGGCATCGAGCTTTTTTTGGTGGATCCGGACTATCCCTATCCCAGCGAGCAGGTGCAGCGCCTGCGCTTGATTCTTGGCCGGCTGGAGCGTTCCCTGGCCCAGAGCGGCCGGCCGGCCCGCGAACAGAAGGCGCTGGCCTCGCTGTTGACCGGCGCCCGCAGCCGGCTGGATGAGATAGCGCGGCGCATCAAGGGACCCGAGAGCCTGGCGCTCTACGCCGAGCTCTGGCGAGACCGCGAGACCGCGACCTTGGCGGCCGCCAGCCAAGCCCCAGCGCCCGCCGCAGGGCCCGGCGCGGCCCGGTTGGCGGGGCTGACGAGCGGCGACCGGGTGCTGCACGCCCGCTTCGGCCCCGGCGTGGTCGCAAGCGCCGCTCCGGCCGGCGACGATTTGCAGATCACCATCCTGTTTGACGGCGGCGAGCAGCGCACCTTTCTGTCCAGTCTGATCGTGGACAAGGTCTCTCCCCTGTAGCGCTCAGGCCGGTTTATGACCGGCCCTGTGATGACGACTCTATGACCACCCCTACCCCTTTTGTCATCCTCAACGGCGAGTTGCTGCTGGCCGATCAGACCGGCTTTTCTGTGGCCCATCAGTCGCTGGTGGATTCCTTCGGCATCTACGAGACCGTGCTGGTGCAGGACGGCCGCTTCTTTCATCTTGACCAACACCTGAACCGGCTGGGCCAATCGGCAGAGATCCTGGCGCTGGACCTGCCCGCGTCGCTGGAGGAGATCGGCCACTGGGTGCGGCGGCTGGGCGCGACCATACAGACGCCATGTGGCCTGTTGCGCATCGTGGCCTACGGCAGCGACGGGGTGCATGGGCCGGTCTGCGGCTTGTACGTCAAGCCCTGCCCGCAGCATCTGCCGGCCGTGTTCGAGCAAGGCGTGGCCGCGGTGACCAGTGAAGGGGAACGTTTTCGGCCGTTGGCCAAGTCCACCAACTGCTTGGCGCAGGCCCTGGCCCGCTTCAAGGCCCAAGCCGCCGGCGCGCATGAGGGGCTGATCGTCGACCGCCACGGCCACATCACCGAGGGCAGCACCAGCAACCTGCTGGCTGTGCGCGGCGGCGCGCTGCTGCGTCCCCCAGCCGGCGCCGCGCTGGAGGGAGTCACCGAGGGCGTGACCTTGCAACTGGCTGCCCAACTGGGACTCCCCATAGAGTTCGCGCCGCTGCCGGTAGCTGAGGTCGCTACCTGGGACGAGGCTTTCATCACCAGCACCAACCGCCGCATCATTCCCCTGCGCCAGATCGACGACGTGGCCCTGCCCGCCAGCCCCGGGCCCATCACCCGTCGTCTGATGGCCGCCTTTCACGCCTATGAAACTGAAGAGGGTTGGGAGTAGGGGGCGCAGGAGAATGGGGGAACCTGGAGGCGCTTAGGGGGCCTGGCGCCCTCCCTGCCAGCCGCGCGCTTCACGCCGCAATGTTTTCCGCCCCCGCTGGTTTCGACACTAGCACCTGCGCTGCGCTTCGGCGCAAGTGCAGGCGTGACCACGCGCACGCCGCCTTCATACGTAGCAGTTGCGCACCGTGCTGCCGCTGTCACGTTCGTAGGTGTTGCCCACGTAGACGGTGGTCATCGCCTGAACTCGCACTGGCAGATGCCTGGTCATTCTGAGACTCCCAAGGCGTCGCGACGCCCCTGTGACTGATTAAGAAACTCACCGTCGCAGTGTCATGCTGAATGGCTCCAACGGTCAACGTACACGAACGGCCAACGCAATGAAGCACACCTGCACCGGACGGTGTCTCTCCGGCAAGTTTCTTAGTAGACGTGCTGGCCACTGCGCCACACTCCATCCGTTTGGCGTGGCCGCGAGCCTACTGTCGGTCGCAATTACTTCCGTCGCAAGCAAACTTGTCGTCAAGGTGAAGAGCATTCAAAACGCTGCGCCACTATCTCGACCACATTGTCTTGGAACAGCAGGACAAAATGATGTGCGTCATTCAAGAACGTTGCAAGATAATCGTGATAATGCAGTTCCCCTTTGAGCGCCGATATCCACTCCGAATCCATGAATTCAAGCACACGCCTGTGGAGGCGCCCTTCAATTAGAAGAGATCGGACATCATAACAGTCAATAGTTGTAACCCTCAGAGCTTGCCAAGGTGAAAACGTCAAACGCACGCGTTCATTGTCTTGCTTATCGAATTCAACTATGAGGTCAGCGCCTTCATAGGATAGCCTCTCTAAGGGTGTCTCGTTAATCTCGATTTGATTGGAGATCGCAAAGGCGACTCTTACCTGGCTCATGGCTGTCCTTTCACTATGATCGTTATGCCTTCATTGGTTGTAGTGAACTTCCATCCTTCTCTCGCCAACTCCTCTGGAGTAGCCCACCGATAAGGAATGTCAATGCCTGCGCGCCTGAAGGCTTCAAGGCGACGATTGTCTAGTGTGAATAGCTTGCCCTCAACCTCAGTGATCCTAATAGCAGGCACATCTGACGGATTGATCCTTCCTGAAAGCAAACCCTCAGCCAAATCGTCAATGGTTCCCAATGCCTTATCCTTGAAACCATAGCTAATACTGTCTTGGCTGAATCGAACCTTCCACGGATCGATGCGAGCCACGCCCTTTAGGCCCTGCTCAGCTACTCCCTCTGCCCCTTCTCTAATCACCTTGTTAACGCCCGGCAGCTCATCCAGCGGCGTCAACTCCACCGCGCCCATGACCGCCGCCATCGCCCATTGTCTTTCTTGGACGTAAGGACACGGCCCGCACAAGGCGGCATCGTTGTCAGGCAGGTCACTGGGAGGTAGGCTGCTAACGTCTACGTCCAGCGCTGGCGCATAGGCGATGTCCGGATGGGCGAGATAGTCATAGGATATCAAGCCAATGATGGCAACGCCCAGGAGGATGGGTATGAATGCGAAGTGGCCGCTGCTATCAACGAACTTGACCGGGTTGTTCAGCACATAGCTGTACCGGTTCAGCGCCTGCGGATTGCCCGGCTCCGGCACGATGGTGTCGGGTTGGACGAAGCGGCCGATGAACGGGTCGTAGTATCGCGCGTTGTAAAAGTACAGCCCGATTGTACCATCTTCCCGCTGG
>JAKQCW010000259.1 GCA_029558955.1 Chloroflexota bacterium
GGCCACCGGGCTGCTGGCGAGGAGCAGGATGCGGCCCCACTGGCCATCCACCGGCACGACCAACTGGCCGTCGACCACGGTGTAGCTGGCCTGCGGGCTGTGCTGCACGCCGGGATTGAGCAGATCGGTGAAGACGGAGCCATCGGCAGCCAGGCCGGCGACCGGAATAGTGGCCGTGGCCCCGGCGGTCTTGTTGTTCAACACCACGATCAGCTTGTGGCTGGCGTCGCTGCGCAGATAGCTGTAAAGGCCGGCCGCGTCGTTGACCAACAAGGTCTGCACCTCGCCGCCGCGCAGCGCGCCGTAGCTGTTGCGGATGGTCAGCAGCTTCTTGAAGTGCTGATAGATGGTCCCGTCGTAGACGTCGCCGTTGCCGTTGACGCCGCCGTTGATGTCGGGCCAGGGGAAGGTGCGCCGGTTGTCGGGGTCGCTCCCGCCGGCCATGCCCACCTCGTCGCCATAGTAGATGGAGGGCGCGCCGGGCAGGGTGAACTGCAAGAGCGTAACCAGCTTGAGCTTGCCCTTGTCGCTGTTCAGGAGGCTGAGCATGCGGGGCGAGTCGTGGGTGCTGATCAGGTTCATGAAGCCCTTCCAGGCCGAGGTGGGGAAGAGGGCGCGGAACTGATTGTACTTGGTGTCAAACTGGCTGGGCGCGTCGCCGTTGCCGAAACCGGTGGCCCAGTCGCGGAAGCAGTAGTTCATCACCGAATCCAGCTCGCCGCCGTTGATGTAGCTCTGATAGAGGTACCAGTCACAGCCGCCCGTCACCTCGCCCAGCATGAGCTGCTCGCTGTTGCCGTAGACCGTCCCGCTGCCGTTGGTTCCCTTGACGTAGGGACGCATGGTCTGGAAGAAGTTGTGAGTGATGTCCTGGGCCACGTCGTAGCGCCAGCCAGCGATGCCCTTTTCCTGCCAAAACTGGCTGACCGACTTGCCAGCCGGCGCGCCGGCCGCGCCGCCGCGGAAGAAGAGATCGCGCACACCGGCCGACTCATCCACGAACTCGGGTAGGGTGGCGTAGCCGTACCACCCCTTCCAGCCCCAGCCGTCCGCGCAGTTGAAGACCGCGCCGGCCGAGCCGGCGGTGAACCAACTGCGCTGCGCGCTGCCGGCCGAGGCGCAGGCGCCGCCCAAGCTCTTGTTCTTGTCGATATAGACGCTGTCCATGCCGGCGTGGTTGAAGACGCCATCCAGGATCACCCGCAGCCCCTTGGCGTTGGCGGCTGTGATCAACTGGTCGAAGAGCGCGTTGTTGCCGAAGATCGCCCGCACGGTGAAGTAGTCGTTGGTGTCGTAGCCGTGGTTGGAGGAGGACTCGAAGATCGGGTTGAGGTAGAGGGTGTTGACGCCCAGGTCGTTGAAATAGCCGGCGTTGATCTTCTCGATGACCCCTTGCAGGTCGCCGCCGTGGAAGTCCAGCCCCCAGCTTGGGGTGAGCAGCGGATCGGTCCAGGCGCGGCGGTCCCACTGGCAGCCGCCGCCGGGCAGAGGTCGCGCGTGGGGATAGCCCGCGCAGCCATCGGGCGCCGGCTCATAGACCAACGTGCCATCCACGGGGTCGTTGGCCGGGTTGCCGTTGCGGAAGCGGTCAGGGAAGATCTGATAGATCACCGCGTCGGCGATCCAACTGGGCACGGCGAAGTCGGCCGGCGGCGTGGGGGTCGGCAGCACCACCGGCAGGCCCCACGAGGGATTGGCCAGCGCGCCGGTGTACCACTTGCCCGGCCCGCTGTTGCCGCTGATAGGGTTGAACTGGCCGATGGTGGCCGCATCGGCGACGCGGAACTGGTACCAGAGGTTGACGGTGTCGCCGGGGACCGTGGCCTCCCACAGGCTATGCGTGCCGTCGCTGCTGGCCACGGCCGCGGCATAGGTGAAGGAGGGGGAGGCCAGCGGGTCGCCGGTGCGCCAGACCAACACCTGCACCTGCGTCACGTCATCCTGGCAGGTGCGCAGACGCAGGGTGGCCGAGCCGTCGGGCTGGATGGAGGCCTGCGGATCGCGGTAGGCCAGCAGCGTGCTGTCGTGGTAAAGGCCGTTGACGACCACCACGCCATCGCCAGTCGTCGCTCCGGTGCAGCCGGAAGGGGGCGTGGGGGTCGCGGTGGGCGTGGACGTGGGCGTGGGCGAGGGGCCAGTGGTGGGCGTGGACGTGGGGGTGTCGGTGGGGCCGGACGTGGTCAGCGAACAGGCGCTGTAGTTGACCTGCGTCGTCGGATCGTCCCAGCCGGTGGACTGGTCGTCGCTGGGCACGGTGTCGTAGGCGCCCTTGCTGCTGCCGCTCTGGGTGGCAAAGAGTTGCAGGTTGACCGTGCTGCCCAAGGCGGGATTGCCGATGTCGCTCAGGGGGATCTTGAACTCGACGCCGTTGGCGTTGCTGTAGGCGATCTTGCTGCCCACCTGGCCGCTGCTGATGCCGCCCCAGTTGCTTCCCCCCGCGCTCCAGGCCGCACCGTTCCAGGCGCGCAGCTCGGTCCAGCCATTGTCGCTGCCCTGCATGCCGGCGATGTTGCCGCGCACTGCGTAGTCGGGCTTGTTGGCCTGGGCGAAGGTGATGGCGTTGCCCCAGGGATCGCTGGCGCCGCCGGCTGCCGTGCCCAGGTCGAGCAGCAGGCCGATCTGGCCGCTGGAGCCGGTCTGGCTGTACTGCGCCAGGTCGGCGTAGATGTAGAGATAGCTGTCGTCATTCTGGCAGTAAAGCGCGCTTTGATCGGTCCAGGCTGTGCCGGTCCAGCCGCCAGGGCCGGGGTTGGCCAGGTCGCCGGTCGGGTCGACGCCGATGGGCGCACCGTAGACGGCATCGCGCACGCCGTCCAGGGTGGGGGAGCCGTAGGCGGGGCCGCGGCTGGCCGGTGCGCCGGTCTCGCCGGCCGCGACGGCGATGGTCAGGGTGAGCGCCAGCAGCAGGAGCAGGCCGGCGCCGGCCAGGAATTTCGTTGTGATTTTCATTGGGGTGCTTTCTTGGTGATGTCTCGGGACGCAGATCAACGCCGATCGACGCAGATCAGAGCCTTGACCCATTCGCAAAGGCGCGGATCGAACGCACGCTCCGATCCGCGCCTTCTGCTCATCCGCGGTTCTCCGCGGCTATCTCCGTCGCCCCAGCGCCAGGGCCGCGCCGGCCGCCACAGCCGCCCACAGCCAGGGCAGCGCAGCCGCGCCGGCCGCCGGACTGGCGGTGACGCCGTCCAGCGTCACCGCCGTCGGCGCCACGAAGTCGACGCTGACCGGGCCGTGCAGCGTCGTCGCACCGCTGATGGCCACGTCCTCCAGCCAGTAGTAGTAGCTCTGGCCGGGCGTCAGGCCGGCGCGGTCTTCGTAGGCGTAGGCCGCACCCGCCGTGCCGCCGGGCGACGACGCCGGCAGGTAAGTCAGCAACGTCTGCGGGCCGGCCGCGCTCTCGCTGCGATAGAGATTGAAGCCGGCGTTGTCCAGCTCGCTGACCGTCTCCCAGCTCACCTGCACCGCGTCGCCCTGCTGGACGGCGCTGAACTCGGCCAGGGTAACGGCCACCGGGCTGCTGGCGAGGAGCAGGATGCGGCCCCACTGGCCATCCACCGGCACGACCAACTGGCCGTCGACCACGGTGTAGCTGGCCTGCGGGCTGTGCTGCACGCCGGGATTGAGCAGATCGGTGAAGACGGAGCC
>JAKQCW010000267.1 GCA_029558955.1 Chloroflexota bacterium
CCGCCTGACGGCCGGCATGCGGCTGGAGGCCGACCCCACGGTGCAATATGCCATGGGCTTTCAGCCGGCCAGCGGGCAGTGGTGGAAGACTCCCGTCTACCTGGAGGAGTACAGCCAGGTCATCAGCCCCTACAACACCTACCTCAACGCCGGCCTGCCCCCCGGCCCCATCGCCGCGCCGCGGCTGGCCAGCATCCAGGCTGTCCTGAACCCGGCCCAGCACGACTTCCTCTATTTCGTGGCTGAGCCTGGGGGCAGCGGCCGGCATGTCTTCGCCCGCACCTTCGATGAGCACCTGGAGAATGTGCGTAGGTATCGGGGGGAGTAATGCGTGATGCGTAATGCGTAATCCGGAGTGTGTGTGAATGAGGATTTTCTCTCGGTTGCACAGGGACGTGAAGATCAGTCGGTTGTATCCCGTGGGTCGTAATGCGTGATGCGTGATGCGTTGCTCTGGTTGGTGCTGTGGGCCAGCGGCGGGGGAAAGGTCTTGCGACCACTGAACAAATCGGCCCCGCTGGCGTGTCATCAATGATATGAAGAACAACCACCGCGTTTTCTCAAATCCCATCCAAAACCGCGGGCTGGCTCGGTCGGAGACCGGCCAGAGCGGTGAGGTTGCCTTTGCGCCGCGCTGGCGGCTGGCTCGGTCGGAGACCGGCCAGAGCGGTGAGGTTGCCTTTGCGCCGCGCTGGCGCCTGGCTTTGGCGGCCGGCTTGTTGGCAGTGGCCATGCTGCTGACCGGCTGCGCCGCGCCCAAGCAACTGGGCGAGCGGCCCGCGCCCACAGCCCAGGAGGCGGCCGAAATCTACTTGCAGCGCTATCAGCCCGGCCCGCTGCCGCGCATCTTCGAGACGACGCGCATCACCGACCGCCGCGGCGCGCTGCTGGCCGAGCTGTGGGAGGAGGGGCGCCGCACCTGGCTGCCGCTGAATCAGATTTCCCCACACCTGATCGACGCCACCATCGCCACCGAGGACGCCACCTTTTACATCAACCTGGGCATCGATCCGGCGCGCATAGCCGGGGCGGCCTTGCAGAACGCGCAGCAGGGGGGCGTGGTCAGCGGCGCCTCGACCATCACCATGCAACTGGCGCGCAACCTCTTTCTGGGGCCAGACGACCGCTACAGCCAGAACATGGATCGCAAGATGCTGGAAGCCGGTCTGGCCCAGGAGCTGACCACCCTCTTCAGCAAAGATGAGCTGCTGGAGATGTATCTCAACCTGCTGAACTACGGCCACCTGGCCTACGGGCCGGAAGCCGCCAGCCAGGTCTATTTCGGCAAATCCGCCGCCGATCTGACCCTGGCCGAGGCGACGCTGCTGGCCGGCATTCCCCAACAGCCGGCCAACCTGGACCCCCTGAAAGACTTCGACGCGGCCCGCGCCCGCCAGCGTGTGGTGCTGGACCTGATGGTGCGCCATGGCAAGCTGAGCCCGGCGCAGGCTGACGAAGCCTACGCCCAGCCGCTGACCTTCAACCCGCAGCCCGACCGCCGCATCGCGGCCGCGCCGCATTTCGTGCACTATGTCAGCGATCAGGCCCAGGCCTTGCTGGGGGAACAGGCGCTGCCGCGCAGCGGCTGGCAGATCACCACCACCCTGGACCTGCCCATGCAGACGCTGGCGCAGGAACGGCTGGCGGCCAAGGTGGCCGAGCTGCAGCCGCAGTTCAACCTGAGCAACGCCGCGCTGACCGCGCTGCGGCCGGGCAACGGCGAGATCCTGGCCATGGTCGGCAGCGCGGACTTCGCCGACGCCGCCATCGACGGCCAGGTCAACGTGGCGATCAGCCCACGCCAGCCGGGCAGCGCCATCAAGCCCATGCTCTACGCCGCGGCCTTCGAGGACAATCTCATCAGCCCGGCCAGCGTGCTGTGGGACCTGCCGGTGACCTACACGGTGAGCGCGGGCGAGGCCTACATCCCGGCCAACTACGACGGGCAGTTTCACGGCCCGGTCACGGCCCGCAGCGCGCTGGCCAACAGCTACAACATTCCGGCCGTCAAGCTGCTGGATGCCGTCACCGTGGCCCGGATGCTGGAAAACGCCCAGGCCATGGGGCTGAAGAGCCTGGTGCGCGACCAGGGTTGGTACGGCCTGAGCCTGACCCTGGGCGGCGGCGAGGTGACGCTGTTGGACCTGACCACCGCCTTTGCCACCCTGGCCAACGCTGGCACTTATGTCGAGCCAACCCCCTTCCTGGCGCTGGCGGACGGCCTGGGGCGCCCGCTCCAGCCGCCGCAGCAGGCCATCAGCCAGGCCATCTCGCCGGCCGCGGCCTGGCAGGTGACTGACATCCTGGCCGACAACACGGCGCGCACGCCGGCCTTCGGCGCCAACAACCCGCTGCGCCTCAGCCAGCCGGCCGCGGCCAAGACCGGCACCACCAACGACTGGCGCGACAACTGGACCGTGGGCTTCACCCGCTACCTGGTGACCGGCGTCTGGGCGGGCAACAGCGACGGCCAGCCAATGCGCAACACCAGCGGCCTGACCGGCGCCGCGCCCATCTGGAACGACTTCATGCAGGCGGTGCTGGACGATCCCGACCTGCTGGCCCGGCTGGAGGCGGCCAACGACCCCGCCGCCTGGCAGTTCCAGCCGCCGGCTGACATGGCGCAGGCCAGCGGGCCGGGCGAGCTGGCCTGTCCACCCGGCCTCTTCTGCCGCTCAGGGGGCGAGTTCTACAGCCGGGAGTGGCTGTCGGCCACCGGCGCGGATGGGCCGCTGGCCGACAGCGTGGCGCTGGTTCCCAGCGCGCCGGTCTACGTGGACCGCGGCCAGGGGGGCCAATGGGCCGCCTACTGCCAGGTGGAACCGGCCGCACTGCGCCCGCTGCTGAAGCTGCCGGCCGGCCTTGGCCTGAGCATTCCGGTCGGCGGCGAGGCCAACGCCCGCGCCCAAAACGAGCGCGCCCAGGCGCTGGCCTGGACGCTGCGCCACCCCACGGCCGTCAACCTGGGGCCATGCGACGAGCTGGGCGCGGCCATGGCCCCCGCGCTGGCGCTGGACGCACGACCTGACGAGCCCACGGCCCAACTGCTGGTGGACCTGGCCGCGGCCATGGACCCCAACGCGGGGCCGGTGGCCGGCGACACGGCCGCGCCGGTAGCTGCGGCCTGGAGCGGGAGCGGCCAGCCGGGCAGCTTCAGCCTGGCCGAGCCGGTCAGCCACCACGCGACCTGTCCCGGCAACTACATCGTGGGGCAGGTGCTGGACGCGGCAGGCGCGCCCCTGCCCGGCGTGCAGATCAGCCTGGTGGACCAATGGGGCAACCGCGCCGACGCCTGGAGCAAGGAGAGCGCGGGCGATTTCGGCAGCTTCGACTTCCCCATCAACTTCTTCCCCAACCAGTACACGCTGACCATCGTGGACGGCGCCGGCGCCCCCCTCAGCGCGCCGGTGGTCGTCGATCATCTGCAAGGGGAGGGGGGCGACGCCCCCTGTCACACCGTCATCTGGCGCGGCGGCTGAGCTGGGGGCATCCCTTGCTTCAATTGCTGCTCAGCGCAGCAGCCGCAGCCCGTTGAAGACCACGATCAGCGTGCTCCCTTCGTGGGCCACGACCCCCAGGGGCAACGGCACCCCGACCACGAAGTTGGCAACCACCAGGACGACGATCACGGTCAGGGCAAAGCCGATGTTCTGCCAGACGATGCGCCGCGCCCGCCGGCTGAGCTGCACCACATAGGCCAGCTTCTCCAGGTCGTCGGACATCAGCACCACGTCGGCCACCTCCAGCGCCACATCGGCGCCGGCCGCGCCCATGGCCACGCCGACGCTGGCCTGAGCCAGGGCGGGCGCATCGTTGACGCCATCCCCCACCATGGCCACCGAGCCATGCTGCTGATAGAGGGCCTGCACCGCGGCCACCTTCTGCTCCGGCAGCAGGCCGGCCCGGTGCTCATCCACCCCCGCCTGCTGTGCGATGGCTGAGGCGACGCGCGCGTTGTCGCCGGTCAGCATGACGATGGGGGCGATGCCCTCGCGGCGCAGGGCGGCCAGCGCGGCGCGGGCCTGCGGTCGGATGCTGTCGGCAACCGCGATCAGGCCGAGCGCGGCCAGCTCGCCGTCCACCTGCCCAGCCAGCAGCATGGCCGTGCGCCCCTGCTGCTCCAGCTCGTCCAACCGGGCCAGCACCTGGTCGGTCAGCGCCAGCTTGTTCTCGAAGAGCTCCCGGTTGCCGATCAAATAGACGCGGCCGTCGGCCGCCACGGCGCGCGCGCCGCGGCCGGTGATGGCCTGCAGCTCTTCACAGGGCTCGAAGGCCAGTCCCTGGCGGCGCGCCTCCTGGACGATGGCCTGCGCCACCGGGTGTTCCGAGCGCGCCTCCACCGACGCGGCCAGCGCCAGCAGCTCCTGCTCCGAACAACAGCCCAGCGGAATGAGGTCGGTCACCGTCGGTTTGCCGCTGGTCAGGGTGCCGGTCTTGTCGAAGGCCATGGCGCGCACGGTGGCCAGGTTCTCCAGATGCGCGCCGCCCTTGAAGAGGATGCCTTTGCGCGCGGCGTTGGCGATGGCGCTCAGGATCGCGGCCGGCACGGAGATGACCAGCGCGCAGGGGCTGGCCACCACCAGCAGGGTCATCGCGCGGTAGAAGGTCTCCTCGAAGGGCTGGTGCAGCAGGAAGGTGGGGATGACGATGGCCAGCGCCGTGGCCAGGATCACTCCCAGGGCATATTTCTGCTCGAAATCGTCCAGGAAGCGCTGGGTGGGCGCCTTCTGCTCCTGGGCATCCTCCACCAGACGGATGATGCGCGCCAGGGTGCTCTCGCTGGGCAGGCAGGTCACATCGATCTCCAGCACCCCGGTTTGGTTCAGCGTGCCCTCGAAGACCTGTGCGCCGACCGCCACATCGACCGGCGCGGATTCGCCGGTGATGGTGGACTGGTCGATGCTGGACTGGCCGCGCAGGATCACGCCGTCGATAGGCAGCCGCTCGCCCGGCTTGACGATCACCACGTCCCCCAGGCGCAGGCGGGCCACCGGCGTGACCATCTCCAGCTCGCCGCGCCGCACCAGCGCCTCCTGGGGGCGCAGCTTGATCAGCGCCTCGATGGCGCGCCTGCTGCGGCCCATGGCGTAGTCCTGCAAGGCGTTGCTGAGCGAGAAGAGGAAGAGCAGGATCGCGCCCTCGCGCCAGTCGCCGATGGCGGCCGCGCCCAGGGCAGCCAGGATCATCAGCAGGTCGATGTTGATCGCGCCGTGGCGCAGCTCAGCCAGCCCCTGGCGCACGCCGTAGTAGCCGCCGGCCAGGTAGGCCACCCCATAGGCCACCTGCGGCCAGGGCTGCGGCAGGCCAAGCGCGCCGCCGATCCAGCCGACGGCGATGCCCAGCGCGGTGATGACGGTCAGGATGAGCTGTTTGCGGGCGAGATCCCAGCGCTGCCAGGGCCAGGTGCTGGACGCGGCGGCTGGGTCAGCCGCTGGGGCCAGCGATTGGGTCATCCGGGCGCGTTCACGGCCAGGCTGGTTGCGCGCCACCGCCATGTGGCCCGGCTCGACGGTGAACTCAGCCAGCCGGCCGCGGCGCTCCAGCTCCTGCGTCAGCGCGTCGGCGCAGAGGGTGCAGGCCACCCCATGGCCCCGGTTCAGACAGTGCTGGTAGGGGCCGTCCAGATCGGCTGCCAGATCGGCCGCAATGGCGGCCATCTCTTGCGCCGGCAGCGCGGCCCCGTCGTAGTCCAGGATCAACTGATCGCCGGCCGGGTCAACCTCGACGCGCAGCAGCTCAGCCGTCTGCGTCAGCGCGTTGAACAACACCGCCGCGCAACGGTTCAAGATCCCCGCCTCAGGTTGGGAAGAACGTCCTTCCAGATCAAGTGCAGTCATCATCTCTCCGGTCTCCGGGCTCCGGTCTCCGGGTTACGGGTTACGGGTTACGCCTCCCGCCTCCCGCTCTCCAACACCCGCCGATCAGCCGGATCCAGCCGCGCCAGCAGCGCATCGTCCATGTGCGCAAAGATGCGCTGGGCGAAGAGCTCCATCCAGACGAACTGATGGACAATCAACACCAGGTTGCGGTTGCGCGTCACCGTGGCCAGCATGGTGCGTCCGGCGTCGCTGGCTGCCACCAAGGTCTCCTCGCCATCGACCACCACCACCAGCATGCCGGCCAGCTCGTGCAGTTGGCTCTCCAGCGGCGGATGGCGCACCACCTGGCTGCAGCGCAGCGGCGCCGCGCCGGTCAGCACCGCGCTGGTGGGGACGCCGCGCTGGCAGGTCTCCGCGATCACATCCTCCAACGCGGCCACGTCGGGGTCATCCAGCACCACAAAGAGCTCGCGCTGCGCCCGGCGGATCAACTCGCGCGCATAGGCCAACAGCGCGTCCCGTCCGCGGATCGACCAGACGAAATCCTCCTCGCGGGACTGGTAGAGGCCGGTCAACCCGGCGCGCAGCTCGTCGACCAGGCGGCGCTGGGTCGATTCGTGGTTATCCAGCAACACATCGGGGGGCAGTGGACGGTAGAGCGTGGCGCGTTCGTCGGGCGTCTCCAACACCGCGCCGCGCAGCTTGAGCCGGCCCAGGGCCTCGTAGACCATGGAGCGCGGCACGCCGGCCGCCTTGCTGATCTGGTAGCCGCTGACCGGGTAATCATCCAGCAGCGCCAGATAGACCTTGGCCTCATATTCGGTAAAACCCAGTTCGGTGAGCTTGGTCAGCAAATCCATCGGCTATCCTCGTTAGTGTTCTTATTTCAAACTACTATGGACAGTATACGCCATCGACCGGGATCTGTCAAGCAGGAGTCGAGCCTTCAGGCGGTCGGCGCGCGACTCGCATCGGCCAGACCCGGCTAAAGCCTCGACTCCGTCCTTGTTTGGTGGCTGCTATGCAGGAGTCGAGCCTTCAGGCGGTCGGCGCGCGCGACTCGCGTCGGCCAGACCCGGCTAAAGCCTCGACTCCGCGCCTTGTTTGGTGGCTGCTATGCAGGAGTCGAGCCTTCAGGCGGGTCGGCGCGCGCGACTCGCGTCGGCCAGACCCGGCTAAAGCCTCGACTCCAACCCATGGCCGGTGGCTGCTATGCAGGAGTCGAGCCTTCAGGCGGTCGGCGCGCGCGCGACTCGCGTCGGCCAGACCCGGCTAAAGCCTCGACTCCGACCCATGGCTGGTGGCTGTAAGACTGGAGTCGAGCCTTCAGGCGGGTCGGCGCGCTCAACTGGCGTCGGCCAGACCCGGCTAAAGCCTCGACTCCGGCCCATGGCTGGTGGCTGCCAAGCAGGAGTCGAGCCTTCAGGCGGGTCGGCGCGCTCAACTGGCGTCGGCCAGACCCGGCTAAAGCCTCGACTCCGACCCGTGTTTGGTGGTTGCCGTGGCCGGGGCGATGCAATTGACCTGGGCTCACCAGTGCGCTATACTGCGCTCGCGATCCAGAAAACCGCTGGGGCCGGTCTCCGACCGAGCCCCTACCGAGGCCCCCCTTCCTTTCGTGACCGCCACTCACCTGCACGTTCACTCCCACTTCACCTTGCTGGGCGGCCTGGCATCGGTCGAGGCGCTGGCCCAGGCGGCCGCGGCCGATGGCCTGAGCCACCTGGCGCTGACCGACGACCACGCGCTCTACGGCGCGGTGACCTTTCGGCGCGCCTGCCAGGCCGCCGGCGTGCAGCCGATCATCGGCATGGCCGCGCGCGTGGCCCCCCTGGACGCAGGGGATCCAGACGACGGCGGCGGGGCCGGGCTGCTGACGCTGCTGGCCACCGGGCCGGAGGGCTACCGTTCGCTCTGCCGCCTCTCCTCCCAGGTACAGGCGCGACCCGACCGCCTGGAGGCGGCCGCGGCCGGGCTGAGCTGGGACGCGTTGAAGGAGCAGAGCGCCGGGCTGATCTGTCTCAGCGGCGGACGGCAGGGGTGGGTGCAGCGCCGTCTGGCCACCGGCGACCGCGCCGGCGCGCTGCGCTACGCCGGCCGGCTGGCCGGCATCTTCGGCGAGCGCGCCTTTCTGGCGCTGGAGCTGCACCGGCCGGCCGATGTGCCCCTGGCGCAGGCGCTGGTCGATCTGGCCGGCCGGCTGGGGCTGGGCAGCGTCGCCGTGCAGCCGGTCTACTGCCTGACGCCGCAGGAACGGCCCCGGCTGCGCCTGCTGGCCGCGCTGCGTGAGAACTGCCGGCTGGTCGAGCTGCCGCCCCAGGTCCTGCCCGACCGCGGCGATCCAGCCATCGACCTGCACTGGCTGAGCCCCGGCCAGATGCGCCAGCGTTTCGCCGCCTTCCCCGCGGCGCTGGCCGCCAGCGGCCAGATCGCGGCCCAATGCCAGCCGGCCCTGCCCGACGGCCGCCCCATCTGGCCGGCGCTCAAGCTGCCGGCCGGTCAGACGCCGGCCGGCGCGCTGGCCGCGCTGGCGAACGCGGGACTGCGCGCCCACTTCGGCCCCCAGCCCGCGCCGGCCATCGCCCAGCGCCTGCAACGCGAGCTGGAGACCATCGCCGAGCACGGCTACAGCCCCCTCTTCCTGGTGGTGGCCGACATCGTGCGCTACGCCCGCCGGCGGGAGATCCCGGTCAGCACCCGCGGCAGCGTGGCCAACTCGCTGGTAGCCTACTGCGCCGGCATCACCACCGTCGATCCCATCCAGCATGATCTGCTCTTCGAGCGCTTTCTCAACCCGGCGCGCGCCAACCCGCCCGACATCGACCTGGACTTCTGCAGCCGGCGCCGCGATCGGGTGCTGGACTATGTGCGCCGGCGCTATGGCCAGGAGCGGGTCGCGCTGGTGGCCACCGTCAGCACCCTGCGCCCCAAGTCGGCCGTGCGCGAGACCGCCAAGGCCCACGGCCTGAGCGACGCCGAGACCGTGCACCTGCTCAAGCTGCTCCCCGACGACTGGCGCTCTGACCCCGGCCGCGGCTCCGGGAGGACGATGGAGGATGTGATCGCCGAGGTGCATGAGCCGCGCCTGCGCCAGACGCTGATCGACGCGGCCGGCCTGGTGGGCCAGCCCGATCACCTGAGCGTCCACCCCGGCGGCCTGGTCATCGCCCCTGGCCCCATGACCGACATCGCGCCGGTGCAGTGGACCGCCAAAGGCTTTCTGATCACCCAGTACGACCACGCCGACGTGGAGGCCATCGGCCTGCCCAAGCTGGACCTGCTGGGCATCCGCGCCCTGACCGTGCTGGCCGACGCGGCCGGCCTGGCCCGCCGGCAGGATGCGGCCTTCCGGCTGGACGCCATCCCGTTGGACGATCCAACCACCGGCGACCTGCTGGCGCGGGCCGAGACCATCGGCGTCTTCCAGTGCGAATCCACCGGCGCGCAGCGCACATTGCGTCAGCTCAAGGCGCGCCGCGTGCAGGACCTGGCCGCGGCCAACGCCTTCTTCAAGCCGGGGCCGGCGTTGGGCGGCATGGCGCGCGCCTTCGTGCTGCGCTACCGCGGCGAGGCGCCCGTGGTCTACCTGCACCCGGCGCTGGAGCCGATTCTGAGCCGCACCAAGGGGGTGCTGATCTTCCAGGAGCAGATTTTGCGCATCGCGGTGGAGATCGCGGGGCTGAGCTGGCAGCAAGCCGACGTGTTGCGCCGCGGCATGAGCCACTTCGGCCGGCAGGAGATGGAGTCCATGCACGCGGCCTTCGTCCAGGGCTGTATGCGACCCGCGCCCGCCGGCCCGGCCTTCACCCCACAGCAGGCGCAGACGCTGTGGGAGCAGGTGGCGCCCTTTGCTGGCTACGGCTTCAACCAGGGGCACGCCACCGCCTACGCCGACGTCAGCTACCGTTCGGCCTACCTGAAGGCCCACTTTCCGGCCGAATTCTTCGCCGCCCGGCTGGCCGACTGGGGCGGCTTTCACCACCCCGCGATCTACGCGGCCGAGGCGCAGCGCCTGGGCATCGCCGTGCGCCCGCCGCACGTCAACCACAGCGGCCGCAAGTTCACCCTGGATCGTTCCCGCACGGCGCTCTGGATGGGCCTGGGCCAGGTGCGCGACCTGCGCCAGGCAGCCGTGGCCGCGATCGTCCAGGCCCGGCGGGAGAGCCCCTTCGACGGGCTGCGCGATCTGCTGGGCCGCGTGGCGTTGCAGGAAAAGGAGGCGCTGCACCTGGTGCAGTGCGGCGCGCTGGATGGGCTGGGGGCCAGCCGGGCGGCGCTGCTGGCTGAGCTGAAAGAGGTGCGCCGGGCCGGCAGCGTGCAGCAGATGGCCTTCGACTTTCCCATGAGCCCGGTCGCGGCCGAGACGGCGAGCCAGCGGCTGAGCTGGGAGACGCGCCTGCTGGGCTGGCCGGTCAGCGTCACGCCGCTGGAGGCGTTGGCCGCGCCCATCTCTGCCGCGACATTGGCCGAAGCGCAGGCGCAGCCGGGCCGGCCGCTGGCGGTGGCCGGCTATCGGCTGCCCGGCTGGACCGGCGGACGCGGCTTCTTCCTGAGCGACGGCCAGACCTTTGCGGTGGCTGTGGAGCGCGAGGGACTGGCCCGGCCCGCGCCCTGGCAGGCGATCCTGACGCAGGGACGCTGGCGCGTGGACCCGTTTGGCGTCTCCTGGCTCATGGTGAGCGACTGGCAGGATGCGGCGTGAGAGCGACGGACGCGCCGGCGCAGCGCGTCATTCCCACGCCAGCGGCAAGCCAACGAGGGAAAGCGAGCTCCGGCCCCGCGAAAACATGGCTACATTTCATTCTTTCGCCGGTCGGGCTATAATGTCCCGGAACGCTCTATGAACCAGACACTGATTCCTTTTTGGTGAGAATGGACAGGACTTGCAGGATGGGGCGAATCTGACCTGATTGACGCCCCGACCGATGGGGTCAGCCCTGTGACTGACCGCCCAGCCTCGCTCAGAACACTCATGAACCTCAATTCCAACGACCTTTCCACTGATGTTGTCATCGTCGGCGCGGGACCGATCGGCGTCGAGCTGGCGGTGTGCCTGAAAGCCGCCGGCATCGATTATGTCCACCTGGAGGGGCAGCAGATCGGCCACACCATCTCGTGGTGGCCGCGGGACACCACCTTTTTCAGCACCACCGAGCGCATCGAGATCGCAGGTGTGCCGATCCAAAGCCGAAGCCAGGGACGCACCACCGGCGAGGAATACCTGGCCTATCTGCGCAGCATCGTCGAGCAGTTCGACCTGCGCATCAACAGCTACGAGCCGGTGACGCAGATCGAACGCCTGGCGGAGGGCTTTTTGCTGACCACCCAGCCCCAGACCGGCGCCCGACGCTACCGGGCGCGCCGTGTGGTGCTGGCCAGCGGCGACATGCACCGGCCGCACCTGCTGGGCATCCCCGGCGAGGCGCTGCCCCACGTCAGCCACTACTTTCACGACGTACACCCCTACTTCCGCCGCCGGCTGTTGATCGTCGGCGGCCGCAACTCGGCGGCTGAGGCCGCGCTGCGCTGTTGGCGGGCCGGCGCGCAGGTGACGCTCAGCTATCGCCGCGCCGCGTTCGACGACAAGCTGATCAAGCACTGGATCCTGCCCGACCTGCGCGCCCAGATCGACAGCGGCATGATCGCCTTTCACCCCCTGACCGTGCCGCGGGAGATCAGCCCCAGCCATGTGGTGTTGGCCCGGCTGGACGAAAACGGCCGCCCAACCGGCGAGAACTTGGTGCAGCCAGCCGATTCTGTGCTGTTGCTCACCGGTTTCGAGGCGGACATGACGCTTTTCGAGCAGGCGGGCGTGACGCTGGAAGGCCCCAGCCGCACCCCGCGCTACGATCCGGCCACCATGGAGACCGACGCGCCGGGGCTGTACGTGGCCGGAACCGCCGCGGCCGGCCAGCGTCAGGAGAAGTACATCCTCTTCATCGAGAACAGCCACGTCCACGCCGGCCGCATCGCGCAGGCGCTGACCGGTCGCTGGCCCGACCGGCTGGGCACGGTCGCCAGCCGGCAGTATGAGCTGGCGCTGAAGGAGTTCCAGGCCAATTGACGTGCGCGGGCCGCGCTGCCCGCGTGGCGACCGTCGCCGCACGGGCTGTCATCTCCAACCGGCGGCCCGACCTGCGACCAGGAGAACGTTCCCATGACCGCACTGATCCAACTCGGCCTTGGCGCCGTTCTGCTGCTGGCCGGCCGGCGGCTCTATTGGCTGCTGGCGGGCGCGGCCGGCTTTTTGCTGGGCCTGCTTGTCATCCAACGTCTGTTGAGCGAGCAGTCACAAACGCTGGTGCTGCTGGTCTCGCTGGCCGTCGGCGCGCTCTTTGCCGCGCTGGCGGTGGTTGGGCAGCGCTTCGTCATCGGCCTGGTGGGCTTCATCGCCGGCGGCGTAGGGCTGAGCTGGCTGTTCACCGCCTTCAGCTTCACCCCGGCCGAGCCTGGCCCGCTGCTGGCCCTCGTCATCTTCGTCGCCGGCGGCGCCGCGGGCGCGTTCTTGCTGTCCAGGCTGTTCGACCTGGGCCTGGTGCTCCTGTCGTCGCTGGTCGGCGCAGGGCTGACGCTGGCCGGCCTGGGTACGCTGGTTGCGCTGCCCGACACGTTGGGCGCCATTCCGCTGATCGTGCTGACGGTGATCGGCGTCGCGGTGCAGCTCGGGTCCTCCCGCCGTTGACTTGCCGCAGTGCTGACCAAAGGTAGCAATCTGGTTCTGAACACGTCGCAAGGAACTGACATCATGCCCCGTTTCGATCGCAACCTGCACCCCATGATCTGGCTGGCGACGCTGGCCCTGCTCCTGCTGCTGGCAGCCTGCGCGACGCCCCCGCGCGGCCAGCCTGCCCCCGCGCCAGCCGTGACCGCCCCGCCGGCCGCGGGGGCCGACGAGCTGGCCCTCAACCTGCCCATCACCCAGCCGCTGGCCTCGCTGGTTCTGCTGGATGCCGGCGTCGTCACCACCACCCAGACCCTCTCCGACGCGGATGAGCCGGTCGGGGTCGAGCTGCCGGTGCAGGGCGCCTTTGCCCTGCCGGTCTGGCGGGCCAACGGCGACCACCTTCACCCCCTGGTCCTGATCCTGCCCGACGCCGGCCGGGTCTGCGAGGCCAATGTGGCCGACGAGTGGCCCTGCCCCATCGGCCTGCAGCGCACCCCCTACAGCGAGCTGCGCTATCTCGCCCAGGCGCTGGCCCTGCGCGGCTACGCGCCGCTGATCGTCAACCTCAACGGGGCCTATACCCCCGGCCTGCCCGCTGAACAGCAGACCGAGCGCGCCCTGCTGATCCTCGATCAGCTCTTGACCTGGATGCCCGACGAGATGCGCCAGCCGCCCTTCGACCTCTACGGCGGCGAGCTGAGCCAGAGCATCGACTACGACCGGATCGTGCTGGTGGGGCAGGGCCGCGGCGCTGAGATCGCGCTGGCCCTGGCCGAGGCGCGCGCCGGCCAGGCCACCCCTGCACGCGGCATGGCGCCGCCGGTGGGGCTGCTGCTGGTCGCGCCCACGCTGCCGGCCGGCAGCACACTGCCCGACCTGCCCATCAGCCTGGTTCAGCCCGGCTGCGCGGTCGATGCCGGCATGGTTGGCCTGATCGACGCGGCCCGCGCCGAGCCGGAGCGCGCCAGCCTGCTGGCCAGCGTCACGCTGCCGGGCGCCACGGCCAGCGGCTTCCTTGCCCAGGCCGCGGCTGAGCCGGACCCCTGCGCGGGGGCCGCGCCGCTGGACCCGGCGCGGCAACAGGCATGGCTGGCGGCCTATGCGCCCGACTTCGCCGACGCCGCGGCCGGCTATGCACCCCCCAGCCCGGCCGCGGGGCTGGACGTGCTGGCCCCCATGCCTGGGCAGATCCACGGCCTGCCGGCAGCGGCCAGCGTCAGCGACCCGGGCCGGCCTGTGCAGCCTGGCGTCATCACCCTGTTCAACCTGGGCCAGGTCGTGGCCGAACAGCCCTTGCCCCCGCCAGCCGATGGCATGCCGCTGCGGGTGGAGGGAACGTTCATTTTGCCTGAGGGGGAGGGGCCGCATCCCCTCGTGCTGTGGCTGCACCTGCGCGGCCGGTCCTGCTTCGGCAGCGCCGGCCAGTTCGAGGCTGTCTGGCCCTGCGCCTCGGCCGGCATCCCGCGCTACGAGATGGGCTATGACTATCTGTTGCACGCGCTGGCCGAGCGCGGCTACGCCGTGGTTGCTCCCAACCTGGTGGGCGCCTTCGTGGAAGCGCCTGCCTGGGGGCCGACCGGCGACCCGGAGGCCATCGGGGCCATGGACTTCTACCGCGTGGAGCCGATGGTGGACCGCCTGCTGGCCGAGCTGGCCGCGGCCAACCAGGGCCAATCGCTGGCCTTTGGGCAGGACCTGACCGGCCGGTTGGACATGAGCCAACTGATCTTCGGCGGTCACTCGCGCGGCGGGGAATGGGCGAACGTGCTGGCGCTGCGCCGGGCCGGCCACGATTCACCGGAGGAGATCGCCGCGGGCCGCGGGCCGGCGCGTGCGTTCTTCCTGCTGGCCCCCGTCTACGGCGACTTCAGCGACCTCGATCCTGCCACCCTGCGCGTCGCTGACCTGCCGTTCGCGGTTGCGCCGGCCTATTGCGATGACGATCTGAAGGAAGATCCGTTGATGGGGCAGATCTATCTGGAAGAGGCGCTGGCCGATGAGACGCGCAGCGCGCCGGCCTGGGTGGCCGCGCTGAAGACCGGGGAACACTACGGCTTCGTGACCTTCACCCCCTGGCCGGTACACAACTCCAGCTCGATCTTCTGCCAAGATTTCGATGCGCTGCTGGACCTGGAGGGCGCGCAGGCCTTCCTGGCCGGACTGGCGCCCGATTTCGTGGATGTGGCGTTGGGCCGCCTGCCTGCCGCGGCCATTCCCGGCTTCGACCCGGCCGCGCCGCTGCCCGCCGCGCTCTACGGCGCGCCCATCGAGATCACCGCGCTGGACCCGGCGCGGCGGCGGCTGATCTGGGGGCCGCGCAGCGCGGCCGATCTGGAGACCAACCAACTGGGCGGCGCGGTCAGCGCCGACGGCAGCGCGGCCCTTGCCTTCTGCGTCGGCGTGGACGAGCAGATGTGCATCGTCGATGAGACGGTGGAATTGCTCCCGAATGCGCCCCCCGATGAATTCGTCTATGCCCAGCCCAAGTTCGCCGGCTTTCCGCCGCAGGCGCGGGTGCAGTGGGACGCGCCCGACGGCCGGCTGAGCCTGGAGATCCCCGCCGGCCAGGGGGATCTGAGCGACGGCGCGGCGCTGCATTTCCGCGTGTTGGTGGACATGTTCGACCCGCGCAACGCCGAGCTGGACGCGCAGGCGCTGCGCGTCGCCCTGACTGATGCAGCCGGAAATCAGGCCGCGGTGACGCTGGCGCCCGACGAGCCGGCGCTGATCCGCGACCGCGGCGAGCGCAGCAGCCTGTGGAACTGGGCCTATTATCCCCTGCGGCCGCGCTCGGTGCGCATTCCGCTGGACGCGTTCCAGGGGGTGGATCGGGCCAACCTGCGCCGGCTGGACTTCATCTTCGACCAGACCAGCCAGGGCTCGCTGCTGCTGTCCGATGTGGAGTTCGTAACGCAGGAATAGCCGACAGAACAAGAAGAGGCAACGACATGGAAAACCCCAATTCTGAGCTGCGCCGCCCCTGGCTGGAGCACTACGACGCGGGCGTGCCGCATCACCTGAACTACCCAGCCATTCCTCTCTACCGGCTGCTGGATGACAGCGCCGGCCAGCAGCCGGGCCGCCCCTGCACCATCTTCTTCGGCAAGCGCATGAGCTATGGGGCCATCAAGGAGGCGTCGGACCGCCTGGCGGCCAGCCTGCAAGGGCTGGGGGTGCAGCCCGGCGACCGGGTGGCGCTCCTGTTGCCCAACTCGCCCCAGTTCGTCATCGCCTACTTTGCGATCCTCAAGGCCGGCGCGGTGGTGGTGGCGCTGAACCCGCTCTACACCAGCCACGAGCTGCTCTTCCACCTGAACGATTCCGGCGCGACGACGGCCATCACCATCCCGCTCTTCCTGGAGAAGGTGACAGCGCTGGTGGGCCAGACCCCGTTGCAGCGGGTGATCTACACGCGCGTGGCCGACGCGCTCCCCTTCCCCCTCAACCTGGGCTCGCGGCTGCAAGAGCGCAGGCAGATGCGCGGCGTGGACCCCAGCCGCGTCATCCACCTGGCCAGCCTGCTGCAAGCGCCGCTGCCGGCTGGCTGGCAGCCTGCGCCGGTCGATCCCCACAGCCTGGCGGTGCTGATCTACAGCGGCGGCACCACCGGCACCGCCAAAGGGGTCATGCTGTCGCACTATGCCCTGGTGGCCAACGCCTACCAACTGCGCGCCTGGGTCGAGCTGGATGCCAAGGGGCGCATGCTGGCGGTGCTGCCGCTTTTCCACGGCTTTGGCATGAGCGTGACCATGAACGGTCCGCTGCTGGCCGGCGGCGAGATCATCACCCTGCCCCGTTTCCAGGCCGAGAACGTGCTCAAGGCGATCCAGGAGTGGAAGCCGACCTTTTTCATCGGCGTGCCGGCCATGTTCGGCGCGTTCAGCAGCGTGCCCACGCTGAAGAAATATGACCTGAGCAGCATCAAAGGGATCTTCGTCGGCGCCGCCCCCTTGACCCAGGCGCTCAAAAGCGAATTCGAGGGACTCAGCGGCGCGCGGCTGATCGAGGGCTACGGCCTGACCGAGGCGGTGACCGCGATCATGGCCAACCCCTATCTGGGCCAGCACAAGGTCGGCAGCATCGGCCTGCCCTTTCCCGATGTGGACGTGAAGATCGTGGCGCTGGATGGCTCAGCCGACCTGCCGCCGGGCGAAAGCGGCGAGATCGTGCTGCGCAGCCCGACGTTGATGCTGGGCTACTACAATCAGCCGGAGGCCACGGCCGCGGCGGTGCGCGATGGCTGGCTCTACACCGGCGACGTGGGGCAGATGGACGCCGAGGGCTATTTCACCATCACCGACCGCAAGAAGGAGCTGATCATCGTGGGCGGCTTCAACGTCTTCCCGCGCGAGGTGGACGAAGTGCTGGCTATGCATCCCAAGGTGCAGGAAGCCGCGGCCGTGGGCATGCCCGATGAGCGGCTGGGAGAGCGGGTCAAGGCCTGCGTGGTGCTGCGGGAGGGAGAACAGGCCACGGCCGAGGAGATCATCGCCTTCTGCCGTGAGCGCCTGGTGGCCTACAAGACGCCGGCCGAGGTCGAGTTCCGCTCGTCGCTGCCCAAGAGCATGATCGGCAAGGTGTTGCGACGAGAGCTGCGCGGGGGATGAGCACACGGCCTTATCCACCCCCAATGGTTTCCCCCCAACCGTTTGCTATGGTAGAATGACGCTGCCAGACTACCGCACAAGGAGAACGCATTCCATGACAACCACCACGCCCCAAACCATGGGCCAGCAGTTCGGCCGGCGCTCCTGGGCCGAACCCTGGAAGATCAAGATGGTCGAGCCGCTGAGCATGACCACCCGCGAGCAGCGGGCCAAGGCGCTGGTCGAGGCCGGCTACAACACCTTTCTGCTGCACTCGGAAGATGTCTATATCGACCTGCTGACCGACAGCGGCACCAACGCCATGAGCGACCGCCAGTGGGCCGGTATGATGCTGGGCGACGAGGCCTACGCCGGCAGCCGCAACTACTACCACCTGGAGGAAGCGGTTCAGACCTACTACGGCTATCGCTACCTGGTGCCCACCCACCAGGGACGCGGCGCGGAACACCTGCTCTCGCGCGCAGCCATCAAGCCGGGCCAGTGGGTGGCCGGCAACATGTATTTCACCACCACCCGCCTGCATCAGGAGCTGGCCGGCGCTACCTTCGTCGATGTGATCATCGACGAGGCGCACGACGCCGCCAACCCGCACCCCTTCAAAGGCAACATCGATCTGGAGAAGCTGGAGGCGCTGGTTCAGCGCGTCGGCGCGCCGCAGGTGGCCTACGTCAGCCTGGCCGGCACCGTCAACATGGCCGGCGGCCAGCCGGTCAGCATGGCCAACGTCAAGGCTGTGCGCGAGTTCTGCGACCGCCACGGCATCAAGCTCTACCTGGACGCCACCCGCATGTCCGAGAACGCGCTGTTCATCCAGGAGCGCGAGGAGGGCTACGCCGATCGCTCCATCGCCGAGATCGTGGCTGAGTTCTGCGGCTACACCGACGGCGGCTGGGTCAGCGGCAAGAAGGACAGCCTGGTCAACATCGGCGGCTGGCTGGCCGTCAACGAGTGGAATCTCTTCGAAGAGCTGCGCAACCAGGTGGTGATCTTCGAGGGGCTGCACACCTACGGCGGCATGGCCGGCCGCGACATGGAAGCCATGGCCATCGGCATCGTCGAGTCCATGCAGGATGACCATGTGCGCTCACGCGTCGGCCAGGTGCGCTATCTGGGCGAGCTGCTCACCGACTGGGGAGTGCCCATCGTCCAGCCGGTCGGCGGCCACGCCATTTTCCTGGACGCCAGGCGCTTCTACCCCCACCTGCCGCAGGACTGCTTCCCCTCGCAGACGCTGGCGGCCGAGCTCTACCTGGACTCCGGCATTCGCAGCATGGAGCGCGGCATCGTCAGCGCAGGTCGCAACCCCCAGACCGGCGACCACTACTACCCCAAGCTGGAGTTGACCCGCCTGACCATCCCGCGCCGGGTCTATACCCAGGCCCACATGGATGTCACCGCCGAGGCGGTCAAGGCGGTCTACGACGCGCGCGAGCAGGCCCGCGGGCTGCGCATGACCTACGAGCCCAAGTATCTGCGCTTCTTCCAGGCGCACTTCGAGCCGCTGTAGGCACAGCTTTCACCGCACCGCCATCATGTTCGAGTCTATCGCCCAACTGGTCGCGCTGGCCGACGAAAGAAGCCAGCCTCTGCACGAGATCGTCCTCCAGACCGAGATGGCCAACGGCGGCAAATCGCGCGACTACCTGCGCGGCCGCATGGGCAAACGGCTGGAGATCATGCAGCGGGCGGCTGCCCAGGGGATCGACCACCCCGTTATGTCGATCTCTGGCATCAGCGGCGGCAGCGCCTATCGTTTCTGGAACTGGCTGGAGGCTGGCCATGAGCCGCTGACCGGGCCGATCCTCAGCCGGGCCGTGGCGCGCGCCATGGCCGTCAACGAGGTCAACGCGGGCATGGGCTGCATCGTGGCCACCCCCACGGCCGGCTCGGCCGGCATCCTGCCCGCGGTGCTGCTGACTCTGCAAGAGGCGCGCGGCTTCAGCGACGAGCAGTTGGTCGATGCGCTCTTCACCGCCAGCGGCATCGGCGCGGTCATCGTGCGCCGGGCTCACGTCTCGGGCGCGGCCGGCGGCTGTCAGGCTGAGACGGGCAGCGCGGCCTGCATGGCAGCGGGCGCGGCCGTGGAACTGTTGGGCGGCGCGCCCGCGCAGTCAGCCCAGGCTGTGGCCATCACCATGAAGAACATGCTGGGGCTGGTCTGTGACCCGGTGGCCGGGCTGGTGGAGGCGCCCTGCGTCAAACGCAACGCGGCCGGCGCGGCCCAGTGCTTCATCGCCGTGGACCTGGCGCTGGCCGGCGTGGAGAGCATCATCCCGGCCGACGAGGTGATCGATGCCATGGCCGACGTTGGCCGGCGCATGGATGAGCGCTTCCGGGAAACCGCGCTGGGTGGACTGGCGGCAACGCCCACCGGACGGCGCCTGGCGGAGCTGGTGTGGGCAGAGAAACGATGACGTGATGCAGTCGGGAGCGACCAGCGCCAGCGGCTGCATAAATCAACAAGACAAGGATAGAACTATGACCCAAATCGATGCCATCATCGCCCAGATGACGTTGGCGGAGAAGGCGGCGCTCTGCACCGGCGCGACGGCGTGGACGACGACGCCGGTGGAGCGGCTGGGCGTGCCGGAGATGTTCGTTGCCGACGGGCCGCACGGCGTGCGCCGCGTGCCCGACGCAACCTCCATGGCTCTCGGAGCGCTGCCGGCCACCTGTTTTCCCAGCGCGTCGGCCACCGCCTGCTCCTGGAACCCCACGCTGCTGCACCGCATGGGCCAGGCGTTGGCTGAGGAGGCTATCGCCCTGGGCGTGGACGTGTTGCTGGGGCCGGGCGTCAACATGAAGCGCATCCCGACCTGCGGCCGCAACTTCGAGTATTTTTCCGAGGACCCCTTCCTGGCCGGCGAGCTGGCTGTCAGCCTGATCGACGGCATCCAGAGCCGCGGCGTGGGCACATCGCTCAAGCATTACGCCGCCAACAGCCAGGAGGAGCAGCGCATGACCATCAGCGCCGAGGTGGACCAGCGCACCCTGCGCGAGATCTACCTGCCGGCGTTCGAGGCCGCGGTCACACGGGCCCAGCCCTGGACGGTGATGTGCTCCTACAACCGGGTCAACGGCGTCTATGCCTCGGAGCACCGCCAACTGCTGACCGAGATCCTCAAGGAGGAATGGGGCTTCGAGGGGCTGGTGGTCTCCGACTGGACCGCGGTGCATGACCGGGTGGCCGCGCTGCAGGCCGGACTGGACCTGGAAATGCCCGGTCCAAGACCGCGCCGTGTCCAGGCTGTAATCGACGCGGTGGAACAGGGCGAGCTGGCGGAGGCGACGCTGGACGAGGCGGTGCGCCGCATCTTGCGCATCGTCTTCAAGGCGGCCGCAACCCCCAAGGGGCACCCCTTCGACGAAACCGGCCACCACGCGCTAGCCCGCCAGGTCGCGGCCGACAGCATGGTGCTGCTCAAGAACAACGGCATCCTGCCGCTGGCCAAAGGGGGCCGCATCGCGGTCATCGGTCGCGCCGCGCGCGAGGCCCACTTCCAGGGGGGCGGCAGCTCGCAGATCACCCCGATCCGCGTGGACAGTCCCCTGGACGAGCTGGCCGCGCTGGCCGGTCCTGCCGCCATCACCTACTGCGACGGCTACCCGGAGGGGGACAGCAGCCAGCCGGCCTTGATCGCCGAGGCGGCGGCCGCGGCCCAGGCGGCCGATGTGGCGCTGCTCTACATCGCCATGCCCAGATTCAAGGAGATAGAAGGCTTCGACCGGACCGATCTGGACCTGACCAGGCATCAGATCGCGTTGATCCAGGCCGTCACCGCGGTCCAGCCGGCCAGCGTGGTCATCCTCAACAACGGCTCGGCCGTGGCCATGAGCGAATGGATCGACGGCGCGGCCGCGGTGCTGGAGGCGTGGATGATGGGCCAGGCCGGCGGCGGGGCCATCGCCGACCTGCTCTTCGGCGTCGTCAACCCGTCGGGCAAGCTGACCGAGACCTTCCCGCTGCGCCTGGCCGACACGCCGGCCTACCTCAACTATCCCGGCGAATGCGGCCAGGTGCGTTACGGCGAGGGGATCTTCATCGGCTATCGCTACTACGACGCGCGGGAGCAGCCGGTGCTCTTCCCCTTCGGCCATGGCCTGAGCTACACGACCTTCGAGTATAGCCCGCCGCGCGTCTCCGCGGAGACTTTCCGCGACGTCGATGGCGTGGTGGTGGAGTTCGAGGTGACCAACACCGGCGCCGTGGCCGGCCAGGAGGTGGCGCAGGTGTACGTGCACGACTGCGCCGCCGCGGTGCAGCGGCCGCCCAAGGAGTTGAAGGGCTTCGCCAAGGTGGCCTTGCAGCCGGGCGAGACCAAGACCGTGGCCGTGCCGCTGGATGGGCGCGCCTTCGCCTACTTCCACCCCGGCCATGGACGCTGGATCACCGAAGGGGGCGAGTTCGACATCCTGGTGGGCGCGTCGTCGGCCGATCTGCGCGGGGCGGTGCGGGTGACGCTGGAATCGACCGCCGCGCTGCCGTCGCTGCTGGGCCCCCTGTCCTCGGTGAACGACTGGCTGGCGGACCCGGTCGGCCGCGTCGTGATCGGGCCGCTCTTCGCGCAGGTTCAGGCGGCCATGCAGGCGACCTTCTCCGCCGGCGCCGGGGGCGACGACAGAGAGGCCATGGACGCGATGCAGTTCGTGGCGGGCGCGCCCTTGCCCGAACTGCTGGAGTTCATGGGCGATCACCTGCCTGTCCCGCCCGCCGTGCTGATTGCCGGCCTGTTGCAGCAGGTGCATGGCTAAGTCTATGGCGAAACAAACGGATCCCCGCAACCGGGTCTATGCCTTCGGCGCCGTGGCGCTGGGCATCGGCATCATCATCGCGCTGCTCTTCCTCACCGAGCTCAACTGGTACATCGACTGGCTGTTGGGCTGGTCGGTGGCGCTCTTTGTGCTCTACGGCATCGACAAGACACAGGCCAAGCTGGGCGGCTGGCGGGTGCCCGAACTGGTGCTGCACGGGTTGGCGCTCATCGGCGGCTTCTTGGGCGGCTGGCTGGGCATGTTCCTCTTCCGCCACAAGACCCAAAAGCCGGTGTTCAAGGTAGTGCTGGCCGTGTCCACGATCCTGGGCCTGGTGCTGTTCTACTACTTCATCCTGCGCCGATAAAACGTAACTGCTCAGCCGGCGGTGGCTGAATAGCACAGAGCCAGAAATCATTTGCCATGATTTCTGGCTCTGTCTCGTGCACCCCCGGCAGGAATCGAACCTGCGACCGTCAGATTAGAAGTCTGCTGCTCTGTCCGCTGAGCTACGGGGGCAGATGCACGACTGAATTCTAGCCTATCTTACGGGGCCTGTCAATCTGGCCAGGCTCACTGGCCGCCGCCGATCAGCCGTACTTGACCTTGAGCTGGCCGACGAAGTCCACGTACTGCTGCATGGCGGCTTCCTTGGTCGTGCCCTTGAGCTTGGCCCAGGCATCATACTTGAAGCGGCCGGCCATGTCCATGAAGCCGGGGCGGTTGCCCTGCACATCGCCGGTGGTCGCCTGCTTGTAGAGGGCATAGAGCTTGAGCATGGTCTGGTCATCGGGCCGCCGGGAGAGGTGCTGCACCTCCTCGGCCGCGGTCTCGAACTGGGTCTGTAGATCGGACATGGGATTCTCCTTTGGAATGGGGCGGGCCTACTGGCCGCGCGTGCTTAAGGGGATGAAGGCCCGGAAGGTGCCTTGAAAGACCTCGGTGTTGTCCAGATAGTCGCCGCTCCAGCCGCCCACGGCATAGATCAGCGAGCCGCGGCCGGCCACGCCGGGGAACAGCCAGCTCCCCTGCACCGGCGATGGGATCGACGACCAGGTGTTGGTCAGGCTGTCGTAGCGCTCGTTGAAGGTGACAGCCCGCTGCCAGCCGCCGCCGATGGCGTAGAGCGACGCGCCGTCGGCCGCCATGCCAAAGCCGCCGCGCGGCAGGTTCATGGCCGCGCAGGCCTCCCAGCGGTCTTCGGCCGGGTAATAGGCGTTGCAGGCCGCGCTCTCCTGCCGGCCATCGAAGCCGCCGGCCACCACCACGCGGTCAGGCAGGGCCGCGGCCGCGGCAAAGGCCACGCGGCTGGGCGCAGGGGAGCGGCTGCTCCAGGCATCGGCGGCCGGATCGTAGACCCAGACGCTGTCCACGTAGGCCGCGCCATCCCAGCCGCCGAAGAGATAGAGCCGCCCATCGAAGACGGCCAGGGCATAGGCGGCCAGCGGCGCGGGCAGCGACGCCCGCGCGCGCCAGGCGTCGGTCGCCGGATCGTAGACCTCCAGCGCCGCGCTGGCCGCGCCGTCGCCGGTCACGCCGCCCGGCAGATAGACCTGGCCGTCGATGACGCCCGCCTGCACGTTGGCCACGGCCGTGGGCTTGGAACTGCCCGGCAGCCAGCCGTTGGCCGCGGTGTCGTAGAGGTAAACCGCGTCGCTGACCCCCTCCGGCCCCTCGCCGCCGATGGCGATCAGTTGGTCGTCCATGGCTGCCAGCGCCAGCCGGCTGCGCGGCTCTGGCAGCGGCGCAAGACTGGTCCAACGGCTGACGGCCACCCGCTGCGGTGCGCCCAGCCGCGTCCGCCCGGCGTCGCTCAGCGCGTTGGCCACAGGGCGGGCATCCACGCGGGCCAGGAGGCCGGGCAGCAAAAGCAGGGCCAGCACCAAGGCGGCCGCGGCAAAGAAATAGACCCGCTGCCAGCGGGCCAGGGCCGGCTCGGCCAGCGACGCCGGCCCGGCGGCGACGGCAGTCTCCTCGGCGCTTTCCTCCAGGCCGGCGACGTTGATCCAGCCTGCCTGCGCGGCCTTGACGATGGCCTCGGTGCGCGAGTTGGCCTCCAGCTTGGCAAAGATGTTGCGCATGTGCACCTTGACCGTGTTGAAGGTGATCACCAGATCCCTGGCGATCTCCTGGTTGGACAGGCCACGCGCCACCAGCTCCAGGATCTCCTGTTCGCGCTTGCTGAGGGGATTGCCGTCGTCAGTCATGGGGGAATTGTGCCATAGAAGATGGGATTTTGGAAAAGAGGGAGGGGAGAGCGGAGGGGAGGGAGAGCGGGGGGAGTGGGAGAGGGGGAGAGAGCGGGGCCATTGGGGCTTTGCCTGGGAGCCAACGGCATGTTACAATCGCCCTCGCCCGCTGATGAGGACGAGGCCACGCAGACAACTGCCGCCTGGTCACGCCCGACAGCGCGGTGAAACGCCCATCCCGCCCTCTGTGTTTCTCGGCCATGTCAGTGCTTCGCCATTTTGGTCTCCCGCAAAGGCGCCAAGATCGCAAAGGGCAGAAACTCCTGACGTTCATGGCATCTTTGTCTGAGAATCGTGAACTGCTGAATTTACTGGGCGCTTTGGCCAGTCTCCGGCCGCGCCCCACCCAGGAAGACTACTGTGGCCCACTACCAAATCCTCTACTGGCACGACATTCCCCTCCAGGTGCGCGGCCGCGCCGGCCGCGAGCGCGCCAACGTCAGCTTGCCGCCCCGCTTTCAGGAGGCCATCGACGCCGCGGCCATGGCGGCGCGCCTCACCGGCGACGAGGCCTACACCGACGGCCTGCGCTGGAGCGACCCGGTCGAACGCCCCGGCGCGCCGGCTGAAGTCGCCGCGGCCGTGGCCGCCGAACTCGATCAGCAGTACGCGGTCATCGATTGGCGCAAGACGGCGGAGGCGTTGAGGGCGTAGCCCGTAACCCGTGACCCGTAACCCGTGACTCGGAACTCGGAACTCGGAACCCGGAATGTGTGAGGATGGGGGGGTGTTTTGACAGCATGCCCCATGTCCTATGACGGGTGTCATGGGGCATGGGGCATGGCTGCGTGATCAGAGGCGTCCTGCGTGGAGTCTGGCAGGAGTTGCGCAGTTGGCGGGTGCGAGCAGGTGGATTGAGTAGGCCGCCGTATCGAAATCACCTGCTTACACTTGCCGGCGGCTGGTTTCGCTGCGCGGCAATGGCGTTCATGACAGCCCTCGTTCGCCCAGCTGCGCCTGGCTGGATCATGCGCGGAAGCGGCGGATCACCATGCTGGCGTTTTGGCCGCCGAAGCCGAAGGCGTTGCACATGCCGACGTCAACCTGGCGCTGTTCGGCCTGGTTGGGGACGTAGTTGAGATCGCACTCGGGATCCGGCTCCACGTAGTTGATGGTCGGCGGCACCATGCCATCCTGGATCGCGCCGACGATGGCCGCGGCGGAGATGCTGCCGGCCGCGCCCATCATGTGGCCGACCATGGACTTGACCGAGCTGATGCGCGTGTCGTAGGCGGCCTCGCCCAGCGCCTGTTTGATGGCCGCGGTCTCGGAAGGGTCGTTGAGCTTGGTGGCGGTGCCGTGGGCCGCGATGAAATCCACCTCGCTGCCGTCGATGCCCGCCTCGCGCATGGCGTAGCGCATGGCCTTGGCCGCGCCGATGCCGCTGGGATCAGGGGCGGCCATGTTGTAGGCGTCCGAGGAGAGCCCCAGGCCGGTAACCTCGGCCAGGATCCTGGCGCCGCGCGCCTGGGCGTGCTCCAGCGTCTCCAGCACCATCACCGTGGCTCCCTCGCCCAGAATCAGGCCATCGCGGGTGGCGCAGAAGGGCCGGCAGGCGGTGGCCGGGTCGTCGTTGCGGGTTGACATGGCGCCCAGCCGGCTGAAGGAGGCCATCATCAGCGGGGTCTGGAACGCGTCCGCGCCCCCCGCGATCATGACATCCACCTCACGGCGCTGCAAACGACGCATGGCCTCGCCGATGGATGTGATGCCTGTGGCGCAGGCGCTCATGCGCGAATCTACCGGCCCGGTGATGCCCAGGTTGATGGCGATGTAGCAGGGGGTGGTGCTGATCAGCACCGATGGCCCGACCGTGGGCTTGATGCGCCGCGGGCCGCCCTTATCCAGCACCAACACCTGCTCTTCCATCAGGTCCAGGGCGCCGAAGGCGCTGCCCATCTCGATGCCGACCCGATCCTTGTCGATGGGGCCGAGGTCCAGGCCAGCGTCGACCAAGGCTTCCTGCGTGGCCACCCAGGCATACTGAGTGACCGTTCCCAGCCGCTTGGCCTCTTTGGCGTCCATGTACTGGGCCGGGTTGAAATCTGTCACCGAACAGGCAAACTGCGTCGGATAATTGGTGGGATCGAAGTGAGTCACCCGCCGACCGGCCGAGACGCCCGCCAACAGATTCTGCCAGGTCTCAGACCAGGAATGCCCCAGGGGGGTGATTGCGCCCATGCCGGTGATGACCACACGCGGCGCGTAGCCGTTGTGGTGCGAGTTGCCGTTGTTGTTCATGCTTTGTGCTCCGAACTGGTTGTTCGTTGTGGGTTGTTCGTATGGCTGGCCGGCCGCGGAGGAAAGACGATGCTGTCGCACCATCTGAACGCCCAGGCTCACAAAAAGCGCCATCGGCGCGAACCAATGGCGGCCAGCCTCACAAATGCATTAACACACAAATGGCGCGGGAGATACGCGCGGAGTAGTGCGTAACGAGTAATGCGTAACGAGTAATGCGGAGATGGCGGGGGTTGGCTTCGGGGGGCGGAGTAGTGCGTAACGAGTAATGCGTAACTCGTAACCCGGAGTTGGCGGGGGTTGGCTTCGGGGGGCGGAGTAATGCGTAACGAGTAATGCGTAACGAGTAATGCGTAACGAGTAATGCGGAGTTGGCGGGGGTTGGCTCCGGGTTACTCGTTACTCGTTACTCGTTATTCAGAGATGGCGGAGGTTGGCTCCGGGTTACTCGTTACTCGTTACTCGTTACTCGTTAAGCCTCACTCGATCAGCCCCCCGCCCAGACACTCTTCCCCCTGATAGAAGACGGCGGCCTGGCCGCGGGTGATGTCGCGCAGCGGCTGGGCCAGGTGCACGGCGGCGCGCTGGTCGGCCAGGGGACTCACCATGGCCGGCGCAGGTCGCGCCTTGTAGCGGATCTTGACTTGGGCCTCAATCGGGCCGGCCGGCGGCTGGCCGGCGATCCAGTTGACGCTGTGAGCGGTCAGGTGATCCCGGCCCAGCTCGGCGGCCGGTCCCACCACCAGGGCGTTGCTGTCCGGCTCCAGGCGCAACACGAAGAGCGGCTCGGCCGCGGCGATCCCCAGCCCTTTGCGCTGGCCAACGGTGTAGAAGGGCAGGCCGCGGTGCTGGCCCAGCACGCGGCCGCTGGAATCGACCATGGGCCCCGGCTCGATGGCGCCCGGCGGAGTCCAATCGCGCAGGAAGCGGCGGTAGTCGCCGTCGGCCAGAAAACAGAGGTCCTGGCTGTCATGGCGACTGGCCACCGGCAGCCCCCGCTCAGCCGCCATGGCCCGCACCTGCGGCTTGGTGAATTCTCCCACCGGGAACAACACCCGCGCCAGCTTCTCCTGCGTCAGGACGTGCAACACATAGCTCTGATCCTTGGCGGGGTCAAGACCGGTGAGGAGGGAGTAGGAAGCGGCGGGCGGCGAACGGTGAGCGGTGAACGGATCGCGGGCGGGCGAGTCCGGCGCCTGCTGACCGGTTGCCGCTGTGTGCTGGCCTTCCGGGCCACGCACGCGCGCGTAATGTCCCGTCGCCAGCAAGTCCGCGCCGAGGCTGAGCGCGTAGTTGTAGAGGTAGTCGAAGCGGATGTGGCGGTTGCACTGGATGCAGGGGTTGGGCGTTTCGCCAGCCAGGTAGCCGGCCACGGTGAAATCCACCACCCGCTGCTTGAAGGGCTGCTCGACGTTGATCAGATAGAAGGGGATGCGCAGCAGGTCAGCCACCCGGCGCGCGTCGTCCACGGCCTCCAGCGAGCAGCACTTGTTGGTGCTTTCCACGCCGACTGCCACCTCCGACCAGAGGCGCATCATCACGCCGATGACCTCGTGGCCCTGCTCGGCCAGCAGCGCGGCCGCCAGCGAGCTATCCACGCCGCCGCTCATGGCGACGACGATGCGGGAATGGGTGAAGGATGAGGGGTGAATGAGAGGTGGCTCCTGATGCGGGACTCGTAACTCGTAACGAGTAACGAGTAACCCGGAGTTTGTGGAACGGGTTTCTGAGGATGCGGAGTGCGGGACTCGTAACTCGTAACGAGTAACCCGTAACCCGGAGACTCTTCCCGCGCGCTTCGGGTTACTCGTCACTCGTTACTCATTACGAGTCCCGCCTCATCCGCCGTGGCGGCCAGAAACATGTCCAGCGTGCGATCGACGGCTTGGGCCGCCAACAGCAAGAACGCATCGAGGCGACCTTCGTGGCCGGCTTCCAGCGCCTGGTAGTAGGCCGCGCGATCTTCGGCGCGGATGATGGCGATGGGATAGCCGGCCTGCAAGAGCAACAGGTTCATCAGCAGGCGGGCTGTGCGGCCATTGCCATCGACGAATGGGTGAATGTCCACCAGCCAGAAATGGGCGTGGGCGGCGCGCTCCACCGGATGGAGGCCGCGGCCGGCGGCCTGGTCATCGCCAGTGCACGCCAACCAGACCGCGTATTCAGCCATCCGGCCCGGCACAGCCCGCGCAGAGGGGGGCGTGTGAGTCGAGCCGGTGATGTAGACCTGGCCCTGACGATAGACGCCGGCATGGACGTCGTCGATGCTGCGCAGCACCAGCCGGTGCAGGGTCAGGATGTCGGCCTCCGTGGGCGGCTCCGACCGCGCTGCCAGCGTTTCGACCCAGCCGATAGCCGCCTGGTGATTGATCGCCTCCAGATGCTCTACCAGCGGCTTGCCGCCTACCGTCAGACCATGTTTGAGCACCACCAGCGTCTCCTGGCGCGTCAACGTCGAACCTTCGATGGCGTTGGAGTTGTAGGTCCACTCTACATCCAGATACTCGCGCAGCCGCGCCGCCTCGGCCGCGCTCAACGGACGCTGCCGGTCCAGCTCAGCGCGCTTGACATCGATTTGGGCGAGAAGGGCTGTAAGGTCCATGTTAGGATCGTCGGAGAGTAACTCGTAACCCGGAGTTTGTGGAAAGGGTTTCTGAGGGTGCGGGACTCGTAATGAGTAACGAGTAACTCGTAACCCGGAGTTTGTGGAAAGAGTTTCTGAGGATGCGGGACTCGTAACGAGTAACGAGTAACGAGTAACCCGGAGTTTGTGGAACGGGTTTCTGAGGCTGCGGGATTCGTAACGAGTAACCCGTAACCCGGAGACTCTTCCCGCGAGCTCCGGGTTACGAGTTACTCGTTACTCGTTACGAATCCCTCGTTACTGAACGGCGACAGCTCGCGCAGCCGGGCCACCAGCGGCGGCAGCACCGCCAACAGCCGGTCGACGTCGGCGTCGCTGTTGCTGTGGCCCAGGCTCAGGCGCAGGTGGCCGGCGGCATCGACCCGCGGCACGCCCATGGCCATCAGCACATGGCTGGGCTCCTGCGCGCCGCTGGTGCAGGCTGAACCGCTGCTGGCGCAGATGCCGGCCATGTCCAGCCCGATCAGCATCCCCTCGGCCTCGACCCCGCGCACCACGAAGCTGGCGTGGTTGGCCAGGCGCTCGGTGCGGTGGCCGGTGAGGTAGCTGTCAGCGATGGCAGCCAACACGCCGTCGATCAGCCGGTCGCGCAGGGCCGCCAGGCGGGCGGCCTCGGCCGCGCGTTCGGCCTGCGCCAGCACCAACGCCGTGGCCAGGGCGACGATATAGGGCACGTTCTCGGTGCTGGCGCGGCGCTTGCCCTCCTGGCTGCCGCCGGTGATCTGCGGCCAGAGCGGCACGCCGCGGCGCACGTAGAGCAGACCGACCCCCTTGGGGCCGTAGAACTTATGGGCGCCCAGCGAGAGCAGGTCCACGCCCAGTTCATCCACCTGCAACGACAGCGCGCCCGAGGCCTGCACCGCGTCGCTGTGGAAGGGCACGCCGCGCGCCCGACAGACCGCGCTCAACCCGGCCAGCGGCTGGATCGTGCCCACCTCGTTGTTGGCCGCCATGATGCTGACCACAGCCGTGTCGGACCGGATGGCCGCGGCCAGATGGGCGGGATCGACCCGGCCGGCCGCGTCCACCGGCAGCACGGTCAGCTCGAAGCCATAGTCGTCGCGCAGATGAAAGGCCGTGTCCAAGACGCCCTTGTGCTCCACCGCGCTGACGATCAGGTGATTGCCCGCGCCGCGCTGGCGACGGGCCAGGGCCACACCGCGCAGCGCCAGGTTGTCAGCCTCGGTGCCGGAGCTGGTGAAGACCAGCTCGCCGGGCGTGCAGCCCAACACCTCAGCCGCCTGCGCGCGCGCCGTGCGCAGCGCCTTGGCTGTCTCGCGGCCCAGGCGGTGCAAGCTGCTGGGATTGCCGTAGTGCTGGCTGAAATAGGGCAGCATCGCCGCCAGCGCCTCCGGTCGCACCGGTGTGGTGGCGGCGTGATCGAGGTAGATGAGGTCGGACATGGCGTTAGAAGTTCCAGGCGACAAGGAAAACCCGCTGCTTCCGGCTGACAGGATGGTCGGTTCCAACGACGGGGGTGAGTGCGTTGATTTCGATACGGCGGCCTACTCAACCAACGTGCTCACATACGGCGTTGGTTTCGATACGGCGGCCTACTCAACCAACGCGCTCACATACGGCGTTGGTTTCGATACGGCGGCCTACTCAACCAACGGCGGGGCGAGTCGCTGCGCTGATTATAGCACCATGCGGCGCGGCCGGAAAGGTGGGTGGCGTCCAATCGGCCCGGCCAACGCGCAGTTGTTGCCCCAAATGACAGGAATTTAAGGCTGCGGCTGGCGCATGGCCTGCGCTGTTAATGGTTTCCTCATTTTTCTGTGCTACACTGGCCCATGCGCCTGCACCAGGCAGGAATCTGTCCCATTCCGAGGAGATTCTCACCATGACCCTGCAACTACGTCGCAACGCCCACCCCCTGCGCCTGGCGCTGGGGCTGTTGCTGGCCACTCTCCTGGCCGCGGCCGGCGGTGGACTGCTGCTGGCTGCCCCCTCGGCTGCCCAACCAGAGGCCCCCACGCTCAACTGGACTCAGGTACACAACGCGCCCGGCGTCTACTGGTACACCGTCGTCTTTCCCACCCCCCTGGTCGGCTATGCCCTGGGCGGGCCGGACTGGAACGTCAACGAAGGGATCGGCCCCTCCACCCTGGCCAAGACCACCGACGGCGGCCAAACCTGGACCAACATCGCCGTGCCGGGCACCAACCGCTTCATGCGCGGCCTGGCCTGCATCGACGCCAACCGCTGCTGGCTGATCGGCGCCAACAGCCCGCGCATCCGCTACACCCTGGACGGCGGCGCCACCTGGGCCAGCGGCGTCATCGTCAACAACGTCTGGAGCGGCTGGCTCTGGTCGGCCGGCTACAGCGGCGTGGGCACGACGATCTTCGCCGGCACCACAGGCTACGCCAACGAGCCGGGGCGCATGGCCAACCTGCTGCGCGCCGCCGACGGCGTCAACTTCAACGCGGTGGTGGCCAACGACCCGCGCGAGTTCGTGATCTACGATTTCTCCTGCCCCTCCCCCGGCGTCTGCTACACCGCAGCCAAGCAAACCGCCTTCTACACCGCGGACAACGGCGCCACCCTGATCCGCCGCGCCGCGCCCTCCGCCCGCTATTACGGCATCTGGTGCACCACCAACAGCACCTGCTGGCTGGCCGGCGGCAGCAACAGCGGGGCCGACAGCACGGTCCACATCCAGCGCACCACCGACGGCGGGCTGAACTGGCAACTGGCCAGCATCGCCGCCATCAGCGGCCGGCCGCGGCTGTGGAACATCCAGATGGTGGACAGCCAGCACGGCTATGCGGTCGGCTGCACCAACGCATCCGACGCCGTGCTGGAGGTCTGCAACGGCCAGGCGCTGCTGCTGCGCACCGACGACGGCGTGACCTGGCAGCAGGTGGCCTCCCCGACCGGCGCCGACATCATGGACCTCTACGTGCACAGCATGGACGATGTGATCATCGCCGACTGGAGCGGCAAGATCTGGCGCGGCGTCAGCGGGACACCCCCGCCCACGGCGACGCCCACCCCCACCGCCACCCCGGTCGCCACGCCCAACCCCTATGACGTGAACAACGACGGCGTGGTGGACATCCAGGACATCATGCTGGTGGCGGCCCACTGGCAACCCTAGTCCTGTCCCAGCGGCGCAGAAAACTTTGTCGTTCTGCCCAACCTGGGGTATGATAGACGACGCTTTCCCAAGTGCTCACTCCCGACCCGCCGGCGCGGCTGAACGCGCCCGGTTCTGGGTTATGTCAACGAGGATCGGAACGAGTGCATGGCCTCACAAGATAGCTCACTTACCCTGGATCAGTTCTTCGCACCGCGCTCGGTGGCCGTCGTCGGCGCCAGCGCGGACCCCTCCAAGCTCGGCTTCGCGGTGTTGAACAACGTCGTCGAGCATGGCTTCACCGGCGCTGTCTACCCCATCAACCCCAAGGCCGACGAGATTCTTGGCCTGCCTGCCTATCCCAACCTGCTGGCTGTGCCGGGCGAGATCGACCTGGTGGTGGTGGTGATTCCACCCAAGGCCGTGGCCGGTGCGCTGGAAGAGGCGGGTCAGAAGGGGGCCAAGGGCGCCATCGTCATCACTGCTGGCTTCCGCGAGGTAGGCCCGCAGGGCATGGCCATGGAGAAAGAGTTGCTGGCCATCGCGCGCAAGTATGGCATGCGGCTGATCGGCCCCAACTGCCTGGGAATCATCGACACCTACGCGCCCTTGCAGGCCAGCTTTGCCCTGGGCATGCCCATGCAGGGCAAGATCGCCTTCATGTCGCAGTCAGGCGCGCTCTGCACCAGCATTCTGGACATGGCGCTGGCCGACGACATCGGCTTCAGCCGCTTCGTCAGCCTGGGCAACAAAGCTGACCTGAACGAGATCGACTTTTTGCAGGTCTGGGGGAGCGACCCCAACAGCAAGGTGATCACGGCCTACCTGGAGGGGATCGCCGACGGCGGCCGCTTCATCGAGGTGGCGCGCGAGGTCAGCAAGCGCACCCCGGTGATCTCCATCAAGTCGGGCACCACCCAGGCCGGCAGCAAAGCGGTCTCCAGCCACACCGGCACCCTGGCCGGCTCGGAGAAGGCCTATGAGGCCGCGTTCTTACAGGCTGGCGTGCTGCGCGCCGGGTCGGTGCAGGACCTGTTCGACATGGCCATCGCCTTTGCCCAGCAGCCGCTGCCGGCCACCGACGCGGTCGCCGTGGTCACCAACGCCGGCGGGCCGGGCATCATGGCCACCGACGCGCTGGAGCGGGCCGGCCTGCAACTGGCCTCGCTCACCGCTGAGACCCAGGCGCTGCTCAAGGCCGGCCTGCCGGCCGCGGCCAGCGCGGCCAATCCGGTGGATGTGCTGGGCGACGCCATGGCTGATCGCTATGCGCTGGCAGTCAACGCGGTGGCCGACGATCCCAACGTCGGCGCGATCATCGTGGTGCTGACCCCGCAGATCATGACCCAGATCCAGGAGACGGCCGAGGCCGTCACCCAGGTATCGCAGCGCACCGGCAAGCCGATCCTGACCGCCTTCATGGGCAAACAGACCATTGGCCAGGGAGAGCGCATCCTGCGCGCCCACGGCCTGCCCAACTACCCGGTGCCGGAGCGCGCGGTCGCGGCCCTGGCGGCCATGGTGCGCCAGAAGCGCTGGCAGGAGCGCCCCATGCCCGAGATGGAGCGTTTCGAGGTAGATCAGGACGCGGTGGCCAAGGTCTTTAGCCAGGTCAAGGCCGACGGCCGGCTGGCCATCGGCGACGCTGAGGCGCGGGCGGTGCAGGCGGCCTATGGCATCCCCTTCCCCAAGTCTGTGCTGGCCAGGAACGCCGAAGAGGCCGGCCGCGCGGCCGAGGAGATGGGCTTCCCCGTGGTCATGAAGATCACCTCGCCCGATATCCTGCACAAGACCGACATCGGCGGCGTCAAGCTCAACCTGCAAAGCGCCGAGGCGGTGCGCGATGCTTTCGACCTGATGATCTACCGGGCGCAGCGCTACCAGCCCTCGGCCGATATCTGGGGCTGCCTGGTGCAGCAGCAGGTCAAGGGGGGCAAGGAAGTGCTGCTGGGCATGAACCGCGACCCGCAGTTCGGCCCGCTGCTGGTCTTTGGCCTGGGGGGCATCTACGTCGAGGCGCTGAAGGATGTCACCTTCCGGGTGGCGCCCATCGACCGGCGCCAGGCGCGCGAGATGCTGAACGAGATCCGAGCCTACCCCCTCTTGCGCGGTGTGCGCGGCGAGCCGCCCAGCGACACCGACGCCATCGTCGACGCCATCCTGCGTCTCAGCCAGCTCGTCACCGATTTCCCTGAGATCGTCGAGATCGACATCAACCCGTTGATGGTGTTCGAACAGGGCAAAGGCGCGCTGGGAATCGATATGCGGCTGATCTTGAGATGACCGAGCGGAGCAACTACATGGCAACACTCTACGTGCTATCCACAGAGACCTATTCCGGCAAGACCGCGGTGTGCGTCAGCCTGGGCCTGCGCATGCGCGCCGATGGCTACGACGTGGGCTACATGAAGCCGGTCAACATGGGCGCGATCTTGCAGGCTGGCCAGCCCTACGATGAGGACGTGGTCTTCATGAAGGACGTCCTGGAGCTGCCGGAGCCGCTGGAGACGTTGGCGCCGGTGCAACTGACCGCCCAACGGATCGAGGCGCTGCTGAAGGGCGAGACGCAGAGCGCCGGTTTCGTCGAGCGGCTGCGCAACGCCTTTCTTACGGTGCGCGACGGCCACGATGCGGTCATCCTGGAGGGCGCCAGCAACCTGCGCGAGGGCTACATCGTCGACCTGGCCCCGCCCGACCTGGCGCGCATCGCCGGCGACGCCGGCGCCGATGCACGCGGCCTGGCGGTGATCCGCTACGACGACGCCCGCTCGGTGGATCATTTCCTGGCCGCGCAGAAGCGGCTGGGCAACACGCTGTTGGGCGTGGTGGTCAACAACGTGCCGGCGGTGCACATGGATTTCTGCGAGACCGTGCTGCGGGACTATCTGGAGCACAAGGGGATCGGCGTCTTTGCCGTGCTGCCGCGCCAGCGCATCTTGCAGGCCACCACGGTGGGCGAGCTGGCCGATGGGCTGGGCGCGGAGATCCTGGTGCGCGCCGACCTGCGCGATGAGCTGGTGGAGAATCTGATGGTGGGCGCGATGGGCGTCGATCAGGCGTTGCGCTATTTCCGCCGCCGCGCCAACAAGGCCGTCATCACCGGCGGCGACCGCGCCGACATCCAGTCGGCCGCACTGGAGACCTCGACCAAGTGCCTGATTCTGACCGGCAACATGGAGCCGGCCGGCGTCATTCTGTCGCGCGCCGAGGAAGCGGGCGTGGCGGTGATGTTGGCGCCGCAGGATACGCTGGCGGCCATCGAGATCGCCGAAAGCTACTTTGGCCGCAGCCGCTTCCAGCAGCGGGCCAAGATCGACGCCTTCAGCCAGTTGATGGAGCAGCGCTTCGACTTCCCGCGGCTCTACCAGGCGCTGGGCTTGGGCGGATGAGGGGGCGACAGGGTGACAAGGTGACAAGGTCGTATCATTCACCAATTCACCATTCCCCCATTCTCCCCTTCCTCACGCCAAGGCGCAAAGACCGGCAAGAGCAGAGATTTGTGACGCGACCGTCATGCTGAGGGCCGCCGAAGTATCCCGCTGGCCCAGGCCGCCGGGAGATGCTTCGCTGAGCCTCAGCATGACACGATTGTTGAGAAACACAGGAGAATCACCACTATGACCTTAATCGAGAACATTGTTGCCCGTGAAGTGCTCGACTCGCGCGGCAATCCCACCATCGAGGCCGATGTAGAGCTGATGTCCGGCGGCTTTGGCCGGGCCATCGTTCCCTCCGGCGCATCCACCGGCATGCACGAAGCCGTGGAGCTGCGCGACGGCGACAAGAGCCGCTACGGCGGCAAGGGCGTGCTCAAGGCTGTCGAGAATATCAACGACATCATCGCCGAGGAGCTGATCGGCTGGGACGCGCTGGATCAGGTCGGCATCGACAGCGCCATGATCGAGCTGGACGGCACGCCCAACAAGGGCAAGCTGGGCGCCAACGCCATCCTGGCCGTCTCCATGGCCGTGGCCAAGGCGGCCGCCAGCGCCCTGGAGCTGCCCCTCTACCGCTATCTGGGCGGCATTTCGGCCCGCACCCTGCCGGTGCCGATGATGAACATCCTCAACGGCGGCAAGCACGCGGTGGGCAGCACCGATTTCCAGGAGTTCATGGTCATGCCCAGCGGCGCGCCCACCTTTGCCGAGGGGCTGCGCTGGGGCGCGGAGATCTACCAGAGCTTGAAGAAGGTGCTGCACGACGGCGGCTACAGCACCAACGTCGGCGACGAGGGCGGCTTTGCCCCGGCGCTGGGCGGCAACGTCAAGGCGGTCGAGGTGATCCTCAAGGCCATCGAGAAGGCCGGCTACAAGCCGGGCCAGGATGTCTGGCTGGCGCTGGACCCGGCCATGAGCGAGCTCTATGATGCCAGCACCGGCCGCTACAACCTTGAGATCGAGGGCCGCGAGCTGAGCAGCGAGGAGCTGGCTGAGCTGTGGGCCGAATGGGCCGCCAAATACCCCATCATCAGCCTGGAAGATGGCATGGCCGAGGACGACTGGGCCGGCTGGAAGCTGCTCCACGACAAGATCGGCAAGACCGTGCAGTTGGTGGGCGATGACCTGCTGGTGACCAACGTGGAGCGCATCGAGCGCGCCATCGAGGCCCAGGTCTGCAACGCGCTGCTCTGCAAGGTCAACCAGATCGGCACCCTGACCGAGTCGGTGGCCGCGGTGGACATGAGCCATCGCGCCGGCTGGGCCGTGATCACCTCGCACCGCTCCGGCGAGAGCGAGGACGCGACCGTCGCCGATTTCGTGGTGGCCTACAACACCGGCCAGATCAAGACCGGCGCGCCGGCCCGCTCCGACCGCATCGCCAAGTACAACCAGCTCCTGCGCATCGAGGAGCAGTTGGGCGAGGACGCGGTCTATCCCGGCATGAAGGCCTTCCGCGTCAAGCGTTAACCGTTCACCCAGTCCCCAACTCACCATCTCCAAACACAACGCCGGCGCAGTTGCGCCGGCGTTGTTCGTTTCAGGAAAGCTCAGGGGCCGACCGATCCCCCTGCTGCCGGAGAGGGCAGCGCCGCCTATTCGGCGTTCACTGGAGCCGCACCCGCCAGAATCCAGTTCACCGCCTCGGCCAGATCCGCCCGCACCGGCACGTGATGCAGCCCGTGGAGGGCCAGGCCCAGCGCCTGCTTCATCCCGCGGCCGGTGCGCACCAGCACCGGGCGGCAGCCGGCCGCCGCGGCCGCCTGCATGTCGCTGACCGCATCGCCCACCAGCCATGACCGGGCCAGGTCGATCTCCAGCTCCCGCGCGGCCTGCAGCAACATGCCAGGCCGCGGCTTGCGGCAGGTGCAGCCAGCCTCCGGCGTGTGTGGACAGGCATAGACCGCGTCGATGCGGCCGCCAGCCTGCTGCACCTCCCGGACGATGCCCTGGTTGATCGCCGCCAGCACCTGACGGCTCAGCAGCCCCCGGCCCACGGCCGACTGATTGGTGACGACAACCACGGCGAATGGGCTGGCGGCCAGCCGCTGCATGGCCGTCAACACGCCGGGCAGGATCACCACCTGCTGCCACGTGCGCACGTAGTCGGCCCGGTTCTCGTTCAGCACGCCGTCCCGGTCCAGGAACAGGGCCGGCCGGCGGTGCGCCACAGGATCAGGGGGTTGCACGATCCAGGCAAGCGGGTGCATCTCAACGCTCAGGCAGGCGCGCCTTGTCCCGCTCCAGACGCAGCACGCGCAGCGCGGTCTGCCCCAGGATCTGCAGGTCCAGCCAGATGGTCCAGTTGCGGATGTAGACCATGGTGAGGCGCATTTCGTCGTCCAGGGTGCGCTTCCAGCCCACCGCCCACGGCCCGGTGATGCCCGGCTTGACCGTCAGCAGGTTGGACAGCCAGGGGGAATGGAGCTCCACCTGGCCCACCGAGACGGTGCGCGGCCCGACCCAGCTCATCTCGCCCGCCAGGATGTTGAGCAACTGGGGCATCTTGTCCAGGCCGCTGTCATAGAGAAAGCGCTGCACGCGGGTGATCTTCTGCGCCGCGCCGGCGGTGGCCTGGCCCCCTCCAGCCAGCGCCAAAGGGTGGGCGAAGCGGGGTCGGGGCGTCTCCCCCAGGCCGGTGTTGAACTTCCAGGTGGTGAACTCGCCGCCGCCGCGGGCCAGCACGCGATGGCGCTCGATCACCGGGCCAGGCGTGGTCAGGCGCAAGACCAGCGCGATGAGACCCATCAACGGCGCAGCCACCACCAGGTTCAGCGCCGCCAGGCTGTAGTCCAGGCTATTTTTCAGCAGCTTGTCTGGCCCGGTGATGCGCTCGCGGTTGACCAGCAGCAGCGGCACGTAGGCCACCTGCGTCACCTGTACGCCGGTGGTCAGGATCTCGTAGAAGCCGGGGGAGAGCTTGATCTCGAAGGGGGCCTGGTCGGCGTCGACGCTGAGCCGCTGCATGATCTCCTGGAAGGTCTCCCAGGCCACGGCGTTGCTGACCAGCACCACCTCGTCCACCTGGTGCTGCCGGGCCACGTCGTGCAGGCGGTCGGGCCCGCCCAGCACGCGCAAGGGCGCGTCGGGCTGGTCGGGCATGGGCACGGGCGCGCCCACCGGCAGGAAATCGTCGATGAAGCCGATGACGTCAATCCCGGCGCCGGCCGCGGCGCGAAACTGGCGTGCGATGGCCTGGCCCTGCTCGTTGGCGCCCACGATCAACATGCGCGTGCGCAGCCGGCCGCGGCGGTGGATCCAGGCCAGCGCACGGCGCACCAGAAAACGCCCGCCGCCGACGAAGAGGAGGCCAAAGACAAAGATCAGCAGAAACCAGCCGCGGCTCAGGGTGGCGACGCGTACCCAATAGCTGAGCAGGATGACCGCGACGATGCCGTAGATGAAGGACTTGGCGATGCGCGCGTATTCCTCCATGCCGCCGCGCATCAGCCGGGCGTCGTAGAGATTGTTGAAGGCGAAGATCAAGAGGAAGATGGGCACGATCAGGGCGCTGACGCGCAGATAGACCGCGAATTCCTCGAAGGCGCGCTCTGGCAACAGGCCGCTGACGATGCGCAGCCAGTAGGCGACCAGCAGGGCCAGCGCCACACCGATGCTATCCAGGATGATCAGCGTCCCCACCAGTCGCCGATTGACCGACTTGCTCATGGTGCAACCTTCCTCGACGGGTGGTGGGTCAACGCGGCTGCAAGCCCGCGGCGCCGGGCGCGCCAGCCGGCCGGCCAGTCCACAGCGCCGCGCCGTTGATTCCGGCCGGCCGGCCGGCTGGACTGGCTGGAGACGCGGCCGGCAGGCTCAGGCCGGCGTTCATCAGCACGCGCGCGCCGGTGCTGTCGAAACGAAAATCCATGCGCAACAGCCCCAGGCCGGCCAGAGCCGCGGTGATGGCCGGCTGATGAGGCCGCTCGCAGTAGAGCATCAGAAAGCCGCCGCCGCCGGCGCCGGTGATCTTGCCGCCCACCGCGCCCAGCGCGCGGGCGGTCTCATAGCTCTGGTCGATCAGCGGGTTGGTGACGCCCGGCGCGAAGCGTTTCTTCTGCATCCAGTTCTCGTGCAACAACTGGCCAAAGGCGGTCAGGTCGCCGCTGAGGAAGCTGTGGCGCACGTCGGCCACCATGGCCTTGACCCGATGCAGCGCATCCACCGCGGGGGAGCTGGATTTCTTGCTGGCCTGGGTCTGTTCCTTGAGGATGTCGGCTGAGTTGCGCGCCTGGCCGGTGAAAAAGAGCATCAGGTTGTCCTGTAGACGCTGGCTGGTCTCCCACGACACGTCCAGCGGCGTCACGCGGCAGCCCTGCGCGCTGAACTCGATCTCGTTCAGGCCGCCGAAGGCCGCGGCGTACTGATCCTGCTTGCCGATGGGCATGCCCATCTCCTGGATCTCGATCTGGCAGGCCAGCTCGGCCAGCTCCCCTTTGCTCAACTGCTGGCCCAGCGCGGTGCTCAGCGCTTTGATGATGGCCACGGTGACGGTGCTGGAGGAGCCCAGGCCGGTGCCGGGGGGGATCTCCGAGGCGAGGAACATGGACAGCCCCTGCTCGATGCCGAAATGGCGCAGGATCGTGCGCGGCAACAGCAGGGCGCCCTCCAGCGGCGCGTCCTCGATGGCCGCGGCGGCGTCCTGGCGGTAGAAGGTGCTGTAGTCGGAGGAAGCGATCTGCAAGGACTCGCCCTCGCTGAAGGCGCGCAGGAAGACGTAGAAATATTTGTCGATGGTGGTGTTGATCACCAGACCGCCGAACTGATTGAAATAGGCCGGCAGGTCGGTGCCGCCGCCGGCCAGGGAAATGCGCACGGGGGCGCGGGCGATGAGCATGGTAATGTGTAATGCGTGATGGCTTTGTACTAGTACACGTCGGCCTAAATCGGTCTTCACTCACTGCTCAAGCCGGTTCCGTGAACCGGCGGCGTTGTTGGGCGCACACCCGGCGGATCACGGATCCGCCGGGTGCACAGGTACACGTCGGCCTAGATCGGTCTTCACTCACTGCTCAAGCCGG
>JAKQCW010000272.1 GCA_029558955.1 Chloroflexota bacterium
GCGATGGACGTGGTGCGCCAGGCGCTGCCGATGGTGCTGACGATGCTCAAGATGGCGCTCGTCATCTGCATCCCGCTGGTGCTGCTGATCGGCACCTACGACCTGAAGACGGTGGTGACGGTGAGCTGCGTCCAGTTCGCGCTGTTCTTCGTGGACTTCTGGTTCCAGCTCGCGCGCTGGATCGACAGCACGATCCTGGACGCGCTCTACGGCTGGGGGTTTGGCGCCGACAGGCCGCACACGAACTTCGATCCGCTGATCGGCTTGAACAACGCCTTTGGCGACATGCTGCTCAACTTCGTCATGGCGATGATGTTCATCGTGCTGCCGACGTTTTGGGTCATGGCATTGGCTTGGGCAGGCGTTCGCACGGGAAATATCGTGCAGGGGTTGTCCACCGCCACCTCGGACGCCAAGGGCGCTGGGGGGCGTGGCGCTGGTATGGCAATGAGCGCCGTATCGAAGAAGTGACCGCCGTTCAGTCGTCGTCGGTCACATGCGGGTCGATGCGCCAGTCGCTCTTGTCATAAAGCCCGAAGCCGTTGGGGCCTTCCCTCCACTCGGGTTGCGGTTCCTCTTGATCAGCGTCGTCGTGCTGCACGAACCATGCAGCAGTCACCGCAAAGGCAAGCAGCAGGGCCAGCCAGAACGCGGAGTAGAGCAGCGCACCGAGCACGGCGAGCTTGACGATCCAGAGCACCGCCGTCGCCGCGCCCGCGGGCACCCCGCGCGTCACCAGCCAGCCGGCGACACGCTGCTCGCGGCGGAGGTATCCACGCCAGGCACGGCCAGCCCCCCGGCCCAGCCGGTGGCTCCAGCTCCCGTTGTGCGTGTTGGTGGTCATGCTCATGTGCCTCGGCTTCAGTGGTACCTCACCTCATGGAGCGGCCGGTCGGGGCCTGCCCTCCAGCATAGACCGCGATCAGGAGGGCGGGTTGCGGCTGGCAGAGCCGGTCGGCCTGGGTCGCAGGTCGATTAGATTCTGCGATGGAAATCAAACGTTATGCTACTTTCCCTGCACGTTCTTGCGATAGTTCTAGGGATTGATTGGATTCCGTGCTATTTTTATAGCATGGATGGAAATTCTAGGCACCAGGTAATCAAGCGGCTGCAGGCGGGACTCCCCCGCGGGGCGCCGTTCGACCTTGCCACCCTGAGCCAGTTCGGGGTATCGCCCCAGCTCGCCGCCCACTATGCCGACGGCGGGTGGCT
>JAKQCW010000288.1 GCA_029558955.1 Chloroflexota bacterium
GACGCAGCGCCTCGGCCGCCTGCGCTTCCAGGTTGGCGCGCTTTCGCTCCTCCTCCGCCTGCACGCGCAGCGCGCCCAGCGCCGCCTCCTGGTCGCGCTTCTCCTGCGCCTCCTTGGACGCCTCCAGATATTCCATGATGACGTGCTCGAACTGCTGGCCGGCGGTGTCCTGCAACACGGTCTTGAGGTTCAAATCGGCCAACAACAGCCCCGCGTTGCGCGTCTCCGGGCGATCGCCCGACTCGTGCCAACTGTAAGCCGCGTCGATCCACGGCTGCTCGCGCCGGCGATCCGCTCGCCAACGCAGATTGGAGGCGCGAACCGGCTCCACAAACCTGTCGTGGATCAGCTCGACCCAGGCGTCGCCCGATCGGGTCTCTGTCCGCACCAGAAAACGCCGCTGCAGCTCGCGCACCGCGCCGTTGGGCAGGCTGCCGGTCATCGTCTCGGCCTGGCGAACCAGGTTGCGGGTGCCGACGTCGGTGATCAACTCCTCCTCGAACCAGGAGCGCAACTGCCGCGCGCCGGTCGCAGGCGCGTCCGGCGTCTGCTGGAGCTTCTCCACCGTGTCCTGAATCGTGTCGTCATAGAAACTCTCCAGCGCCTGGTTGACGTCGCCCGCCTTCTCCAGATCCTCGAAAGTGATGTGGACCGGCTTCTTGCCCCTCTCGCTGAGCCGCCAGAGCGGCGCGGTGACCGTCAGCGTCTGCCAGAGCTGGTAACACACCACCTGAAGCTGCACCGGCTCGACATACTGCCCCTTGACCGTGTCTTGTTGGCCGGGCACGCGCACCTGCAAGAGGTCCTCCACCAGCTTTTCGGCCACGCCGGGGGCAAACGGACGCGCACCCAACTCGGCCGGCTTGCGCACCGCTTCGAGAGCCGCCGCCTCCTCCATGCGCTGCATGAAAAAGGTGGCGTGCAGCCGGTTGAACATCAGCGGCTTGTACGGGTCCAGCGCCGCCACATAGTCCTCGCGCAGCGTCAGCAGCACCCACAGGTTGGGATCGTCCACCAGCGCCTGGTTGAGCTGGCGAAAAAAGTCCTCCCGCTCCTGCCAGCGGCCCGGATGTCCGGTGACGATCTCCTCGAACTGGTCCAGGATCAGGACATAGGGCGCGGACGCGGCCGGCGGCTCCGGCTCCGCTTCTGCCGCCGCGGGCTGATAGTCGAACGTCGCCCCGTCCTCGCTGCTGAGACCGTCCAGAAAGCCCTTCAGCGACAGGTGGGCAAAGCGGTTGGGGTCGCCGACGCGCTTGTCCAGCAGGCTGGTCATCAGGTTGAAGAGGAAGATGTTGTCGACGCTGGCGACGGTGGGGGGCAGGTCGCCGCTGACACGCGCCACCGGCAACACGGCAAAGCTGTTCTTCTGCAGGTTCGGAATCAGGCGGGCGTTGATGAGGGAACTCTTGCCCGCGCCGGACTGGGCGTAGAAAAGCAGCAGCCGCTCCGACATGACGCGCGCCGACAGATCGCGCGCCTCGCGCTCGCGGCCAAAGAAGAGCCGTCCCTGCTCGCGCAGATAGGTGCGCGGGCCAACATATGGATTGCCGGTGATCTTGGGTGCAGATGTCATGGCAACAACCTCATCTACAGGGCCGGTTTCAGCACCCGGCGAATGAATTCAGGAACGTCGTCCTCCCAGTACACCTCGTCGAAGCGGGCGTCCTGGCGCAGGTAGCTGTCCAGATACTGCTTTTCCTTCTCGCTGGGCACCAGTTGCAGGCAGCAGTAGCGCTCGTAGACCTTGGCCTCCGGCATCAGCTTCATCAGCCCCCAATACAGCGCCCGAAAGCTCCATGACGCCAGGCTGAACCCTACCAACAGCAGGGCCGAGCGCTGCAAGGCCCCCTTCACCACGTCGTGTACCGGGTCCACCCCCTGATCCTTGCCGCGCCCCTGCGAAACGGCCATCAGAAAGGTCAGGTAATCGTCCTCGGTCAGAACCAGCGAATCGGGGTGTTCGTCGATGCCGTAGAGGTGAAAGACCAGCGGCTTGTGCGGGCACGGCTCGTAGACGCCGTCGCGCTTGTTGTGCTCACATTCAGGCTCGTTGTCGGACCAGCCCGCGTTGTTGAACACCGAAGGCGCCTTGTCCAGCCCCGGATGCCAGCGGCACATCTCGCTCCGGGGATAGCGCCCGCCGTTGGCCAGCGCCATCTCGATGAACGAGAAGGGGCTGGTGGTCAGGTAGATGGGCAGGCCCAGGTTGGCCAGGATCTCCAGCGGGTCGTCGGGATCCTTGCGCAGCGGCGGGTAGTGCAGGCGGCGCGCGAACTGGGAGGCCGTCAGCCGTTCAGCCTGGTCCAGCGCCTCGTCGATTTCATCGGCGCTGGTCCCGTTGCCGCGCGCCAGCTCCAGCACGTAGCCGGCCACCTGGTCCAGGTAGTCCTGCTTCAGCTTCTGGTCCTTCCAGCGCTTCGTCAGGCTTTGATACTTGGCCACCTTGTGCAGCGCGGTGGTGTCCGGCAGTGGATAGCCGACCTCCTGGGCGTAGGCGGCGACGATGGCGTTGTGGCCGCCCAACACCAGATCGTCCAGCACCTCGCCGCTGATCATGGGCAGCACGTTGCCGCGCCGGATCAGCTTGCTCAGGCTGGAGCTGTCAGCTTGCAGGACGACCGGCGCCGTGCTCTTGATCTTGACCATGGTTACACCTCCACTGCGACGCGAAAGCCGCGCCAGGCGATCTTGCTGTCGGGCGCTGCACTGCCGCGCGCCGTGCAGCGCAGCTCGCCGGGGACAGAGCGATAGGAGCCGCCGCGCTGCACCAGCCGATCCTGCGGCGTCAACCGGGCCGCGTCGTCGATGTTGCGCTCAGCAGCGACCGCGTTCGTCGGATATGGCGCCCAGAGCGTGCGCGTCCACTCCTGGACATTGCCCAACAGGTCCTCGACGCCGCAGGCGCTGGCGCCGGAGGGGTGCGCATTGACCGCCATTGCACCGCCGCTGGCCACGTTGCAGCGGGTCGCATCGGGCGGCGCCTCGCCCCACGGATAGGTGCGCTTCTGTTCAGCGGGTTTCTCGGCGCTGGCCGGCGGCGCACCGTCCCTGTCCCAACTGGCCGCCTTCTCCCATTCCGCCTCGCTGGGCAGCCGGTAGCGCCGCCCCGTCACAGCGCTCAACCAGCGACAGTAGCGCACCGCGTCGCGCCAATCGACGCCGGTCACGGGGTGATCGAGACGATCCCTGGGCGGCTCACGGTTGAACCAGCCGGCGTCGAGCGGCTGATCGGGGGAGTTCTGCTCGCGCCGCACGAACTCCCAATACTCGCGGTTCGTCACCGGATAGCGCCCGATGCGGTAATCCGGCAAGGACACCTCGTGCTGCGGCGTCTCGTGGTCGGGAATCCCATCGCCCGGCTGGCTGCCCATCAAAAACGCGCCGCCCTCGATCAGCACCGTCTCCGGCTCCCACGGCTGGCGCTCGATGACCGGCCGCGCGTCGCCCTCCGGCATGTCGATCAGCCGGTTGTCGTCGGAGCGGCTGAAGAGCACCGGCGTGCCCCACTCCAACGGCCCCCCTTCCTCGCGGATCGCCTTGCGCGCCTCGCTCAGCGCGGCGTCGATGGGATAGGCGTCGGTCAGGGCGCGGTAGAACTCGCGGCTGAGCGCGATGGCCCCCGGGTCGCTGATGGGAAACTGCATGGCCAGCACGGCCGGCAGGCAGCGCTGCACCAGGCTCTGCGCCACGCCGGCGAAGGAGTCGCTGCGCCCGCTGGCCGCGCCCTCGCAGGCGTTGAGAAAGACCAGCCGCAGCGAGCGGCTGTCCGCCAGCAGCTCGGCCAGCTCCGCCGCAGTGATCACGCGCGAGTTGCCCGCCTTATTCTCGAAAATCAGGCCGCCGACGTTCTGCGCGGAGTCGAAGAAGCCGTGGCCGACGAAGTGCAGCACATGAACCGGCTGGCGCAACTGGCTGCGCAGCCGCGCCGGCGTCGGGTTGGCCAGCCGTTCCAGCCGCAGAAGGCCCCGTTCCTCCAGGGGGCTGGTGACCTCGCGCAGCCGCTGCCACTCCTTTTCCACCTCCAGCCGCGTCACGTCCTTGGGGTCGGACAACACCGCCAGCACCCGCAGCGGCGGGCGCACGGACGTCAGCGGCTCGCCGCAGCCCACCTCCAGGTAGCGCACCAGCGGCGTCCGGCTGGAGCGGGCCAGGGTATCCCCTTGCGGCGAGCAGAGGTATTCCCACGGCAGATCGGCCAGCGCCGGCAGGTCGTCGGCGACCCGCAGGCGGATGCGCAGCCCGATCCCGCGTTCGCCGGCGATGATCAGGTTGTCGCGCAGCTTGGCGCCGACGGGGCCGCCGAACACCGCATCGTACAGACTGCGGCCCAGCGCCTCCACGTCGAACGGTTCGCTGCCCGGATCGGCGACGCCAAGCTGGCGGCTGGCCCCCATGGAGCTCCACAGAACGTTGGCAATGGCCTCCTGGTCCAGCGGCAAGGCGAAATCGTCCCGGGCGTTGCCGGCCGGCGAGTAAAGCACCCTCGCCTGATACCCCTTGGGGCCATAGCCGATGAAAAGATCGAAGTTTTCGTAGACGGTGTCGGTGTCCATAGTCCTCAGGTTCGGCGTTCGGGTTCAGCGGCAGGACAAAGCCCATCGAATGCTGCACCTGCTACAGATGCGGCGTGAGATGCAAATCTGCCACGGGTAGGTTCCTCTTGACAGGGGCGCCCCTCCCGCGCCCTCCCCGACGACGCTGGCCAGGCTGGCGGCCGGCAGGGCAGCCGCGCCCAGTTCGATCACGTCCTGCACAAGATCGCCGGGGCCGACCTGGAGCCCGTCCCAGAGGACCAACTGCCAGAGGGAGCCGCGGTCGAGGCGGCGTGATGGTCAGCGCCAGTCCATGCACAGGCGCAGCCGGGAAACCGGCCGCGCCTGTGCACCGGATCGTCCAGTCCTATGCTCCGACGCTCTCAGGCGCGCCCGGCAGGCGGCGGTTCACATCGCCGAGCACCGCGAGATGGGGGCGATAGAATGACGGCAGCCGGTTGGCCCGCACCTCCTGCTGGACGATGGTCTCGATTCCAGCCAGCCAGTCGCCCGCGGTCACCGCCCTGGCCAGAGCCAACGTTGCGAAGTGCGAGATGACCCCGCGCGGTGCGGCGATGAGGAGAGCGAGGTGGTGGGGCCGGCTCACGTCGTTCCCTTAATAGGCGAATGGCGGCGCCACGAACTCACAAGTTGATGAAGTCGCCTTAACCGTCAGCGACCACCAGTGATCCTTAACATACGCCTTTTGGCGATATACCTTATTGTGGCTCTTACCTGGCTTTAGGGCAAAACTATCGACCTGCGTCCATAGTCCCCATTCACTTGAGCCATCGCACAGCGTGAACTCGACTTGTCCTCCAGTCACACGCCATTCAGCGGTTCTGATTTCGGCTTGCTTCTTGGTAAAGTGACGTGGTCCGTTACCTTTCCAGTTCATTGGAGGATTCATCGCTCCTGTCACGCCACCCACCTCGACTGATAGCACGCCTTTCGGCAGCGTGATGGGAACAGAGCCCGGGCCTACAGGGTGCCAGATACTGGGATCCGTTGGGTCTAGAAACGGGCTGTCAGGACCAATCTCGGTGCGTAAACGCCATTGGCCGATGTCATCAAGAAGTCGTTCAAGTTCTGGATCCGGCGGCACATCTTGATATGCTTCGAAAACTCGCAACATAATGGGGTTGGTACCAGAAAGCTCCAGAAACTCATTGGGCGGAAAGATATCGCTCCAGGATCTCGAGCCTACTCCTTGAGCATCTGTGCGGCGTTCGATGAACTTCCAGATGTCTTCTGAGCGTACAACTTGCATCATGCACCTCCAAAGTGTGTAGTGGAATTTTGTGCGGCACAACCCGCACTTTACAGAGAAATCAATCTCGGGCACAACGAAAGCCAAGATATGGCGCAGTATGCTCATGGTTCGGTCATTTTACGAGGTTGTTTCGAGAATTTGGGCGGATATCGTCGTTATCGTAAACTTGCAAGTGTGTTCAAACCATCTGCCGACCGACTCGCAAGCCCGAAACCGTGCCATTGCTGACGTGGCCGGATGGACGACTAGGGCCGCCGGCTGTATATAGTTGCTCTTGACTAAAGGAGTACTAAATACGGGATGGCCTGAATTTGAGAAAACGCTCAAAAAATGACCGAACCATCAGATGTAACCCGGAACCCGGAAATCAGAGACGACTCCCGCCATTCCGGGTTACGAGTTACGAGTTACGAGTTACGCAAACCAGACACGACTCCCGCCATTCCGGTTACGCATTACTCGTTACGCATCACGCATCACGCATCCCGCAAACCAAACACACCTCCCGCCATTCCGGGTTACGAATTACGAGTTACGAGTTACTCTCCACATCCACCGCTGCCGTGGCCACGGCCCAGGCCACCAGGCCCCAGGCGCCGCCGGAGATCAACAGGGCCAGCAGGATGCTCAGCGGGTTGGCCGGCACGTTGCCGCGGGCGATGCCGATCAGGGCCAGGAGAATGGCCAGCGCGGCGGCCGCGAGGCCGATGCGCAGGGGTAGGGATAGGCGCTTCCAGCGCGCGGGCTTGTCAGCGGTCGGTGTGCTCATCGGGAATCATGTTCTCCTGATACCAGTCGAAATGCATCTGGCGCGAGTCGAGGTCATCGGGGTCATCCGAGGCCGGCAGCGCGCCGGCGTGCAGTTGCAGGTATTCGCCGAAGGTCTCAGGGCTGCGGCTGAGGCGCACGCCGTTCTGGCCCACGACGAAGAAGAGGGCGTCGCCCTCGGCGATGCCCAGCGCGTCCATCACCTCGGGCGGCAGCACCACCCGGTTGCGGCTTCCAACTTTGGCGATGCGAATGATCATGGCGCTCGATCTCCGTTCACGAGGCCGCTCGCACATCCTCGACCACCAACTGCAAGCGCCGCGTGCCGTTCCAGATGTTCTCTTCCATGGTGTAGACCAGATCGACGTGGGCGGGCAGCCGGCCATGCCAGTGGCCCTGGCGAAAGGCGATGGCGTCGAAGGTGACGTTGGCGCGCGAGCCAGCCGCGGGATCGCTGACGGTCATCTTGAGATGCGCGCCATCCGCGCCCACCTTGCGCGTGTCGCGCACCAGCACCCGGCGGCTGAGCAGGCGCGGCTGCGGGTTGGCATAGCCGGTCGGCTCCATTTCCTGCAACTGGCCCAGCTTGGCAAAGTCCATGGGGCCCAGGGGGACCTCCGCGTCGATCACCAGCGATGGGCGCAGATCCTTGTCGGCCAGCTCCTCGGCCGCGATCTCACGCAGGCGGCTGGTCAGCGTCTTCAGCTTGCCATTCTCCACCGTCAGGCCGGCGGCCGCGGCATGGCCGCCGTGGCGCACCAGCAGCCCCTCCTGGGCGCAACGGTCCAGCGCGGCCGTGATGTCGAACTGGGCGATGCTGCGCGCGCTGCCGCGGCTCTGCTGCGGGCCCAGCTCCATGACAATGGTCGGCCGATGGTACTGCTCCACCAGCCGGCCAGCCACCAGGCCCACGATGCCGGCCAGAAAGTGCTCGCTGGCCGCCACGTGCAAAAAGCTCTCAGCCTCATCAGCCTCGATCTGCGCCTGGGCCTGCTCGAAGGCCTCGGCGGTGACCTGCTGCCGGCGGGCGTTGAGCGCGTTGAGCTGCCCGGCCAACTGGCTGGACTTGAACACATCGTCGGTGGCCAGCAGCTCATAGCTGAGCATGGCGCTGTCCAGCCGGCCGGCCGCGTTGAGCCGCGGCCCCAGGGCAAAGCCGATGGTCGTGGAGGTGACCTGGCCCGGCGCCACGCCCGCCGCCCCCATCATGGCCTGCAGGCCGGGCCGTTGGGTGCGATTGAGCCGCGCCAGGCCGCGCTGCACCAGCGTGCGGTTCTCATCCAGCAGCGGCGCCAGGTCAGCCACCGTGCCCAGCGCCACCAGGTCCAGCAGATCGCCCTCCTGCAGGTCCGCGACGAATCCATTGCGTATGGGCGTCTTATCGTGGGTGCGCAGCAACGCCTGGGCGAGCTTGTAGGCCAGACCGACGCCGGCCAGGCCCTTGAAAGGATAGGGACAGTCGGGGCGTTTGGGGTTGATCACAGCCAGAGCAGGGGGCAGTTGCGGGCCGATGGAATGGTGGTCGGTGACGATCACATCCAGCCCCTGGCGGTTGGCAAAGGCCACCTCCTCCACCGAGCGGATGCCGCAGTCGACGGTGATGATCAACTGTTGTCCCTCGCGGGCCAGCTCGGCCAGGGCGTTGATGTTCAGGCCATAGCCCTCGTCGACGCGGTGGGGGATATAGGGCCGCACAAAGCCGCCCAGCGCGCTCAGCGTCTGCACCAGCAGCGCCGTGGAGGTCACGCCGTCCGCGTCGAAGTCGCCATAGACCACCATGCGCTCCCCCTGGCGGATGGCGCGCCGGATGCGGGTGACCGCCTCGTTCATCCCCTTGATGCGAAAAGGATCATCGGGTCGCGTCTCGCCGGACAGGAAGGCCTCCACCGCGGCCGGTTCGGTGATGCCGCGGTTCCACAGCAGTTGTACCAACAGCGGCGCCACGTGGGAAAGTCGGGCAAAATGGCTGTCGGGGGCTTGTGGATAGACGATCCATTCCTTGGGTTGGCGGGCCATGAGTGCAAACTGCTTTCAAACAATGGGTGGGCAGCCCAGCGCCAGGCAGGGGAAACCCTTTCCGAACGGCATTGGCGCAGCTCTCGCTACAGCGCCGCTATTGTACCTGATTGGAGTCGCAGCGACAAACGTTGGCATCCGGCGCTTCAGCGCGGCCGGGCCTCGTAGTGCTCAGAGCGCAGCCAGGCGCGCAGCGTGGCGCGATAGATAGCGCGCTCGAAATAGCCGCCCGACAGGGAGAGACGATCGTAGCCCTTGTGCAGCAACGGCTCCAGCAGGGGGGTCAGTTGCTGGGCGTAGTGGCGCATGCAGGATTCGGGGTGGACGCCGGGCCACGAATAGCACGACACCACCGCCCGGCGCTGCTGGCTGGGGATCGACGCCGGCACCGTCTCATCCCAATCTGGATCGTCAGGCAGGAAGATGATCTTGTCCAGGCTGCCCTGGGGGATCCCCTCCACCCCGCGCACCACCGGCGGGTCAGCGTCCAGGGTGTACGGGTCCACAGCCAGGTCGGCGATGACCGCGTGCTCCGGCAGCCAGCCGATCCAGGCGTTGGGCACCACCGGCTGCGAGGGGTCGCGGCGCTGCACCGCGTCCACCAGGATGTCGGCCTGTTCGCAGAGCCGGCGCATGGTCGCGGCATTGTCGGTGATGTTGCGGCCCACGACCAGGGCCAGCGCGCCCGGCCCTTCCCGCTGCATATGCTGCTGATTGCGCGTCACATTGCCCAGCTTGGTGGCCGCCTCGACCGCGTGCTTGCCCACCATGCCGGCGCCCAGGATCAGCACGCGAATCGGCTCGCCGTCGGGCCGGCGCAGTTCCGGCCAGCGGCGCTGCAAGAGGTCGAAGGCCGCCTCCAGGCCGTTCCAGGCCACAGCTTTCATGTTCTCCACCAGGCGCAGGTTGTTGTCGGCGACGATGCTGTCCAGGGAGATGGCCTGAATGCCCCGCCGGCGCAGCAGGTCGACGCGCTGCGGCCGGGTGGGATAGTGCAGCATGGAGATCAGCCCTGCGCCGGCCGGCATCAGCTCGAACTCCTCGGTCGTCGGCGAGCGCAGCACGATCACCAGATCCTGCTGATAGGCCTGCTCATGGCTGCACATGCGCACCAACTCATTGCCCTGACGGTAGTCGTCGAAGGTGAAGCCGGAACGCGAGCCGTAGCCGTCCTCCACGTAGACGTTCAGGCCATGCTGGGCCAGATGCTGTATGAATTCAGGGAGAAAGACGCGCCGTTCACCGGGCTCTTTCATCATGCGGGGAAAGCCAATGCTGTGGGGCGGGGTCATGTTACACCTCCAAAAAGCGTGGGCGTGGCACGGTCAGAGACCGGCCACAGCAAGATCACTCCCATCTCGGCCGGTCTCCGACCGTGCCCGTCAGATCGTCCAGCGGCTGAGCTGGGCGCGGGCGATGGCGCGCTCGAAGAAGCGCCCGTGGGGGTCGATGCCGGCCAGCCCGCCGTGACTGATCAGCGCGCGCATGATCGGCCGCATCTGATGGCCATAGACCTCCATGCATGCCTTGGGATGCAGACCTGGCCAGGAATAGCAGGAGACCACAGTGCGGCGATGACGGGCAGACAGGCAGGGCATCCCGTGGTCCCAGGCCGGGTCGTCGGGCCAGAAGATGTACTGGTCCAGATTGCCCTGCGGGATGCCCTCGATGCCCTTGACCTTGGGCGGATCGACGGTGCAGTCGCAGGGGTCCACCGAGAGATCGACCAGCACCGCGTGCTGCGGCATGTCATCGAGCCAGTCGTTGGGGATTACCACCCGGCTGGGATCAGGGCGCTGGGTGGCGTCGACCAGGATGTCGGTGTTGGCCAGGATCTGGCGCATGACCGTGTGATGGCCGGTCAGATCGTAGTCCACCACCGTGACCTGCACCCCCGGCGCGCCCAGCTCAACCATGCGGCGGCGCAGCGCGTCATCGCCGTAGTGAATGGCTGCGCCCATGACGTGGCTGCCCACGGCCCCGCCGCCGACCAGCGTCACCCGGATGGGGGGCCGCTGCGGACTGATGAAGCCTGGCACAGGATAGCTTTCGGCCAACACCTGAAAGGCCACCTCGACGCCATTCCAGGCCACCGAGCGCAGATTCTCGATCAGACGCCGGCCCACGTCATCCTTGATCGAATCCAGGGAGATGACCTCCAGTCCGCGCTGGCGCAGATCGGCCACCCGCTCCGGCCGGGTGGGATAATGGCTCATGGTGATCAAACAGGCGCCCGGCCGCATCAGGTCGATCTCGGCGTCGCTGGGATAGCGCACCACCAGCACGTAATCCTGGCTGAAGACCTCTTCCAGCGGGGCGAAGCGCACCCCAGGTGCGGCCCGGCGATAGTCGCCAGGTCGATAGCCCATGCCCGCGCCGTAGCCGGTCTCCAGAGTGACCCGTGCGCCCAACCGCTCCATGTGGGCAACGAAAGAAGGTAGGAAGGCCCGGCGCTCGCCGGCCTCGTGGTGCATCTGGGGCAGTCCGATGGTGAATGTTGCAGTCATACAGAGTCTCCCGTGCTTCGTTGCTGCTGGCTGTGGATCGTCGTCGATCCTTCGTCCGACCATCAGGGTGGGGTCAAACGCCAGCGTGGCCCCATAGTACTCATAAGCGCTGGGAATGGCAAGCAGGGAACTGCGGCATGGCCGGCTTATGATGCGGCAGGTAACTGCTCAGCGGCGGGTGCGAACACGTTGATTGAGTAGGCCGCCGTATCGAAATCAACGTGTTCGCACCCGCGGCTGAGCGGTTACTCCTTAACTTTCATAAACGGGCTGGCGCGCCGGCGCATATTCAGCCCCGTTGACGGGGCGCCGTTATGAAGCCGGGAGACTTCACACTTGCATCAGGTGCAAGTGCAGGTGTTTCCCGGTGATCCCAGGTTACGGGTCACGGCGTCACACGATTGAGGTCGCGCGGAAACAGCGTCGCCAATCGCAGATTGGGCAGGTCCAGCAACTGCATCAGCAGCCGCTCCAGGCCGATGGCGAAGCCGCCGTGCGGCGGCATGCCGTAGCGGAAGGCCTCCAGATAGCTCTCGAAGGGTGCCAGCGGATAGCCGGCCTGGCTCAGCGCGGCCAGATAGTCGTCGTAACGGTGCAGCCGCTGGCCGCCGGTGATCAGCTCCACCCCGCGGAAGAGCAGGTCGAAGGAGTTGCTGTAGCCTGGCCGGCCAGGGTCGGGATGGGTGTAGAAGGGCCGTTTGACCATGGGATAGCCGACGACGAAGAGGAAGTCGCTGCCATGCACCTCCTGCGCCCAGGCGCCCAGCCAGCGCTCGTCCTGCGGCGACAGGTCCGGCTCGCCGCGCACGTCCACGCCGTGGCGCTGCACGATCAGCTCCTGCGCTTCGGCGAAGTGGATATGGGGGATCGCGGCGGGCACGGCCGGCAGGCGCGCCTCCAGCAATGTCAACTCAGCCGCGCACTCCCGCTCCAGCCGGCCCAGGATGCCGGCGATCACCTCCCGCGCCAGCGCCATCACCGTGAAGTGGTTCTCGATGAAGCCGAACTCCACGTCCAGGCTGACATATTCGTTGACGTGGCGGGTGGTGTCGTGCGGCTCGGCCCGGAAGACCGGCCCCACCTCGAAGACACGCTCGAAGACGCCCACCATGATCTGTTTGTAGAACTGTGGGCTCTGCGCCAGGTAGGCGGGACGGCCGAAGTAGTCAAGCTGAAAGACGTTGCTGCCGCTCTCTGTGGCCGAGGCGACGATCTTGGGCGTCTGGATCTCACTGAAGCCGCGATCGGTCAGCGTGGCCCGAAAGCCGGCCATGGCTCCGGCCGCCAGCCGAAAGACCGCGCGCCGCGCCGGGTGCCGGTTGGCCACCACTGCATGATCCAGCACCGTGGGCAGGCTCGCCTTGAGCTGGCGCTTGTGCAGCGGCAGCGGCGGCGCCTCCGACACCGGCGTGATCACCTCCACGGCCAGTTGGCGCAGCTCCACGCCGCCTGGCGCCTGGGCCTCGGCCGTGACCATGCCCTCCAGCGCCAACACCGTCTCCAGGCCGGCGCCGGCCGCCAGCAGGGGGGCGAGCTCCGCCTCATCCTCGCTGACAGCCTGCATCGTGCCCCAGCCATCGCGCACGACCACGAAGGTCACGCCGCCCATGCGTCGCAGGGCATGCAGCCAGCCCTGCACCCGCACGCGCTGGCCGATGTGTTCTTTGACTTGTGTGGTTGGTATTCGATTCATGTTTGACATATTTGCCTCTGTGTGCAGCGTAACGAGTAACGAGTAACTCGTAACCGGAAGTGCGCGCTGTGACGCAAACCACCTCCGGGTTACTCGTTACTCATTACTCATCTCTCAAGAACCCGTTCCAAAAAACGCAACCCATACGCAAAAAACGCCCTCATCCTACAGGAGGACGAGGGCGCTATAAAACCTTCGTGGTGCCACCACCATTTGCCCCGGCTGGGGCCTTGACCGGCTCAGCGCCCAGACCGCGTTGTGCTGAGGCGAAGCCGTTGCGCGCTAACGGGCGCATCCCGGAGAGGGCTAACGTCGATGAACGGTCAAC
>JAKQCW010000291.1 GCA_029558955.1 Chloroflexota bacterium
CGCCAATTTGTACCAGGTCACGTCGGCCTAAAGCGGTCTTCACTCACTGCTCAAGCCGGTTCCGTGAACCGGCGGCGTTGTGGGCGCAAACCCGGCGGATCACGGATCCGCCGGGAGCAGGTGGGAGCAGGTAAACTGAAGAGTTATTTACGCCAACTTGTACTAGCTTCGACGATGGCCGACCTGGAGTCGAGCCTTCGGCGGGCCGGCAACGGGGCGCAGGTATCTTGTTTGTCCTAGCTTGTGCAATAATACACACGCGGTTATAATGCACTTGTTCGCTGGCCCGATCGGGTTTTTGAGTTCGGAGCCAGCAAAGAAAACCGCTTTGAGCCAGGAGGCGTCCTATGAAAATCGGTATCGTTGGCAGTGGACGAGTAGGTTCGACGGCTGCCTACGCCTTGATCCAGCGAGGCATCGGCGGCCAGATCGTGATGGTCGACTATGATCCCAAGCGTGCGCAGGCCGAAGCGGCCGACTTGATGCATGCCACGCCCTTTGCCCATCCCATGCGGGTGGCGGCGGGCGACTACGACGCCCTGGAGGGTGCGCGTGCGGTGATCATCTCGGCCGGCGTCGGTCGCAGCGCGGGCGAGACCCGCTTGCAGCTCTTGCAGAAGAACGCCGGGGTGTTCAGGGAGGTGGTGCCCAAGATTCTGCGCCACGCGCCCAACGCGATCCTGGTGATCGCCACCAACCCGGTGGACATCATGACCCATCTGGCGGCGCGCTATGCCGTGGAGGCCGGCGCGCCGGCCAGCCATGTGATCGGCTCCGGCACCACGCTGGACACGGCCCGCTTCCGCTCGATCCTGGCCCGCAACCTGGACGTGGACTCGCGGCATGTGCACGGCTATGTGGTGGGCGAGCATGGCGACTCGGAGGTGTTGACCTGGTCGCGCACCACGGTCAGCGGCCTGCCGTTGGAGGAGTTCTGCGACCTGCGCCAGATCACGCTGGATAACGAGACGCGCCAGCAGATCGACGAGGAGGTGCGCTATGCCGGGCGCGACATCATCGCCGGCAAGGGCGCGACCTTCTATGGCATCGGCGCGGCGCTGGCGGCCATCGTGGGAATCGTGATCAACGATCAGCGCTCCGTGTTGACGGTATGCACCCCGTTGGCCGATGTGGCCGGCGTCAAGGATGTGACAGTCTCCCTGCCCCAGTTGGTCAGCGGCCAGGGGGTGCTGGCCACCTTCCCGCTGCCGCTGAACGCCGAAGAGCAGGCCAAGCTGGCAGCCAGCGCCCAGGTCGTGCGCGACGCGATCGACAGCCTCGACGCCGGATAACGGCTGATTCAAAGGCGTCCCGTCCGGTTTTGCCCGGACGGGACGCCTTTTTTTACCTGGGGTCTGGCAACCCGGCAGTTGCTCCCAGTGCGCCGTATACGTGGGTCGAGTAGGTTCTGGCGGCGTCGGCCAGCGATCTTTGCGGCGCGCAATGGGCTTTCACAGGCCGAGAGTCGCCGCCAGAACCGTATCGAGACCCGATGGTTGCCCAGGTGTGGCCCGCTCGCTGGTCTCGATACG
>JAKQCW010000294.1 GCA_029558955.1 Chloroflexota bacterium
CTGGCCGAGCTGGTGGAACAAGCCCATCGCCGCGGGCTGCGGGTGATCCTGGACTTCGTGGCCAACCACAGCAGCGACCAGTTCCCCCTCTTCCAGCAGGCGCTGGCCGATCCGGCCAGCCCGGCGCGCCAGCTCTACGACTTCAGCCCGGCCTATCAGCATGGCTATCGCTGTTTCTTCACCGCGGCCAACATGCCCCAGTTCGATCACGACCACCCCGAGGCGCGGCGCTATCTGCTGGATGCAGCGCGCTATTGGCTGCGGGAGTTCGGCGTGGACGGCTATCGGCTGGACTACGCGGCCGGGCCCAGCCACGACTTCTGGAGCGCCTTCGGCGCGGCTTGCAAAGAGGTCAACCCCGACTGCTGGATCTTCGGCGAGGTGACGCAGGGCAGCGATAGCCTGCGCAGCTATGCCGGCCGGCTGGATGGCTGCCTCGACTTCGGCTTCACCCGCCAGGTGCGCCTGCTCTGCGCCGCGCCCGCGCCGCTGATCCCCGTCAGCCGCTTCGCCGCCGCGGTGCAGCGCACCCAGCGCTACTTCCCGGCCAGCTTCACCCGCCCCGCCTTCATCGACAACCATGACATGAACCGGTTTCTCTGGGGCGCCAGCAACGACAAGCATCTGTTGCGCATGGCCACGGCCCTGCTGCTGGGCTTCGGCGGCACGCCCATCATCTACTACGGCGCCGAGGTTGGCCTGAGCCAGCCGCGGGCCAAGGGCCACTACCGCGAGGAGGCGCGCCATCCCATGCTGTGGGGCGCCAGCCAGGACCGGGCGTTGCTGGCCGAGTTCCAGCGCCTGATCGCCTTCCGTCGCAGCCATCCGGCTCTGGCCCACGGCGCGATCGAGACCCTGGCCCTGGACGACGCGCGCGGCCTGTGGCTGGCCCGCCGCGCCCATGCCGGCGACGAAGTGTTGATCGCCGTCAACGCCAGCCTGCGCAACGGCCAGCTCGCGCTGCCGTCCGGCCGCTGGATCGACCTGCACGGCCAGGAGCTGGCCGGCGAGCTGAGCCTGGCCGCCCGCAGCGTCGCCTTCCTCCTGCCCGCAACCCGTTTCATGTGAAATTGTGAGGCCGCGCTGCCTGTGGTACAATGCACATTCCGCTGGCGCAGCAGCGTGCTGCGCACCGCATCCACCGGAGCGATCCCATGTCCTCGATTGACTGGCGCCAAATCAACTGGCCCGCCGTGGCCCTCAACGCCATGTACGTCATGGCGCTGGCCCTGGGCGCGGCCTTTGTTGCCCAGATCTTTGGCCTTTCGCAATGGCGCGAGTTCGACGCGGCCATGACGGTGGCGATCGCCCTGATCGTCGTCTGGGTCAGCTTTCGGGTGGCCACCCGGGTCGGCAAGGAGCCGCTGATGCACGGCCTGCTGATCGGCCTGCTGGTCGCCGCGGCCAACCTGCTGCTCAACTATCTGACCGTCGGGCTGAGCGTGCCGGTGGCCGCGGGCTTTTTGTTGCAGGTGCTGGGCGGCCTGCTGGGCGGCCGCATGGCCCAGCGCACCCTGGAGGAGCCCCCCCAATGAGCCGACTGGCCGGCGTTTTCGCCGCGAACGTCACCCCCTTTGATCCTGTCAGCCTGGCCATCGACCATGGCTGGATGCGCCGCCACCTGGCCTGGCTGCGGGCGCGCGGCTGCGATGGCATCGTTCCCCTGGGCACCAACGGCGAAGGGCCGGCCATGAGCGTGGCCGAGCGCAAGAGCGTGATCGACAACGCGCTGGACGCGGCCGACGGCCTGGCGGTCGTGCCCGGCACAGGCTGCGCCAGCCTGCCCGACACCGTGGCGCTGACCCGTCATGCCTTTGCCGCCGGCGCCGATGCGGTGCTGGTCATTCCCCCCTTCTTTTTCAAGAACGTCAGCGATACCGGTGTGCTGGCCTATTACCAGCGGCTGTGCGATGCAGCCTTGCAGCCGGGCCAGCAGTTGCTGCTCTATCATTTTCCCAAGCTGAGCGCGGTACCCATCGGGGATGCCGTGGTGGCCGGGCTGGCCGAGTCGCATCCCGGCTGCGTGGCGGGCCTCAAGGACTCCAGCGGCGACTTCGAGAGCATCATCCACTGGAACCGGCTTTTCCCGGAGTTGCGGGTTTTTGCCGGCAGCGACAGCCTCGCCGCCCGGGCCACGGCGGCCGGCGTGGCTGGCGTCATCACCGCGGGCGGCAACCTGGTTCCCGATTGGCTGCAAGCGGTGCGCCAGGCCGTGCTGGCGGGCGACGACCCCACCTTTGTCCAGGAGCAGGTCAACCTGGTGCGTGGCTGGCTGGAGCGCTCCCCCTCCATGCACGCGGCCACCAAATTCCTGCTCACCCTCTTCGCTGGCCTGGCGCGGACTGCGGTGCGCCCGCCGTTGGTCGATCTGAATGAGGCCCAGCAGGCTGAGCTGGCCGCCCTGGCCGCGCCCTTTATCCAGAGAACGGCGCCTTGATGGCTCCCATTCCCAGGAGTTTCCATGAGTTCCCCCCACTTCCCTCAGTTCCCCCAAGACGCCCCCCCGCGCAAAGAAGTGCTCTCCTGGAGCGACGTTGACCGACTGATCCATGAGCTGCTGCCGCAGTTTCGCGGCGCCTACGACGCGCTGTTGATGATCACCCGCGGCGGCATCGTGCCCGGCGGCATCCTCAGCGAGGCGCTGGACATCAAATATATCCTGACCGCGGCCGTGGAGTTTCACACCGGCGTGCAGAAGCGGCTGGCCTGGCCGACCTTCTTGCAGTTTCCCGGCGACTCGCTGCTGCGCGGCCGGCGCATCCTGGTGGTGGATGATGTCTGGGACAGCGGGCGCACCATCATGACCGTCAAATCGCGCATCGAGGCGGCCGGCGCCAGCCCTGAGCTGTGTGTGCTGCACTACAAGCCGGCCGAAAGCATGTTCCGCGACGCGGCGCCCGACTATTACGCCGCGGTCACCGATGCCTGGATCGTTTACCCGTGGGAGATCGAGCGCGGCGTCGACCGCCAGCTTCTGATGGCCAGGGTGGGCTAGACGCCACTGTTGGCCGCGGAACGATACGGCAATTCGTTCAGTTGCGGAGACCAGCCCATGCCCGCGAGTGACTTCGAATACGATGTGATCTGCTACGGCACGATCAGCGCCGATGATCTGATCTATGTGCCCTACCTGCCCACACCCCGGCGGGACAGCCAGGTGCAGCAGGATTTCCAGCGCCTGGGCGGGGAGGCGGCCACCGTGGCCCGTTTTCTCAGCTCTTGGGGGTTGCGGGTAGCCATCGTCGGCAATGCCATCGGCGAGGACAAGTGGGGACGCTATATCCGCAGCCAACTGGACAGCCTGTCCGGCATCGACACCCGCTTTCTGGTGCAGCGCGCCGACGTGCGCACCCCGTTTTGCCGCATCCTGGTGACGCCCGACGGCGAGCGCAGCATTCTGGGCTACTGGTTCGACGACGCACCCAAGAGCATTCTGACCGAAGAGATGATGCGCCAGGCCCGGCTGTTGAGCGTCGATGTCTATGGCAAACAGGAGCGTGACACGGCCGCCGAGGTGGCCCGCCGGCTGGGCCGGCCGGTGGTGTCAGCCGACGCCATCTGGCCCGACTATCCGCTGGCCAATCTCAGCGATCTGATCGTCATCTCGCGCGATTTTCTGGTGGGCTATTTTCCCGGCGTCTACATCTACGACCATGCGCTGGAGCTGCAGCGCGCCGGCGCGGGGTCGATCATCATCACCCATGGCCAGAAGCCGGTGCTGGTGGTCGACCGTCATGGCCGACCCTCCTATGTGGAACCGATCCCTGTGACTGCCGTCGACACCACCGGCGCCGGCGACGTGTTCAAGGCCGGCGCCATCTACGGCTATCTGCAAGGGTGGGACTTGGTCAGCACGACGCGTTTTGCCTGCGCCGCCGCCGCGCTCTACGTCGCCCAGCCGCGGGGCCAGGACCAGGTGCCCCAGTTGACCGCGGTCATGCAGGTGGCGCGGCTGTGAGGGGGCGGTGAACGACGACGCATTCTGGGGGCTGGTGGCCGGACGCCGCTCGGTGCGGCGCTATGCCCCCGACGCGGTCTCGGATGCCACGGTGGAGAAGCTGCTGGCGGCGGCGCATTGGGCGCCCTCGGCCCACAACCGCCAGCCCTGGCGCTTCGTGCTGCTCAATGAACCGGCGACGCGCCTGCGGCTGGCCGAGGCGATGGCCGCCCGGTGGCAGGATGATCTGCTGGCAGACGGGGGCGACCCGGCGGCCATTGCCCGGCGCGCGGCTCTCTCTGTCCAGCGCATCGCCGGCGCGCCGCGGGCGATCCTGCCCTGTCTTGACCTGGACGCATTGGACAGCTACCCCGACCCGCAGCGCCAGTTGCGTGAATGGCAAATGGGGGTGCAGTCGGTGGCGCTGGCCTGCCAGAACCTGCTGCTGGCGGTGCAACACTGCGGCCTGGCGGCCTGCTGGCTGTGCGCTCCCATCTTCTGTCCTGAACTGGTGCAGACCATCCTCGACCTGCCCGCCACGCTGGAGCCGCAGGCGCTGCTGACCATCGGCTATCCGCCCATCGACGCCCCCCGCACCAAGGAACGCGCGCCGCTCTCGACGCGGCTAACCACGCGCTGACCGCCCCTCAGCCCCATCTCCCTCCTCTTGTCACCCTGAGGCTTGGCGAAGGGTCTCCCCTTTCACATCCACCAGATACCCCTCGCGCCCCGTCTGTTTCAGCCAGTCCACCGCCTGGCGCACATCCTCGGCGCGATCCTTGGGGCAGATCAACAGCGCGTCGCCGCTGTCCACGATGACCAGGCCCTCCAGGCCGATGGCAGCCACCAGCCGGTCGGCCGTGTAGATCAACGTGTTTCTGGTATCCTGAGTGAACACCGGCGCCTCCCCGCGCACCACATTGCCGGCCTGGTCGCCATCCAACACCTCCAGCAGCGTGCCCCAACTGCCGATGTCGGTCCAGCCGATGTCCACCGGCAGCACGGCGATATCGCTGGCCCGCTCCATGATGCCATAGTCGATGGTCTGATGGGGCAGGGTGGGGAAGATGCGCTGCAAGGTCTCGTCCGCCGCCGGCCCGCCCAGGGCCTGACCGATTTCCGCCAGGCCGGCGTGCAGATCGGGCATGTGCCGGCTGAACTCGGCCAGAATACGATCGACGCGCCAGGCGAAGAGGCCGGAGTTCCAGCTATGGCGGCCGCCGGCCAGAAAGCGCTCGGCCGTGGGGAGGTCGGGCTTTTCGACAAAGCGAACCACGCGGTAGACCGGGTGGCCGCCGGCCGGCGGCAAGGCCTCGCCCTGCCCCACGTAGCCCAGGCCGGTGTGGGCAAAGGTCGGCTGGATGCCCAACGTCACCAGCGCGCCCCGGTCGGCCACCTCGGCCGCGGCCGCCAGCGCCGCGCGAAAGCGTTCCGGCTTGAGGATCAGATGATCGGCGTGCACCGAGGCCATGATGGCGTCGGGGCGCAGGTGTTGGGCCATGACCGCGCCCAGGCCCACAGCCGCGGCCGTGCCGCGCGGCGCCGGCTCGCCGATGATGTGCTCCGGCGGCAGTTCAGGAAGCTGCTGACGCGCCAGGTCCACATACTGCTG
>JAKQCW010000320.1 GCA_029558955.1 Chloroflexota bacterium
TCACCAGGGCGCTGGAGTCGAGGTAGAGGATCACTCGCGATCCTCCAGAAGCAGCTCGGCCACGGTCGCATCGCCGCGCGCTTCGATCTCCGGCATCGACGGCGTCATGCCCTGGTCGTTCCATTCCAGCAGCCCGGCCTCGATCAGCTCCTCCAGGCGCTGTTCGACGGTGGGTCGGATGGGCGCCAGCCGGGCCACCGGCCGGCCGCGCTCGGCGATGACGACCACGTTGCCGGCTCTTGCCTCCCGGATGTAGTTGCTCAGGCGTGCTTTCAGGTCACGGATACCTATAGGCGTATTTGCTCCCTGCGCGCAAGCCGGATAAAATGAGGGCGCCCATGGCAGGTGTATCAATGTCTACCAACGACTACCTGACGCCCGTACCCTTCCCATCCCCTCCCCGCCCCCCGGCCGCGTGACGCTCCATCGTCGCCGCCAGGGGGGCCTGCCGCACGCGCGTTCGCGGTGATCGGTAAACGGTAATCGGTAAACGGTAAACGGTAATCGGTGGCCGCCAACCGTTCACCGTTTACCGTTAACCGTTAACCGTTCACCGTCAACCACCCAGCCAGCGCGCTGTCAATACATAGAGGAGTTGCTTTCATGGCATCGAAAATCACCTCGCGCCGCGAGGATTATTCCCGTTGGTATCTGGACGTCATCCGCGAGGCCCAGTTGGCCGAGAACGCGCCCGTGCGCGGCTGCATGGTCATCAAGCCCTACGGCTACACCCTCTGGGAGGCGGTGCAGTCGGGCTTGGACCGCCGCTTCAAGGAGACTGGCCACGTCAACGCCTACTTCCCCCTCTTCATTCCCAAGAGCTTTCTCGAAAAGGAGAAGGAGCACGTCGAGGGCTTTTCGCCGGAGCTGGCGGTGGTGACCATCGGCGGCGGCGAGGAGCTGGCCGAGCCGCTGGTGGTGCGTCCGACCAGCGAGACCATCATCGGCTACATGTACTCGCAGTGGGTGCAGAGCTACCGCGACCTGCCGATCCTGATCAACCAGTGGGCCAACGTGGTGCGCTGGGAGATGCGCACGCGGCCGTTTTTGCGCACGCTGGAGTTCCTCTGGCAGGAGGGGCACACCGCCCACGCCACGGCCGAGGAGGCGCTGGCCGAGACGCTCCAGATGCTGGATGTCTACGCCGACTTCGCCATCCGGGACGCAGCCATTCCGGTGATCAAGGGGCGCAAGAGCGAGCGGGAGAAGTTCGCCGGCGCGGTGGACAGCTACACCATCGAGGCGATGATGGGCAACGGCTGGGCCTTGCAGAGCGGCACCAGCCACTTCCTGGGCCAGAACTTCGCCAAGGCCTTCGACATCAAGTTCCTGGACCAGAACAACGCCATGCAGCACGCCTGGACCACCAGTTGGGGCCTCAGCACGCGCATGGTGGGCGCGGTGATCATGGCCCACGGCGATGACCAGGGCCTGCGCCTGCCGCCGGTGATGGCCCCCATCCAGGCGGTGATCGTGCCCATCTACAAGAAGGAAGAGGAGCGGGCCGCCGTCATGGACTTCGCCCGCGCGGTCGAGGCGCAGCTCAAGGCCGCCGGCGTGCGCGTCCACTTCGACGGCCGGGAGGAGCTGACCCCCGGCTTCAAGTTCAACGACTGGGAGATGCGGGGCGTGCCGGTGCGGGTCGAGATCGGCCCCAAGGACGTGGCCAACAACGCCGTGGTGCTGGCCCGCCGCGACAGCTCCAGGGAGATCGAGGCGGCCGGCGGCCCCAAGGCCAAGCAGTTCGGCGTGCCGGTGGAGGGCGCGGCCGCGGCCGTGCAGGCGCTGCTGGGCGAGATCCAGGCCAGCCTGCTGAGCCAGGCCACCGCCCACCGCGAGGCCAACACCCACCGCGGCATCGCCTCCTACGACCAGTTCAAGCAGGCGCTGGAGAGCGAGGGCGGCTTCCTGCGCGTCCACTGGGCCGGCAGCAGCGAGGACGAGGATCAGATCAAGGCCGACACCAAGGCCACCATTCGCTGCTTCCCCTTCGACGCGCCGGAAGGCGAGGGCGTCTGCTTCTACACCGGGCAGCGCACGGAGCGCATCGCCATCTTCGCGCGGGCGTATTGAGCCGCCGCGCAGCGAGGAACGCCGCCAGTCCCGCCCTTCGTGGCCTGGGGATTCTTCACTGGCTTTGGGCGCGGTCAAGGCGGCTGTCGGATGGCGTTCGTTGCCTCTGCTCAGTCCTGTGGGCGCCGGACCCGTTCAGAAGGACGGCGTCGCGGCCGCCTTGATTGACAGCCATTATCCGCCATGTTATACTTGAACACAGCTAAGTATAACGACAAGGAGGCGTCGTATGACAGCAGCAACCATATCCTCCAAGGGCTGGATCGTCATCCCGTCGGAGTTGCGCAAGAAATATGGCCTCGACGCCGGCAAGCAGGTGATGGTCGTCGATTATGGCGGCGTGTTGGCGCTGGTGCCAGCGCTCGACGATCCGGTGGCCCAGGCGCAGGGCATGCTGACCGGCGGCCCTTCGCTGACCGGCGCGCTGCTGCGGGACCGGGCCGAGGAGTTGGCGCGTGAAGCCTGAGCCGGGACGCTATGTCCTGGACAGCTTTGCCGTGCTGGCCTATCTCGAGGATGAGGCCGGCGCTGACCAGGTGACTGCCCTTCTCGCTGCGGCGCGGCAAGGCCAGGCGTCGGTCTGGATGTCGATCATCAACTACGGCGAGGTGGTCTACATCACCGAGCGTGAGCAGGGCCTGTTTGCCGCACAGCGGGCGATTGCAGCGCTGGACCAACTGCCGATAACGCTGGTCGATGCAGACAGAAAGCTCACGCTGGCGGCCGCCAAGGTCAAGGCGCATCACCGCGTCTCCTATGCCGACTCCTTTGCCGTGGCGCTGGCGCAGTCGCACCGCGCCGCAGTGCTGACCGGCGACCCTGAGTTTCGCGCGGTGACAGAGCTGGCCCCCGTCGAGTGGCTGGCGCGATGAAGCATGAATTGGCCCGCGCCGCCAGGCCGCATCCGATGGCAGGAAGGGATCCCGCCGTTGGTGGGCTGGGGGGATTCTTCACTGGCGCTGGGCGCGGTCAAGGCGGCTGTCGGATGACGTTGCCTCTGCCCAGTCCCGTGGGCGCTCGACCCGTGCAGAATGACAGGCTACGCTGGAGTTGAGCGCCCGGCGCCGATACAGGAGTTGTCAACATGCGATTGTCTCACGCCTTCTTCCAAACCCTTCGCGACGCGCCGGCCGATGCCGAGCTGATCAGCCACAAGCTGCTGCTGCGCGCCGGCTTCATCCAGCCGCTGGGCGCGGGCATCTACTCCTACCTGCCGCTGGCCCGGCGCAGCATGGACAAGATCGAGGCCATCATCCGCCAGGAGATGAACGCCATCGGCGGCCAGGAGCTCACCATGCCGGTGGTTCACCCCGGCGACCTCTGGCAGCAGACGGAGCGCTGGGACGCGGCCTACCCGGAGCTGGTACACTGGCGGGACCGCGCCGGCCGCGACATGACCCTGGCCATGACCCACGAGGAGGTGGTGGCTGACCTGGCCCGGCGCCAGATCAGCTCCTGGCGCCAACTGCCGCAGATGATCTACCACATCCAGATCAAGTTCCGCGACGAGCCGCGCTCCCGCGGCGGGCTGATCCGCGTGCGCGAGTTCACCATGAAGGACTCCTACTCGCTGGACGCGGACGAGGCGGGGCTGGAGCGCCAGTTCGAGGCCCATCGCCTGGCCTACCGGCGCATCTTCCAGCGCTGCGGGCTGGAGACCGTCGAGGTCAGCGCGGATGTGGGCATGATGGGGGGCAGCAAGTCGGTGGAGTTCATGGCGCTGACCCCGGCCGGCGAGGACACGCTGCTGCTCTGCGCGTCGTGCGGCTATGCGGCCAACCGCGAGGTGGCCACCTTCCGCAAGCCGGCGCCGTCCGAGGAAACGCCGCTGCCGGCGGAGAAGGTCGCCACACCCCACTGCAAGACCATCGCCGAGCTGGCCGCCTTTCTGGGCGTGCCGGAAAGCAGGACGGCCAAGGCGGTCTTCTTTGCGGCGGAGGGAGGAAAGGTCATTTTCGCCATCACCCGCGGCGACATGGAGGTCAACGAGACCAAGCTGCGCCAAGCCGCGCAGGCGACTGCGCTGCGGCCGGCCACCGAGGAGGAGATCCGCGCTGTGGGCGCAGTGCCCGGCTACGGCTCCCCTGTGGGCGTGGCCGGCGCGCTGGTGGTGGTGGATGAGCTGGTCGCGGCCTCGCCCAACCTGGCGGCGGGGGCCAACGCAGAGGGCTATCACCTGCTCAACGTGACCTGTGGGCGCGATTACCAGCCCGACATCGTGGCCGACATCGTCGCGGCCCAGGGCGGTGAGCCCTGCCCGGCCTGCGGCAGCCCCTTGCAGGCCGAGCGCGGCGTCGAGGTGGGCAACATCTTCAAGCTGGGCACGCGCTACAGCGAGGTGCTGGGCGCGCTCTACGACGATCCGCAGGGGGTCAAGCGTCCCATCGTCATGGGCTCCTACGGCATCGGCGTCGGCCGGCTGCTGGCCACCGTGGCCGAGACGCGCCACGACCCGCAGGGGCTGATCTGGCCGGCCAGCATCGCCCCCTTCCAGGTGCATCTGGTGCTGCTGCCCAAGAAGGCGCCGCAGGCCGTGGACGCCGCCGACCGGCTCTACGCAGAATTGACCGCGGCCGGCTTCGAGGTGCTCTACGACGACCGTGAAGAACCCAGCCCCGGCGTCAAGTTCGCCGACGCCGACCTGATCGGCCTGCCGCTGCGCATCACCGTCAGCGCGCGCTCGCTGGAGCAGGGGGGCGTGGAGCTGAAACGCCGCGACCAGGACGAGCGGCGCATCGCGGCGCTGGAGGATCTGCCCGCGCTGCTGCGCGCCGAGCTGGCCGCTTGAGCTCCGTCGCCAGCGCCGCTGATCCCGGCGTCCGCGCGGCGGTCGATGGGCATCGACGTTGATGGGCTTCTATCCCATCAGCCTTCCAATCTCAGCAGGGCACGATTCGCGCCTCGCGGGTCGAGGCAAAGGCCGCACAGGCAGGGATGCTTGGCGCTCTGGGCGGCTTGGCGTGAGAATCGTGCACCGCTGAACCTACCGCGTATTCAGGCGATACCCATGTCCGGCAAACACTACGACGACCTTGAAGTCGGCCAGGTCATCCAGCACAGCCTGGGCCGCACCATCACCGAGATGGACAACGTGCTCTTCTCGGCCTTGACCATGAACCCGCAGCCGCTGCACATCGACGAACACTACGCCAGCCAGACGCAGTTCGGCCAGCGCATCGTCAACGGCATCTTCACCCTGGGGCTGGCCGTGGGGCTGACCGTGGCCGACCTGACCCAGGGCACGCTGGTGGCCAACCTGGGCTACGAGGGGGTCAAGCATCCCCATCCCATGTTCCACGGCGATACCCTCTACGTCGAAACCGAAGTGGTGGACAAGCGCGAGTCGAAATCCCGCCCCGGCCAGGGGCTGGTGCGCTTCAAACACACCGGTCGCAACCAGCACGGCGTGGTGGTGATTGAGTTCGAGCGCACGGCGTTGATGCTGAGGCGTAGTTCGTAATGCGTAATGCGTAACTCGTAAGTAACTATACAGGTACCCTGCTCCCGGCGGATCCGTGATCCGCCGGGTTTGCGCCCAACAACGCCGCCGGTTCACGGAACCGGCTTGAGCAGTGGGAACCGGCTTGAGCAGTGAGTGAAGACCGATTTAGGCCGACGTGACCTAGTACAAGTTGGCG
>JAKQCW010000060.1 GCA_029558955.1 Chloroflexota bacterium
AGGAAGAGGAACACGCCCAGCGGGATCAGGTTGATGCCGATGCTGAAGATGGAGGCGGCAATCAGGCCGAAGCCGACGCCCAGGATGATGGCCACGATGGCGACGACGCCCATATGGCGGCCGCGGCGCCGGCCCACCGAGCGACGGATGATGGTGGCCGCCGCTCCGCCCACGGCCGGCCCCAGGAAGACGGCCAGGATGATGCCGAAGAAGAGGCCGAGGAGGCCCAGCAGCAGCTCGATGACCGGCGTGGCCAGCGCGGCCAGCACGAAGCTGACGATGGCCAGGACGAAGTAGTCTTTGACCTCGGCGGTGAAAAAGACATTTTGCTGTTCGCGGATGCATTCCTTGCAGCGGTAGCCCACCTCGGTCAGCTCGACACAGCGCACGCAGACCGGCTTGCCGCAGCGGTTGCAGCGCAGGGTGGTTTCCGTGTCGGGGTGGTTGGCGCAGGTCAACACCTGGTCCGCGGCCGTGGGGGCGGCGTCGTTGCCGGCAGCCGCGCCATTGCCGGCGCTTGGTCCTGCCGGCTGGGGCGCATAGTGCGTCGGATTGGCGGCCACCTGGGCCGCGGCGTTGGCCAGGGTGGTTTGGATGGCGCCGGCCTCCGGCGCCGCGGCCATGCTGGCCAGCCGCTGCAAGGCGATGCGCGCCTCGCTGTTGTTGGGGTTGATGGCGAGCACCTGCTCATAGCAGGCCCGTTTTTCCTGCGGCGAGTCCACGGCGGCCGCCAGCCCCAGCCAGGCGGTGCTGTTGCCCGGCGAGCGTTCGGTGGCGCGCCGGAAAAGCCGTTCCGCCTCGGCGCGGTCGCCCAGGCTGGCCGCGGCCGCGGCCTCAGCCAGCAGCTCGCTCAGGGTCAGGGTTGGTTCTTCCAAGTGTCTCTTGCCTCGAGTTCTTTGTATTGTCAACGTGGTCAGGCAGATCGCAGATGACCTACAGATTCCACTTCAGTCGTTGCATCAGATTGCGGTAGAAATAGGCTGGCGGGCGCACGCGCACGAAGCTGGCCGAGGTGTTGCTGGCCGTCACCTCCACCGTGTCGCCGTCCTGCACCTCCGCATCGAACTGGCCATCGACGCTGAGGACCACCTGATGATCGGAGGCCACCTTCAGCCGTACCGTCGCGCCTTCCGACAACACCAGCGCACGGTCGAGGCTCAGATGCGGGGCGATGGGCGCCACCAGGATGTTGCGCAGCTCCGGCGGCAGGATGGGGCCGCCGGCCGCCAGGGCATAGCCGGTGGAGCCGGTGGGGGTGGCCACGATGACCCCATCGGCGGTGTAGGTGGTCAGAAAATCGCCGTCGATCCAGGTGGAGACGCGCACGATGCGCGCCAGCCGGCCGCGGCTGACCACCACCTCGTTCAGCGCCTGGAAGCGCAGGTCGCTGCCATGCTCGTCCACGGCTGCCCCGTTGCGTCGCAGCAGCACATCCAGCATCAGCCGGCGCTCCAGCCAGTACTGCCCGGCCAGCACCATCTGGATCGGCTTCAGCCAGTTGTCCGGCTCCACCTCGGCCAGGAAGCCCAGCCGGCCCATCTTGACTCCCAAGATCGGGATGTGGTGCGGCGCGCCCATGCGTGCGGCCCGCAGGATGGTGCCGTCGCCGCCCAGGGTGACCAGCAGGTCCAGGCTTGGCTCTTCGCCCAGGCGGTCGGTGATGCCCCTTTCGTCCCAGGCGGAGTCCAGCCACGCGGCGCAGCCGCGCGCCTTGGCCAGCGCGGCCATCTGGCCGGCCAGGGTCATCGATTCCGGCTTGCGCGGGTGATGCAAAATGCCGATGCAGCGCAGGGGGGTGGAGTTGTTGGCGGACATGGTGCGTGATGCGTGATGAGAGTGAGCAGTCTGACGATCTTCGGTCTGGCTACCAGCAAACGTTGGTCGAGTAGCGGGTTGAGGACAGCCGAGTCCCATGAAGTCGTGCGCCTCCAGCGTATCGAGACCAGCAAACGAGTCTATGCCTGGCAACCATCGGGTCTCGATACGGTTCTGGCGGCGACTCTCGGCCCTTGGAAGCCTGTTGCGCTCATCGGGGATCGCTGGCAGACGCCGCCAGAACCTACTCGACCCACGGTCACAGCGCACTCACAGAACCTGTAGGGTAGCTAGGTCACCGGCCACCGTTCACTGCTGCGCGGCCAGCCAGGCGATCAGCTCAGCGCGTGCCACCGCTTGCTGGCTGCTGTCGGCCAGGCTGCGCACGGTCCACTGCCCACTTTGCAGCTCCCCTTCGCCGACGATGACCACATGGGCCACGCCGGCCTTGTCGGCTGTCTTGAGCTGGCTCTTCAGGCTGCGGTCGCCGAAGGGCAAGAGCGCGCCGACGCCGGCCTGGCGCAGCTCCCGCACCAGGCCCAGCGCAGCTTGCTTGGCCTGCTGACCGATCTCGCCTTTGCCGATGTAGGAGACCTGAACCGTGGGCTTGAGCAGGGCCGGCGGCTGGACTTGCTGCTCCTTGAGGGCTGCGATCAGCCGTTCGACGCCGCTGCCGAAGCCGATGCCGGGGGTGGGCGGGCCGCCCAGCAGCTCGACCAGCCCATCGTAGCGTCCGCCGCCGCAGATCGCGGCCTGGGCGCCGATGCCCTCGGCCCAGACCTCGAACACGGTCTTGGTGTAGTAGTCGAAGCCGCGCACCAGGCGGGTGTTGATCTCATAGGGCAGCGCGGCCCAGTCCAGGTAGCCGCACAGCGCCTGGAAGTGCTGGCGGCAGGAGTCGCACAGGTAGTCGATGCTGCGCGGCGCGGCGTCCAGCAGCGGCTGGCTCTCCTTTTCCTTTGAATCGAGCAGGCGCAGCGGGTTGACGTCCAGCCGGCGCCGGTCAATCTCGTTCAGTTGGCCGCGATAAGCTGCGAAGTATGCCACCAGCGCGGCCAGATGGCGCGGCCGGCAGGCCGGGTCTGGGCAGCCGATGGAGTTGACCTGGAAGGACAGACCGCGAAAGCCCAGCTCGCTGAACAGGCTCCAGGCGATGGACATCACCTCGAAGTCCACGGCCGGGTCGATCTCGCCGACCACCTCGACGTTCCACTGGGTGTGTTGGCGAAAGCGCCCAGCCTGCACGTTCTCGTGGCGAAAGATCGGGCCCAGGGTGTAGAGCTTGACCGGCTGGGGGCGCACCCGCATGCCGTGCTCCAGGTAGGCGCGCATGATGCCGGCGGTGAACTCCGGCCGCAGAGTCAGGCTGGCGCCGTCCTTGTCCTGGAAGGTGTACATCTCCTTGTCCACGACCACGGCCGCGCCCTGGCCCGCCCCGCGCTCGAACACCTCGGTGAATTCGATGATGGGGGTATCGATGCGCTCGAAGCCGTACAGGCTGGCCACGCGCTCAGCCGTCGCGGTCACGTGGCGCCAATAGGGAGCGTCCTCGGGCAGGATGTCATTGAAGCCTTTGGGTGTTTGATACATCAAATGTCGCCTCAGTGCGCCGGGCGGGCCAGGCCTGGCAGGGGCGTCGCCCTGCGCGAAGACCGGCCCGAGCGGTGTTGGTTGCAGTCTGCGGCTGATTATAGCTGATTTTGGGGGGCGTGTCTAAATGCGCAGCAAAGATCACAGCGGGCAGATCCCGCGGCCGATGTGACAGCGCGTCCAGATGGCGGGCTCGGTCGGCCCACTCCGGGATGCTGCGCAAAGACCGGCCCGAGCGGTTGGTTGAGTGTTTGCAGAGCAGAGGGCCGAAGCCTTGACTCCCGGATGAAACAAGAACGGCTGGGGCTGCATGTTGGCGCATGGCTGATCTTTCGGTATAATGGCGCAAACCTGAGCCGAAACGGGGCTCGTGTATCTTTTTCGGAGACCTTCATGTCGCAAGCTGTCCATTCCGACTGCGATCCCGTCACCTATGCCACCCGCCAGCCGGTACCCATCGTCTATGTTCACGGCAGCCATTACCAGATGGGCTGCCAGGTGGGCGAGCACCGCCGCGCGGTAATCCATGCCTCGCTGGCCACCTACCGCGGGCTTTTCCAGAGCGAGGCCGCGCGGCTGCACATCTACAGTTGGAAAGAGGCGATCCTACATGCGCGCAAATACCTGCCCTTCGCCGAGGAGAGCGTGCCGCAGTATGTGGAGGAGCTGCGCGGGGTGGCCGATGGCGCCGGGCTGAACTTCGACGATCTGCTGGTGCTGAACTGCATGGAGGCGTTGACCGAGGACGCGCTGCACCGCGGCTGCACCAGCCTGGCGGCCGCGCCTGAGCTGACGGCCGATGGCAGCGTGCTGGTGGGCCACAACGAGGACTGGCTGCCGGAGGACTTCGAGTCGGTCTACCTGATCCACGCCCAGCCGGAGGATGAGCCGGCCTTTCTGGCCATCACCTACGGCGGGCTGCTGCCCAACATCGGCTTCAACCAGTATGGCATCGCCCAATGCTGCGATTCGGTCTATCCCAACGATGTGCGCGTCGGCGTGCCGCGCATCTTTGTCTCGCGCGCGGTGCTGGCGGCCACCACGCCGGCCGGCGCGCTTCAGGCCGCGCTCCATCGCCGCCGCGCGGCCGGCTATAACCATCTGATTGCTCACGCCAGCGGCGAGCTCTACAACCTGGAGGCCTCGGCGCGCGATTTCGAGCTGATCCACGGGCTGGATGGCCTGCTGGCCCACGCCAATCACTACATCTCGCGCCGCATGCGCGCCATCGAACGCGATGGCGACGCGCTGCTTTCCTCGCGCGTGCGCTACAACCGGACGCTGCGCCTGCTGCACGGCCAGCGGGGCCGCATCAGCCGCGTCTCGATCCAGACCCTGCTCAGCGATCACGTCAACTTTCCCGAATCGATCTGCAACCACGTCTCCATCGATGATTACCCGCTGGACCGCCAGCAGACCATCGCCGCGCTGGTGATGGACCTGACCAATTTCACCATGGATGTGGCCTGGGGCACCCCCTGCTGCTCCGAGTTCCATACCTACCGCCTGGAGGCCCGCCCGATCAGCCTGGGGGAACGGCTGGTGGACGCGGCGAATTCAGATGCCGGCGGCCTGGGAGGCTCTGCCCCTGGCGCGGGGCAAAGGTTGGAGCCGTGAGCCGGCCCATGCAGCAGATCCACTACGCCGACCTGACCTGGCCTGAAGTTGCCGCCCTGCCGCGCGATCTGCCGCTGCTGATCCCGCTGGGCCTGGGCGATTACGACCTGGAGGGGGCCGCAGCGCGCCTGAACGCGCCCGCGCTCGGCCTGCTGCCAGCTCTGCCCTATGGCTTTTCACGCGTCGACGGCGATCCGCTGGCCAGCCTGGCCGTGCGGCCGGGGCTGTGGCGGCGGGTGCTGGCCGGCATCGCCAAGGAATTGCGCGGCCAGGGCTTCCGGCGCCTGGTCCTGCTCAACGGCCATGGCGACCTGGGGCCGGCCGTGCGCGGGCTGCCTGCGCTGGATCTGCCCTTCCAGCCCCAGCCTTCGCCCCCCTGGCCGGCCGACCTGCCCCAGCGCAGCGCGGTGATCAGCACCGGCCACACCGAGCAGCACGGCCATCATCTGCCGCTCAGCACCGACACGCTGATCGTCCAGGCCATCGCCGACGGGCTGACGACGCGCGCGCCGGGCGAGGTGTGGTGCCTGCCCGCCTGGCCCTATGGCGTCAGCACCCACACCCGCGAGTTCCCCGGCACCCTCAACCTGGGCGGCCGCGTCTTTGAGGACTTCTTCCTGGCCATCGTCGACCGGCTGGCAGCGCTGGGCGCGCAGACCATCTATTTTTCCAATGGCCACGGCGGCAACCATTCCTTTTTGGTCAATGTGGTCAAGCTGGCCGGCGAGCGCCACCCGCAGCGCTTCATCGCCACCGAATGGCTGCACACCACCGGCCCAGCCTTGACGCGCCATCGCGAGTCGGCCATCGGCGGCATGGGCCACGGCGGCGAGCTGGAGACCAGCTATCTGCTGCACCTGCGCCCCGACCTGGTGCGCATGGCGCTGGCCACCACGGAGACCGATTTCATCAGCACCGCCGGCTATTACATGGACTGGGTCGAGGGCGGCCGGCTGATCGCCAATCCGCCCTGGAGCGATGACACCCGCAGCGGCATCTACGGCGATGGCCGGCTGGGCGCGGCGGAGAAGGGCCGCCTGTGGCTGGAGGCCGCGGTCGAGGAGAAGCTGGAGACGGTGCGCGAGCTGCGCGAGCAGCATACCCTGCGCCAGATTCGGCGGGCTTGGTCGGCCCACTCCGGGGTGCTGCGCAAAGACCGGCCCGAGCGGTGAACAAGTCATTTTTTCAGAATAAGGAGCATATCCATCATGTTGGCAGAGGCACAGGCAATCAAGGAGCAGTTGGTTCAGTGGCGGCGGACGATCCATCAGTGGCCGGAGCTGGGCTTCGACCTGCCGCGCACCTCGGCGCTGGTGGCCAGCGCGCTGACAGAGCTGGGGGTGGAGCTGCGCACCGGCGTGGGCAAGAGCGGCGTGGTGGCCTATCTGGGCGACGGCGACGGGCCGGTGATCGGCGTGCGCGCCGACATGGACGCGCTGCCCATCCACGAGGAGAACGCCCTCCCCTACGCCTCGCAGACGGCTGGCAAGATGCACGCCTGCGGCCATGACAGCCACACCGCCATGCTGCTGGGGGTGGCCGCGCTGCTCAGCCAGCGCAGCTTCCCCGGTCAGGTGCGCCTGCTCTTCCAGCCTTCGGAGGAAGGAGGCTATGACCATGGCGTCAGCGGCGCGCCGCGCATGATCGAGGATGGCGCGCTGGACGGCGTCGACGCGGTGATAGCCCTGCATGTGTACGGCACCCTGGACACGGGCACGGTGGTGGTGGACGAAGGGGTGGTGGGCGCGGCCGTGGACACCTTCCGCGCCGACATCCTGGGCCGCGGCGGGCATGGCGCCTATCCGCACGAGACGCTGGACCCCATCTGGCTGGCCAGCCAGGTGCTCAACGCGCTCTACGCCATTCCCTCGCGGCGCATTTCCCCCTTACAGCCCTCGGTGGTGACGGTGGGGGTGGTGCGCGGCGGCACGGCCGACAACGTCATCCCCGACTCGGTGCATCTGGAGGGCACGCTGCGCAGCTTCGACAGCGACGTGCGCCAGCAGTTGGTGCAGGATGTGGAGCGGGCCATGGCCGTGGCGCGCGCCTTCGGCGGCGACTACAAGCTGCGCATCGAGCGCGGCTATCCGCCGCTGGTCAATCACCCGGCCGCGGCCGGCTGGCTGCGCCAGGTGGCCGGCGAGCTGTTGGGCGAGGCAGGCGTGACCGAGGGCAATGTCTCCATGGGCGCCGAGGACTTTGCCTTCATGACGCAGCGCGCGCCCGGCGCCATGTTCGGCCTGGGCGCCAAAGCGCCCGGCAGCCAGCCCCGCTATCTGCACACCCCCACGTTCGATCTGGACGAGGACGCCCTCCCCATCGGAGCGGCCATTCTGGCCGAAACAGCGCTGCGCTACGTGCGCGGCGAGCTGCCCCGGTAGGCAACGGTCAGCAGAGAGTGTTGGCCCGTTCGGTCCCGCGCTCCGGCCGGGGCGCGGGGCCGAACGGGCTGATCATGGACCGTGCTGCGGCGCGGCGTCGCCGGTCAAACTGGCCAGTTGAGCGCGCAGGCGGAGAATCTCGGCCTCGGCTGCGTCGGCGCGCTCAGCTTCGGCTTCGGCGCGTTGCGCTTCGGCCTCAGCCAGGGTCAGCACCAGGTCGCCATCTGGCGTCCAAAGACGTAGCCAGGTCGTATCGAGACGCAGATACTCGCCCTGCCACCGTCCCAGCCACAGCTCCAACTGCTCGCTCCACAGCGCACCTTCCTGATCAGCAGGCATCGGAACGTAGCTGTCGCCCACCAGTCGCCATCCCCACAGGGTATTGCTGACCGGATCATAGCAGAAATACTCAGGGGTGCGGAAGGTCTTTTCGTAGAGGTGTTTCTTCACCTTCAGATCCATATCGATGGTGGATGAGGAAGCGAGCTCGATGATCACGTTGGGATAACGCCCACCCTCGTCCCAAATGGCCCAGGTGTCACGCTCCCGCGTTCCATCAACATTTGTGACGATGAAGACATCCGGCCCGTGGTAGTCGCGGTTGCGCACCTGGTCCAGGCTGAAGTAGATGAACATGTTGCCGCCGGCGAAGTAATCGGAACGGCCCCGCCAGGCGGAATGGATCGAGTCGATCAGCAGGTTGATCTGTACACGGTGCCAGTTTGTTTCCAAGGGAACGCCATCCTCCGTCGGCAGGTCAGTGGGCGGCATCTCGACATCGAGAACCAGCACCTCGGGGGCAAAGGTTATGATAGTTGTAGGCATCGTCTGTTGCTTACCTCAATCCATATTGATCGGCGCCGGATTTTGATTCCACCTGAGCGGCGGCTCTTGCCTGGTCACGTCGAACACGCGACCGAGTGAAAGCGCCTGGCGCCAGAGTAGCGAACGAATTATATGCCGTTTTGCCCCATTCGCCAAGGGGGGCTGCGCCGCCTGACGTGGCGCTACGGATAGACCCACGCCTCGAACAGCGCTCCCAGATCGCAGCCGCAGTGCTGTTCGGCCAGGGCGCGCAGGCTGGCGATGGTGGCGATGCCCCAGCGGTGCGTCTGCACGTAGTCGGCCAGGAATGCATCGAAGGTCTCCTGGCCCATGGCGTCGGCCAACGCCTCGAAGAAGAGCGCGCCGCGGCCGTAGATGATGGACCCATACGTGCCGGGATACTGGCCATCCTCCCCATAGGCTGCCACCGGCAGGCCAAGGGGGATCTGTGCGCCGTCGCTGTGCTCCCAACGACCCTCCAACGAGGCGCGAAAACCCTGCGCGCCGGCCGGGCCATGCTGATCTTGATAGTAGAGCAGCGTGGCAAACTGCGTCAGCCCCTCGTCCAGCCATGGCTCGTCCACCTGATCATTGCCCACCAGGTTGTAGAACCACTGATGCGCCACCTCGTGCGCCACGGTGCTCTCCAGGTACTGGCGAAACATCCGGTCGTAGATGGCGTCGGTGATGGCGATGATGCCCGGATACTCCACCCCCAGCGCGCTGGTGGCGGTGCTGACCAGATCCAGCTCGCGGTAGGGGTAGGGGCCAAAGCGGGCGCTCAGAGACTCCAGCGCCTGGGCCGCCACATCGGCTACCTCAGTCGCGCTGGACTCAAGCCGGGCCGGCGCATAGCTGTTGATCAGGGTCTCCCCCACCTGCCGGCTCACCACCTGATAGCTGGGGCTGGCGGCCAGGTAGAAATCGCGCGCCGGGCCGGCGACTATGGTCAGCACCTGTTGCCTGTCCACCTGCTGTTGCTCCAGCGTCGTTCCTGATGTGACCACCACCAGATCGTCGGGCGCGGTCACCTGCACCCGGTAGAAGCTGGCATCGGCGTAGACCACATCGCCATCGGGGGGCGCGATCTCCTGGTTCCAGCCCTCGTCGTCGTAGACCGCGATCATGGGGTAGGCGTGGGCCAGCGCCAGCACCCCATCCAGATAGGCGAAGGTGCCATAGTTGCTGCTGGCCGCGTCGGTGGGCACGGTCACGGCGAAATCCATGCTGATCACCGCCTGCTGGCCCGGCTGCAAGGCCGTTGGCAGGGGCACGGCAAGCACACTATCCTCCTGCGCGTAGCCTGGCGTGACCGGCGCGCCGTCCACCAGCAGATTCGTGACCGTCATCGATCCGCCGGTCAGGTTCGGGAAGAGGCGAAAGACGACCTCCTCCAGCGCCGTCTGCTCGCGGTTGGTGTAGCGCACCTCCAGCCGGCCCGTGGCCTGCCTCAGGCTGTCCTCGATGTGCAGGTCGATGTGGTAGACGCTGGCCGTGGCCAGTTGCTCCAGCGCATCCTGCTCGCTGGCGATCAGCCCCTGGGCAAAGGCCGCGCGGTCGTCCCAGGCCAGGCCGAAGAGGGTGGAAGTGGCCGTCGACGCGGCGGCTGCACCGGCGGCGGGGGGCGCGGGTTTGTCGGGCAGCCCCGGCGCCAGCGTGGCTGTGGCCTGCGGGCGCACGGCGGTGGGCCGGTTCGACGCAGCCGTGGGCCGGCTCGGCGCAGCGGTCGGCTGCGCCGGCGTGGCCGCAGGTCGGCAGGCGGTCAAGATCAGCAGCAGCGCCAGGATCGCGCTGAAGCGCAATGTCCAGGGGGTTCGCATCAACGTCAACTCTCCATTTGTGCATCAAGCGTCCGGCGCCGCTGGCTCTCTGGTCAGAACACAGCCGGCGGCTGGCCAACGATTCCAAATATGGCGGCTGCCAGCCAGGAGTCGAGCGGTCAGGCGGGTCGGCGCGCTGAACCGGCATCGTCCAGACCCGGTCAAAGCCTCGACTCCGCGCCCAAACTGAAATTGCTGGCGGCTGACTTGGGTCGTTGGCGGTCATGGGCTATAATCTCAGCACCCATGACCATTGCCACCCGTCGCCAGATGGCCCGCTCGGCCGGGCTGGTCTCCATTCTTTTCGCTGCCAGCCGGCTGCTGGGTCTGCTGCGCGAGGTTGTGATCGCTGCGCGTTTCGGCGCCGGCGCGGACCTGGACGCCTACCTGGCCGCGTTTCGCGTGCCTGACCTGATCTTCTACCTGGCCGCGGGGGGCGCGCTGGCCTCAGCCTTCATTCCGACCTTCACCGCCTGCCTGGCACGCGAGGATGATCCTCGCCGGCGCGCCGCCTGGCGGCTGGCCAGCTCAGTGGCCAACCTGATGTTGCTGGTTACCACCGCGCTGGCCATCGGGGCCGCGCTGCTGGCCCGGCCGCTGGTGGCCACCCTGATTGCGCCCGGCTTCAGCCCGGCGCAGCAGGCGCTGACCGCTCAACTGATGACCCTCATGCTGCTGGCGCCGATCATCTTCGGCCTCAGCGGCATCATCATGGGCATCCTCAACAGCTTTCAGCACTTCCTGGCGCCGGCGTTGGCGCCGGTGCTCTACAACCTGCTGATCCTGTTGGGCGCCTGGTTTTTGGCGCCAACTCTTGGCGTCTACGGGCTGGCCATCGGCGTGGTGGCCGGCGCGCTGGCCCATCTGCTGGTGCAGATGCCGGCGCTGCTGCGCCGCCGTCCATTGTACAGCCTTGCCCTCGGTTTGGACAACCCCGACGTGCGCGAGGTGGGCCGGCTGATGGGGCCGCGCGTGCTGGGGCTGGCCGCGGTGCAGATCAACTTCCTGGTCAGCGCCAACCTGGCCTCGCGGCTGGGCGCGGGCAGCATCTCCGCATTGAACTACGCCTGGCTGCTGATGCTGTTGCCGCAGGGGATCATCGCCCAGGGCATCGCCACAGCCATCTTTCCCACGCTCTCGGCCCAGGCCGCGCGGGGCCAGATCGCGGCGCTGCGCAGCACCCTCAACGCCGCGTTGCGGGCGGTGCTCTGGCTGACCGTGCCGGCCACGGTGGGGCTGTTCATCCTCCGGGTCCCGATCATTCAGATCTTCTTCCAGCGCGGCCAGTTCACCGCCGATTCCACGGCCATGACCGCCTACGCGCTGGCCTTTTTCGCCTTTGGCCTGGTGGCGCACAGCCTGCTGGAGGTGGTCACGCGCGCCTTCTTCGCGCTGCACGACACCTGGACGCCGGTCAAGATCGGCATCGGCGCCATGGCGCTTAACCTGATCCTGAGCCTGCTTCTGCTGCGGCCCCTCTCTTTCGGCGGTCTGGCGCTGGCCAACACCGTCGCCACCACGGCCGAGACGCTGCTCTTGCTCTGGCTGATCCGGCCGCGGGTGGATGGGCTGGGGGGCCGGCGGCTGCTGGCCAGCTTGGGACGCATGCTGCCCGGCACGCTGGCCATGGCCGGCGTGCTGCTGCTCTTCATGCGTCTGGCCGCGGACTGGACGCCCTGGCTGACGGCCATCGGGGGCATTCTGCTGGGCGGGGCGGTCTATGCCGGCTTTGCCCTGCTGCTGGGGCGCAATGAGCTGCGCTCGCTGTTGCGGCGGGGGTGACGGGCGGGGTGAATTCCCTCAGGAGCGTGGGCTGGGCACAGGTGGGGACGGCTGTTGCAGCATGAAGCGCCAGGGGATGGCGCGGGCGCGTTGATCGCCGCCCACATTGACGCGCGGGGTGGTCACGATGGCGCGGGCGGGCGCCGGCTCGCCCCGCTCCAGCCACAGCTCGACGCCCGCGGTCAGGTCGTGGCTGTTCAGCCGGCGATCGATGGCCAGCGCCTGGCAGAGCTTGCCGGGGCCGTTGGTCAGAGCGCGCTGCGGCCGGCCGCCGCGGTTGGCCTGCATGGCCGCCGTCCCCTCCAGCGGCTCCATGGCCCGGATCAACACCGCCGCGGGGAAGCCCTCCCCCTCGGTCACCACATTCAGGCAGTGGTGCATCCCGTAGATCAGATAGACATAAGCCAGGCCGCCGAGGCCGTACATGGGCCGATTGCGCGCCGTCAGGCCAATCGCGGCATGGCTGGCCAGGTCATCCTCGCCCACATAGGCCTCCACCTCGCTGATCCGGCCGGCCAGGCGCTCTCCCTCCAGCAGGCGCACCAGCCTGCGTCCCAGCAGATCGCGCGCGACCTCCAGGGTGGGGCGAAGAAAGAAATCCTGCGTCAACAGGGTCTCGGCTCCGTCGCCGGCCGGCCGGCGGATCGGCTCGTTTGGCCGCGCTGTGAACTGCATCGCTGGCTCCTGATGGGTTGATCTGCGGCCAGGGCGCTGCAATGTGCTGGAAATGCGACCTGGCCGTCGTTCATTCTAGCACAGGAAAACCCCGCTCACAAGGCGTCAACGCCGCAGGCAGCCAGTCGAAACATGGCGGCTGCCAGGCCGGAGTCAAGCCTTCAGGCGGCCGGAGTCAAGCCTTCAGGCGGCCAGAGTCGAGCCCTCAGGCGGCCGGAGTCAAGCCTTCAGGCGGCTGGAGTCGAGCCTCTAGGCGGCCGGAGTCAAGCCTTTAGGCGGCTGGAGTCGAGCCTTTAGGCGGTCGGTGCGTCGAATTGATGCGGTCGAACCGGCTCGAACGGCAGATGACAGAACTGTAAGGCGTTGCTAACGGAGAATTCATCAAATCTTCACCAAGCCCTGTTAGAATAGCCACACAGGCAGCGGAAATCGTGAACATCGCTTCCCGTCTGTCCGTGAAAGAAGGAGACGGCGACCACGGCCGTCGAGAGATCACGAACTAGAAAGACTGACTATCATGGCGCTACCCTTACTGATCATACTGGTCGCTCTACTGCTGTGGACTCTGCTGCCCGATCCCGACGTGGAGAAGCAGCCCGTCAAGCAGCAATAACGCTGCGTCGCGATCGGACGACGCGTTCTGGCTGCTGCGGCCTCCCCCGCGCACCGGGAGAGACCGTTCTGTTCCCCTGGTGACCGCCTGCCGTTTTTCGGCAGGCGTTTTCATTTGAACCCGCTGTTGACCCGCCGTGGACGGACGCTGCATTCGGAACATCGCGCACTTCCCCATCTGCCCGTCTTGTGCTATGATTCGCCTGCCAACACAACCCGCCATCTTTCACCCATCACATTTCACGCCATGACTGACCTGCTGTTGATTCGACATGCCACCAACGACTGGGTGGGCGACCGGCTGGCCGGCTGGACCCCAGGCGTCCACCTCAACGCGCAGGGTCGCGGCCAGGCGGCGGCCCTGGCAGAGCGGCTGGCCCCATGGCCGATCCATGCCATCTACAGCAGCCCGCTGGAGCGGGCTGTGGAGACCGCCCAGGCGGTGGCCGCCGGCCGTGGCTTGGAGATCCTGATCGAGGAGGGTGTCGGCGAGACGCGCTACGGCGACTGGACCGGCCAGTCGATCAAGGAGCTGGCCAAGGCGCCGGAGTGGGTGCAGGTGCAGTTCACCCCCGGCCTGGCCCATTTCCCCAACGGCGAGGCGTTGGGCGCGATGCAGGCCCGGGCCGTGGCCGTGGTCGAGCGCCTGCGCCGGCAGCATCCCAGCGACATCGTGGCCATCTTCTCGCACGCCGATGTGATCAAAGCCGTGGCCGCCTACTACGCCGGGATGCCCTTCGATCTGTTCCAGCGGCTGGTGATCGACACCGCGTCGGTGACCTGGCTGCGCTTCACCGCCCACGGCCCGCGCGTGCTGCGCCTGAACGACGTCGGCGCGCTGGAGCCGCCCGCGCCGGAGAGCGGCAACGACCAGCCGGCCGCGCGCGAATAGCTTCGAAAGTCGGCAGGTTGTCCGCCTTCGGAGATGTTGGCAACCCCAAAGAAGCTGCAGGCAAACCTTGGGAGACCCGCAGAGAGGAATGTAGGCATGGCATCGTACGCATTCGATCTGAAACCTTGCAGCCGGCTGACGGTGGACGCCCTCGGCCCGGCCGGCCAGCGCACCTTCTATTTGCAGGGCGTCAAGGGCCGCCAGGTCGTCACCTTGATCATCGAAAAGCAGCAGGCCCAGGCCTTGGCCGCCGGCATCGACGAGCTGCTGAGCGAAGTGGAAGAACAGGCTTCCTTGGACCGCGCCCCTGAGCCGGGGTCCGACAAGCTGTCGCTGCTGGATCCGCTGAGCCCGCGCTTTCGCGTTGGCCGGCTGGGCTTGGGCTACGAAGCGGACGAGGATCTGGTGGTGATCTTCGTTCAGGAGCTGCTCAGCGACGAGGAGGAGGCGCAGCGTGAGCCGGTCACGGGCCGCTTCTGGGCCAGCCGTGAGCAGATGGCCGCCCTCAGCGCGCATGTGGGCAAGCTGGCCGCGGCCGGCCGTCCCATCTGCGCCCTCTGCGGCAACCCCATCGACCTGGATGGCCACTTCTGCCCGCCCAGCAACGGCCACGCCGCCGCCACCCTCTGGCAGTGATGAGCGAGCCGAACGACTCCGACCAGGATGGCCAGCCAGCCGCAGGGTTTGTCAACCTGGACGACGCGCTGGATCTGCTGGCCCACGGCGAGCTCTCCGTGCGCGGTCTGCTGGCGGGCAGCTCCAACTACACCTTTCTCGCCGATGTGCGCAGCGAACGCTGCCAGGGGCTGGCCATCTACAAGCCGCGCCAGGGTGAGACGCCGCTGTGGGATTTTCCCCCCGGCACCCTGTGCCAACGCGAGCTGGCGGCCTATCTGGTCAGCCAGGCGCTGGGCTGGGCGCTGGTGCCCCCCACGCTGATCCGCGTCGGCCCTTATGGCCAGGGCGCGGTGCAACTGTTCGTTGACGCCGATTTCGACCAGCACTACTTCACCTTTCGCGACGAGCCGGCCTTGCAGCCCGCGCTGCAGCGCATCGCAGCCTTCGATCTGGTGATCAACAACGCCGATCGCAAGGCTGGCCATGTTCTGCTCGGCCAGGAAGAGCGCATCTGGGCCATCGATCACGGCGTCTGCTTTCATGTCCAGCCCAAGCTGCGCACGGTGATCTGGGAATTTGCCGGCCAACAGTTGCCCATCGATCTGATCATCGATCTGGCCGGGCTGCGGGCGCAGTTGGAGCAGGGCTGTGAGCTGCACGAGCGGCTGGCCGGGCTGTTGAGCGCCGCCGAGCTGGCCGCGCTGGCCCGTCGCACCGAGCTGACGCTGAACGCCGGCGTCTTTCCTGATCCTGACCCACAGCGGCGCTCCTATCCCTGGCCGTTGGTATAACGAATCGCGCTCTGGATGCCACCCTTGGAACCTGTTGTCTTCCTGCCTTTCATCACCTCCGAACTGCCCGGCGTGGGCGGCCAGCTCAAGGCTGAGCCGGCCCATTTCATCGTGGAGGAGCTGCCGCTCTACGAAGCCAGCGGCAGCGGCCCCCACCTCTACCTCTCGCTGACCCGCGAGGGGTGGACGACGCGGCGGGTGGCCGACGCGCTGGCCGATCTCTTTGGCCTCAGCCGGCGCGATGTGGGCTTCGCCGGGCTGAAGGATCGCCATGCCCGCTGCACCCAGACCTTCTCGCTGCCCGGTCTGACGCCGGATGCCGCCGAGCGCGTCGCCGCTGAGTTCCCCTTTCAGGTCAACTGGGCGCGCCAGCATGGCAACAAGCTCAAGACCGGCCACCTGCTGGGCAACCGCTTCTGCATCACCGTCAGCGATCTGGCGGTCCCTCCGGAGGAGGCCCTCAGTCGCAGCCAGGCCATCGCCGCGGCCATTGCCCAGCGGGGCGCGCCCAACTTCTTCGGCGCTCAGCGCTTTGGTCACGACGGCGCCAACGTGGCCAAGGGCCGGGCCGCGCTCTTGGGCCAGGGGCCGCGTCAAGACCCGTGGCTGACCAAGCTGCTGATCTCGGCCTATCAGGGACATCTGTTCAACCGCTATGTGCAGTTGCGCCTCAAGGCCGGCCTCTTCGGGCAGGTGCTGGTGGGCGACGTGTGCAAGAAGGCCGAGACGGGCGGCATGTTCCAGGTGCAGGACGCGGCCGCCGAGCAGCCCCGCTACCAGCGGGGCGAGATCGCTTTCACCGGCCCGCTCTTCGGCAAGAAGATGTGGGCCGCGCTGGACCAGGCCGCCGAGCTGGAGGCCAGCGTGCTGGCCGAGGCCGGGTTGGGCGAGGCGGAGCTGCGCCAGGCGCGCTCCGACGGCGCCCGACGCCCGGCGCGGCTGTGGCTGCCGGAGATCGAGCTGGCCATCCATCCGGCAGGGCTGCAAGTGAGCTTTGCGCTGCCCAAAGGCGCCTATGCCACCGTGGTCCTGCGGGAATTCTGCAAGTCCGACCAGGGCTTCGAGCTGTTGCAGGAACAAAACGAAGACTAGTCGCGCACACAAGGACTGACGG
>JAKQCW010000327.1 GCA_029558955.1 Chloroflexota bacterium
CTGGCCACGCTGGGGGGCAAGGAGACGGGCGGGATGAACGTCTACGTGCGCGACCTGAGCCGCGAGCTGGTGCGCCAGGGCCACACGGTGGACGTCTACACCCGTTCGCAGGACCCCTGCACCCCGCGCGTCAGCCATAGCCTGGGCGCCAGCGCGCGCGTGATCCACGTGCCGGCCGGCCCTGAGGAGATGGTCAGCAAGGAGACCATGGTCGAGCATGTGCCCGACTTCGCGGCCTGGGTGCAGCAGTTCGCCGCCCAGCATTATCGCCAGTACGATGTGATCCACAGCCACTACTGGATCTCCGGTCTGGTGGCCGAGCGGCTGCAGGAGGCCTGGGGCGGCATTCCCATCGTTCAGATGTTTCACACCCTGGGTCACATGAAGAACCAGGTGGCCCAGGCCCCGCACGAGTTCGCCACCCAGCAGCGCCTGGACGCCGAGAGCGCCATCCTGCGCTTCGCCGATCGCATCGTGGCCGGCAGCCCGCTGGACAAGGCGCAGACCGTCTGGCACTACGGCGCCGACCCGCACAAGATCGCCGTCATTCCCCCTGGCGTCGACCTGACCCGCTTCCGCCCCATCGGCCCGCTGGAGGCCAAATCCTTCATCGACGTGCCGCCGGAGAAGCGCATGGTGCTCTTCGTGGGCCGCATCGAGCCGCTCAAGGGGATCGACACCCTGTTGCGGGCCATGAAGCGGGTGGCCGAGGAGTGCGGCGGCTGCGAAGGGCTGACCGTGGCCATCGTCGGCGGCGACCCGGCCGTGCCGCTGGAGCAGATGAGCGCAGAGATGGCCCGGCTGCACCGCCTGCGCGCCGAGCTGGGCATCGAAGAGCTGGTCACCTTCTTGGGCAAGCGCGATCAGGACCTGCTGCCCTACTACTATTCGGCGGCCGAGGTGGTGGTGATGCCCAGCCACTACGAGAGCTTCGGCATGGTGGCGCTGGAGGCCATGGCCTGTGGCACGCCGGTGATCGCCAGCCGCGTCGGCGGGCTGAAGTTCAGCGTGGTGCA
>JAKQCW010000062.1 GCA_029558955.1 Chloroflexota bacterium
CCGCACCTGGCCGACCAGTTGATCCTGCCGCTGGCGCTGGCCGATCAGCCGTTGACCTTTCGCACCAGCCAGATCAGCCAGCACCTGCTGACCAACATCTGGGTGGTGGAGCAGTTCCTCGGCCCGCGCTTCGCCGTCAGCGGGCAGGTGGACGAGCCGGGAGAGGTGACTGTGCGCTGACGTCACCCGCAGCCCCTCGGCGGGCTCGGTCAGGAGACCGGCCCGAGCATTTCATCCAAAACCGGCCCGAGCGGTTTGAGCAGAGCGGCCCGAGCGATTTGAGCCAGGCGGGCTCGGTCAGGAGACCGGCCCGAGCAGATCGCTAAATCACGCCATCACTCCATTGCTCCATCACTCCATCACCCCATCATCCTATCACCCCATCACGCCATCATGTTCGAACTCACCTTTCTCGGCACATCCGCTTCGGCGCCTACCATCGACCGCGGGCTTTCTTCGGCTGTGGTGATGCACCGCGAGCACCGCTTTATGATCGACTGCGGCGAGGGCACGCAGCGCCAGTTGCTCAAGTCGGGGCTGGGCTTCAAGCGCCTGGACCGCATCCTGCTGACCCACGGCCACCTGGATCACATCCTGGGGCTGGGCGGGCTGATCTCCACCTTTGGCCGCTGGGAGATGATTCCCGACATCGACATCTACGCCGGCCGCTGGGCGCTGCGCCGGGTGGCCGACCTGCTGGCCGTGGTCTTCGGCACGGTGGACGATCTGCCGGTCAAGGTGCATCTGCATGAGCTGGAGCCGGGCATCCTGATGGAAGACGCCCACTTCCAACTGCGCGCCTTTCCCGTCACCCACCGCGGCCAGGGCTGCTTCGGCTTCGCCTTCGTGGAGCGCGATCGGCGCCCCTTCCTGGCCGAGCGGGCCGAGGCGCTGGGGGTGCCGGAGGGGCCGATCCGCCGCGAGTTGGTGCAGGGCCAGGCGGTGACTCTGCCCGACGGCCGGCTGATCACCCCCGATGACGTGCTGGGGCCGGTGCAGGGGGGCGCCAAGCTGGTCTTCGTGGGCGATGTGGGGCGCACCGACAACCTGCTGGAAGAGGCGACCGGCGCCAGCGCGCTGGTGATCGAGGCCACCTATCTGGAGGAAGAGGCCGACATGGCGCGCAAGTTCGGCCATCTGACCGCGGCGCGCGCCGCGCAGTTGGCGCGGGAGGCCGGCGTGGGCGCGTTGATCCTCAATCACCTCTCGCGGCGCTACACCGTGCGCCAGGTGCTGGACGAGGCGCGCCAGCATTTCGACCGGGTTCACGTGGCCCGCGACTTCGACCGCTTCCGCGTCCTCAAGCACGAGCCGGCCCAACTGATCGATCCCGAAGGCAACCCGGTGCAGCGCAAACGCTAGTACAAGTTGGCGTAAACAACTCTTCAGTTTACCTGCTTCCGGCGGATCCGTGATCCGCCGGGTTTGCGCCCACAACGCCGCCGGTTCACGGAACCGGCTTGAGCAGGGGGTGAAGACCGATTTAGGCCGACGTGTACTAGAACCCAGAAAACACTGGCGAGCGGGCAGGCCCCTCTTGTGGACTTGCCTGACAACAGGGAAGGTGAAGTGACATGAACTACCCACGCTTGGTCACACAGGGATTGCTGATCTGCGCGCTGATCGTCGCCATGATCGCGCCAGCGTCCGCCGTCAACGCTCAAGGTCTTGCGCCTCAGACCGCCTCTTGGGGCACGGCCCCCGGAGCGACAGGCTCGGGCGTTTCTGGCCAACCGGCGTCTGGCCAGAACAGCGCCATACTCCCTGCCCAGAATGCCGATTCAACCCCGCTCGATCAGCAGTGGTACTCGACGCAACTGCATCCGCACAGTTGGAGCAACCACAACGGCGCGGTGCAGCCCGGCTCGATTCAATACCACACCAACTGGGCCAGCAGCGTCGGCATGGATGTGATCTGGTGGGCCGACCACAACCCCATCTTCACCCAGACCACCGACATGACCTTTGGCTTTGCCCAGGCGACCATCGACCCCGGCACGCTGAACGTGGCTATCCCGTTGCCGCCGAACACCCCCTGGTGGGCCGTTTACAACTACGTCACCCTGCTGAAGGCCAGCGTGAGCAGCGGCGGCCAGGCCGCGGCCAGTCTGGTGACCCCCGCGCCCCCTGGCGACACCCGCCTGCGCATGCAGGTGCAGGCCAACGCCGACCAGACCTTTGACCGTTTTGAGTATGTCACCATGACCGCGGACAATCTGAAGCTCCAGGGCGACAGCTTCCCGCGGCCGCTGGCCACCGACCCGGTCTTGAGCTTCGACGCCAGCCGCTGCGACAGCGCCGGCAGCGATAGCTATGGCCAGGTGCGGGTGCAGCTTTCCTGGCACAACTACGGCGTCCCCGCGCCGCAGAACCTGGTCTATCGTTTGGTTCCGGCCGGTCAGCCGGGCAGCACCGTGCACAGCAGCACCCACGTCACTGTGACCGTCCCGCTGAACAGCTCGCATGTGGAGCTGCCGCTGTTGGAACACGCCAGCCTGCTGACTGACGGCGACGACAACGCCATTCAGGAGATGTTCTTCACGGTCGGCGCCCGCAATGGGGCCACGGGCTGCATGGAGCTGGGCAATTTCAGGGTTACCAGCCGCAGACAGCAGACCAGCCAGATCATCCAGTTGCAAAAGGATGTGTTCGCCCGCCATCAAGCCACCTACGGCGTCACCGGCCTCTTCACCTGGGAGCAGTTCGCCGGCCTGCGCCACCTGAACCCCTACCTGCCCAGCACCTCCAACCTGCTGCCTGGCACCGTCGATATCCAGGTGGAGAACTTCGTGCCCCTGATCCACGGCGAAAACGGTCTGGTGATGCTGAACCACGTCTTCGGCGCGGGCTACGGCAATCCGCTGCCGGCCGCCGACCAGGAGGCGTTGGTGCAAAGCGCACTCAGCACCATGCTGCCGGTCCAGGGCTGGAACGCGGATCTGTTCGAGATCTATAAATCGCGCGCCCGCGTCGATCTGGAGCATCACATGCGGCTGTGGGACCTGCTGGGCGCCAACGGCATCCAGATGTGCGCCACCACCACCAGCGACACGCACGGCGGCCCCTTCACCCTGAACCACGCCATGGTGGTCTGGATCAACGCCCCCTCTGCCAGCCGGGATGACCTGCTGGCCAGCATGCGCAGTTGCCGGCTCTTCTTCGGCGACCTGTCGCGATTCGATGGCGTCCTGGACCTGCGTCTGGGCTCGACCCCCATGGGCAGCGTCTATCCGGCGCGGCCCGGCATGGAGGCGCTGCACGTCATCCTGGACCCGCTGCCGGCCGGCGCTCAGGTCAAGCTGGTGCAGCAACTGCTGCAGCCGGGCACGGAGCTGGTCCACCTCATCGACCATCAGGTGATCGACCCCACCGAACCGGTGATGATCGACGTCAGCCAGCCCAGCCAGGTGCGCGTCGAGGTGTGGTCCGCCTCCAACCAGATGTTGGCCTTCAGCAACCGCATCCTCATCGAGAATCTCCAGTGCGACGCCAACAACGACAGCCAGGTCAACATCGTTGACGTGCAGACCATCGCCGGGGCCTTTGGCCAGTCTGTGCCGCCGGCCCCCACCCGCTACGACCTGCGACCGGACGGCATCATCGACCTGTGGGATGTGCTGGCGGCCGGCGAATGCTGGATGGCGCGGCATTGATGGCATCGGGCCTGGCCAGCTAGAACGAGGCGCTATGACCAGTATTCACGCGCCCACCGACCAGACGGCAACCGCTGCGCGCCCCGCGCCAGCGGTTACGTCCTCCTGGCTCACCCAGCGACGCGCCCTGGCGCTGCTGGCCGTTGCCCTGGGCTTGATCCTGTTGGGCAACGCACTTTGGCTGCGCCAGGACAAAACCCCGCCCGGCTGGGAGGCCGCGCGCTACCTGACCAGCAGTCTGGAAGCCTTCGATCTGATCCGCCGGCCCGCGCTGGCTTCGCTGGGTGGGCTGATCTTCGTGCGCAACGGCGTGCAACCCGCCAGCGGTTTTGTGCTGCCGACCGTGCCCTTCTACTGGCTCTTTGGCGTGTCAGAGGATGGCGCGACCTGGTGGACGCAGGGGCTGGCATTGGCGCTGCTGCTTTTCTCGGTCTACGGCATCGGCCGGCGTCTCTTCGATGTGCGGGTGGGCCTGTTGGCTGCGCTGTTGATCGGCCTCAACCCGGAGGTGATCCGGCTGTCGCGCCTCTATGTGCCCGAGCTGGCCGCCGCGGCCGTGGTCAGCGTGATGGTGTATTTTCTCATCCGCAGCGAATTCCTCCAGCGTCGGGGGGCTGTGCTGTTGGCCGGCGCGGCGCTGGGCCTGGCCATGCTGCAGCGTCCCCTGCTCCCCCTGCTCTTCGCGGCCGGGCCGCTGGTCTTTGTCTTCATCGGTTCGCTGACCGTCGGCCTCAGGGCTGACAGCGAAACCAGCGCGCAGCGGTTGAAGCGTCGATTTCTGCCCGGCCTGCTGCTCTTTGGCCTGCCCCTGGTGTTGAGCGCCGGGCTCTACTATGCCAGATATGGCCGGGCCATGGCAGGGTCCCTTTTCGGCCAGCAGGCGGCGGGAACCGCGGCGCCGGTGGGGAACCTCCTGTCAGGGTCGCCGCTGCTTGCCTTCGTCGCCACCCTGAATGCCAGCCTCTCCTGGGCGTTTCAGCTTCTCTTCCTGGCCGGCGTCATCGTCTACATCGGGGCGCTGATCCGGCGGCGGGTCGCGGCCCCATCGGCCATCCTGCTGGCCTGGGTCGGCGTGCCCTTTCTGGCGCTTGCCCTGGCTTCTGACAGCAGTCCCGGCTCCCTGGTCGCGCTCTATCCTCCCCTGGCGCTCCTGTTGGCCTTTGCCGTGTTCTTTGTCTTTCAGCGCAGCCGGGCGGCGCAGCTTGTTGCCAGCGGCGCGGTGATGGCCCTGGCCCTGCTTACCGCCTGGCAGGTTTCATGGGGCCAGCCGCTGCCGCAGGCCTGGGCCAGCCGGCTGGCCATCCACGCCAGCCCGCCCAGCCAGGAGAGCTGGCCCGGCGCAGCCATCATCCGCACCCTCGGCCGGCTGAACGACGCTCAACAGCCGGCCGCCCTGAGCGTGGCCGCGGCCCTGCCCAACCTCGCCGAGCCAACCCTGGCCTACTACGCTCGACGCACTGCGCCCAACCTGTCGCTGGTCCGCCAGACCGACCCGCTGCCGACGCTGCTGGAAGCCGATTTCGTCATCCTGAAAACGGGCGCGACCTCAGCCGCGCCGCCGAGCACCGTCGCGGAAAAGAACGCGGCGCTGGTCAGCGCGTTTCTGCAACAGGCGGACGCCAGCTTCTTTGCCAACCATCGCTATGTGGGCCGTTTTGCCACCCCGGACGGCGGCGAGGCGATCATCTACCAGCGCACGGCGACGCCATCGGCTGAGCAGGTGCAGGCGATCATGGCTGAGCTGAACACAGTCGCCGCCGCGTTGGGTCAGGCGCCCATCGCGTCGACCGACATCGACCGCACCATGCTGCGCGGCCAGGTGGAGCGCGGCAAACAGCTCTTTGCCGAGGGGCGCTATCAGGAGGCGCTGCCCATCTTCCAGCAGGTGGTGGCCGCCAACCCGGCCATCGCCGACGCCCGGCAAGGGCTGGGCCGCACCCTCTTCGCCCTGGGCGACTGCGACGGCGCCGTCGAACAGCAGGGGCAGGCGGTGCAGTTGCTGCCGATCAACGGCACGTTCACCGTGTTTGGCGACATGCTGAGGGAATGCGGGCGCGTCGACGAGGCCATCGCGGCCTATCAGCGGGCCGTGGAGCTGGACCCGCAGGACGTCCGCACCCACTTCGTGTTGGCTCAGGCCTACATGGCCCAAGGACGCACCGAAGAGGCCATCCGCGAGTTCAACACGACGCTGGAGCTGGACAAGAGCGGCGAATTCACCGACCGCACGCGGCGCTTTCTGCAACAGTTGCAGCCTTCATGACGGAAATCGGGGCGCGGCTCAGGCTGATGGAACATGAGGCCTGGGCGCGCCGTTTTTGATACCTGCTGAATTGGTCCCATGACACTTTCTTCTCCGCACGCTGAAACCGCGCCGGCCTCCCCTGGCCGACGGCGCATCGACCTGAACTGGCTGCTGCTGGGCCTGCTGTGGCTGGCCCACGCCATCGGCCCGGTGCTCTGGCTGCGCCTGGACAACCGCTTTCCCAGCGGCGAGGCCGCCCGCCAACTGACGGCCGGGCTGCGCGTCGCCGACAGCCTGGCCCGCCCGTCGCTGGACCTGTTCAGCCGCCTGGCCGAGGCCAGCGCCGGCCAGCCGCCCCTCTACTACCTGCTTTCCGCGCCCCTCGTTTGGATCTTCGGCCGCGGCCCTGACCCGGTCACTCTGATCAACCTGGTCTGGCTGGCCCTGCTCATGGTCGGCGTCTTTGCCCTCACCCGCCGCCTTTTCCCCGCCGCTTCCGCCCCGCAGGACGCCCGGCCCCCTCTTCACTGGCCCGCCCTGGCCGCGGCCGCCCTGGTCAGCCTCTACCCCCTGGTGGTCGCCTCCATCCGCATCTACGACCCGGCGCTGGCCGTGGCTGCGTTGGCCGCCCTGGCCGTCTGGCTGCTGGCTGCCTCCGACGGCCTGCAGCGGCGCGGCTATGCGGTGGGCGCGGGCCTGGCCCTGGCCGCGGGCCTGCTGACCAGCGTCGACTTTTGGGCCGCGCTGCTGGGGCCGACCCTGCTCGTCGCGGTGCAGGCGCTGCGCACCCCGCGGCCGGCGCGCCACAGCCGGCGCACCCCCAGCCGCAACGCGCTGGAGCGCTTCGGCCGCCGGCTCCGCCTGGCCCCGGCCCATGTCAATCTGCTGCTGCTTCTGCTGCTGGTTGGCCTGGCGCTCCCCTGGGCGGCGAGGCTGCCAACCTTCGCGCCGCGCGGCAGCTTTCAGACGTGGCTCGACGCCCTGGGCGGCCTGCCTTTGCTGGCCCTGGTCGCCGGCGCGGGCTATGGCCTGTGGCAACTGATCCGGCCGCGGCGCGCCGGCGCAGCTTGGGCCTATGGCCTGCTGCTGGCCTGGCTGGGCCTGGGCCTCCTGCTGCTGGCCCTGCTGGGAGAGGGCGGCGCCGGCCGGTGGATGCCCCTGCTGCCGGCCGCCGCCATCGTCAGCCTGGCGTGGCTGGCGCCCACCGAGCTGCCAGCGCTGCTCAAGGCCGGCGCCTTCAGGGCTGGCAACCCCGCGCGCCTCGGCGGCCTGGTCGCTGCCCTGCTGCTGTTCGTCGCCGGGCTCAGCGCGCTGCTGATCGCCTGGGGCGCGCCCACCTTCCTGGCCGGCGCCCTGCCCACCAGCCGCCCGCCCCAGCGGGAAAAATCGCAGACCGCCGCCATCGGCCAGGCCGCGGCTCGTCTCTGCGGCGAACAGACGACCTGCCGCACCGTTGTGCTCTCCTGCGCCCCCTTCGTCAGCGCCGACGCCTTCACCTATTTTCTGGCCCAATCCCAGTTGGAAGGGCAGCTCAGCTTTGCCCGGCTGGCCCCCGACGTCAACTTCTTCTACGATCTGTGGGATGCCGATTTCGTTCTGAGCAACGCCGCGGGCCACGGCTGCAGCGCGGCCGATGGCCTGGACGATGTGGAGCTGCGCCGGGCAGGGGTGGCGCAGACGGCGCTGGCCACGGCCGAGTTTGGCCAGCGTTTCCGTTCGGCCGAAACCTTCGACCTGCCCGACGGCGCGCAGGCCCAGCTTTGGCGGCGCGTCGGGCCGCCCATCAGCCAATTGGACGCCGCCGAGCAGGTGCGGACCTTGGAGCATATCCTGGCCGTCACCCCCAGCGCTAACGCGGCCAACCAGGCGCTGAGCACCCTGCTGGCCGAAGGGATCGGCGACCCGGCGCGGGCGCTCGCCCTGCGCGAGGAGATCGTCGAGCGCAGCCCGCAGGACAGCGTCGCGCGCGCTGCCCTGGGGGACCTCTATCTGGCCTACGGGCGGCCGCAGGAGGCCGTGGCGCAGTACGAGGGCGCGCTGACCGGCGCTGCTTCAACCGCCGGCGGTCCCAGCGGAACCGGCGCCATCCTGCTCAAGCTCGCCGCGGCCCATGAGCGCCTGGGCCAGTGGACGGAGGCCGAGGCCGCGCTGACTGCGGCCGGCGAGCAAAGCCCCGGCAATTTCGACATCCTCCTGCGCCAGGGCCAGTTCTACACCGCCCGCGGCCGTTTTGCCGACGCCACCCGGACGCTGGCGCTGGCCCGCGCGGCCGCCCCCGACCGTTTCGAGGTCTACCTGGCGCTGGGGCAGGCGCAACTGCTGCGGGGCGCGCTGGACCAGGCCGAGGAGCAGTTCGAGCTGGCGCGGCAGGCCGCGCCCACCTCGCCGGAGCCGCTGCTGGTCTGGGCCGATGCCCTCGCGGCGCGCGGCGCGGGGGACCGGGCCTCGCAGCTCTACGGCCAGGCTGTCGATCTGGCCAGCGCGGGCGGCGCAGAAGGGGCCATCGTGGACGCCACCAGTCGCTGGATCGCCAGCCTGGAGGCGCTGGGCTCCTGGGAGCAGGCCGCCGCCCTGGCCGAGACGCTGGCCAGAACCTATCCCCGTTCGGCGCAGGCCCAGGCGACGCTGGCCCGGCTCAACGACCGCCGCGGGCAGGCTGACGAGGCCATCACAGCCTGGCAGGCCGCGCTGACGCTGGCGCCCCAGGATGTGGCCGCGCGCGTCGGGCTGGCGCAGGCGCTGGCCAGCGCCGGGCGCATCGACGAAGCGCAGGATGTGGTGCAGCAGGGGCTGGCGCTGCCGGCTGGCCGGGCCGAGCTGCTCACCGCGGCCGGCGACCTGCTGGCCGCCCAGGGGACGCAAGGCCCGACCGCGCGCCAGGCCATCGAGCGCTATCAGGAGGCGCTGACGGTCAACCCGGCCCACTGGCCGGCCGCGGCCCGGCTGGCCCAGTTCTTCCTCAGCCGCGACCAGGCCGCCCAGGCCTTGCAGACGGCCGACGCGGCCGTGCAGCGCTGGCCGGAGCTGTACCAGCTCCACGCCCTGCGCGGCGACGCGCTGCGCCAGCTTGGCCGGCAGGCGGAGGCTCTGAGCGCCTATCGCCAGGCCATCGAGCTGGCGCCGACCCCCCTCACCAGCGCCGACCCGCTCAACGCCGCACTGGCCCACCTGCACAGCCGGCTGGGCGAGGCGCAGTTGGCCGGCGGCAACTTCAGCGCGGCCGAGGAGAGCTTCAGGCAGGCGCTGCGCTATGCCGCCGACCAGGTCGACGCGCAGATCGGTCTGGCGCGGCTCAACACCGTGCTGGCGCTGCGGGCCGCCGGCGCGACCGTGGGCAGCACCCCCCATCCCGCCGCCGTCGGCGGGGTCGCCGCGCCGGTCGCGACCGACCAAGCCCGTTTTCGCGCCGCGCTCACTGCGCTCGAGGCGGCGCGGGCGACCCAGCCCGACAGTGTGGCGGCCGCCACCGCGCTGGGCGAGCTCTACGGGGCCTATGGGCGCACCGACGAGGCCATCGCCGCCTACCAGGAGGCGCTGCAGCTCGACCCGGCGCAGGCCGAGGAGGCGCGGGCGGACCTTTTTGCCATCTATCTGGCCCAGGGCCGCGCCGACGAGGTGATCGCCTTCTACCGTCAACTGCTGCGCGAGAACCCTGACAGCGTCTCGTCCCTGGCCGGCCTGGCCGACGCCTACATCGCCGCCGGGGAGAGCGATGCTGCGCTGGACGCCTACGACCTGTTCATAGTACAAAACCGGGACAACGTGGCCGCGCTGCTGGCGCAGGGGGCGACCTTGCGCAGCCTGGGGCTGGACGAACAGGCGGTGGCCCCCCTCGAGCGGGCGGTGCGCCTCTCCGGCGTCGCCGGCTCGACGCAGCCCACGGTGGAGCTGGCCGGCGCCCTGGCCAGCCTGGGGCGGGTCGAAGAGGCCGAAGCAGCCTATCGCGCCGCCCTGAAGGTGATCGAAGACCCGGAGCACGCGGCGGAGCTGAGCGGCGACCCGGCGGCGGTCTATGTCGGCCTGGCCCGTCTCTTGCTGCGCGAGAACCGCATCGACGAAGCCGAGGCCATCGCGGCCGGCGTGCTGGCCGACCGCCCCGACTCGGCCGCGGTGCAGATCCTGGCCGGCGACCTGAGCCGTTTCCGGGGCGCGCGGGCCGAGGCGCTGGCGGCCTTCCGCCGGGCCGAGACGCTGGCGCCGGGCAACGTGGTGGCGCACACGCGCGTGGGAGACCTGCTGTTGGAAAGCGGCAGCCTGGCCGAGGCGCAGACCGCCTACGAGGCCGCGCTGGCCGGCGCGCCCGGCGACATCTCAGCCCTGCTGGGCCTGGCGCGCACCCTCAGCCGCGCCGCGGCGGCCGAGGCCGGGCTGGGCGCGGCCGGCGGCCTGACCCCGACGCAGAGCGCAGCCTTGCAGCGGGCCCAGCAGTTGGTCGATGCCGCCCTCAGCCGACTGGGGGATGCCAGCTCCGACACCGCCCGGGCCGCGCTGCTCGTGCGCGCCGATCTGCTGGCGGCCCAGGGCGAGGTCAGCGCCGCCGCCGACGCCTACCAGGCGGTGCTGTTGCAGGACCCGGAAAACGCCACGGCCATCGAAGGGCTGGCGCGCATGTTGCTGGCCGCGGGCGCGGTGGACGAAGCCCTGGCGCGCTACCAGGCCGCGGCCGACGCCGCGGCCACGCCCGAGGTGCGCAACCGCTGGCTGATGACCATGGCCGCGGCCTACCGCAGCCTGGCGCGGCCAGCGGAGGCGGAGCAGGTCTACCAGGAGATCCTGGCGGCCGATCCGGCCAACAGCGCCGCCCGCCAGGCGCTGGGCGACCTCTACCAAGCCGCCGGCCGGCTGGATGAAGCCGTGGCGCAATATCGCCTGGCCAGGGAGGCCGCGCCGGCGGACGATGTGGACACCGCCTTCCGGCTGGGGCGGGCGCTGTTGCAGGTGGGGCAGGTGACCGAGGCTGGCCAGATCGCCCAAGCGCTGCTGACAGCCAGCCCCTCCGCCTGGCAGTCCTATCTGCTGGCTGCCCGCGTGGCGTCGGCGCAGGGGGATCCGGCCGCCAGCCTGGCCAGCCTGCGCCAGGCCCAGAGCCTGGCCCCCACCAACAGCACGGCGCTGACCCTGATCGGCGACAGCTTTTTGAGCGCCAGCCGGCTGGACGACGCGGCCGCGGCCTACAGCGCCGCAGTCGCCTTGCAGCCGCGCAACACCTCGGCGCTGGTCGGATTGGGTCGGGTCTACGCGGCCCGGGGGCGGGTGGCCGACGCCGAGGCCAGCCTGCGCCGCGCCCTGGCCGTGGCGCCCACCCATCAGGCCGCCCAGGCCGCGCTGGGCCGCGTGCTGCTGAACGCCGGCCGGCCAGCCGAGGCGATCCCCTTCCTGGAGGGGGCCAGCGGGCAGCAGGGCGGCTCCACCGCCGCCGCGGTGCGCGATCTGGCCGACGCCTACCTGGCCAGCGACCGCATCGAGGAGGGGCTGGCCATCTACCGGGCCAATCTGGACCTGGACGAGGAGAGCCAGCGGCTGGTGATCGGCCAGGCGCTGCTCAACGCGGGCCGGATCGACGCCGGCCTGGCCGAGCTGCAGGCCTATGTGGAAAGCCGGCCTGACGACGTGGCCGGCTGGCTGGCGCTGGCTCAGGGCCAGCAGTTGGCCGGCGACGCCGCGGCGCTGGAGCAGGCAGAGGCGGCCTATGAGCGGGCCATGGAGGCCGCGCCCGCGGACCTGACCGTTCGCATCCAGAGCGGCGATTTTCTCCTGGCGCAACAGCGTTCCCAGGAGGCCGCGGCGCGCTTCGCCGGGATCATCGCCGTGCTGGAGCAGGAGGAGCGTCTGGATCAGGTGCGGCAGCCGGCGGCCGCGGCCAGCGACTCGGCCGGCTCGGCCCCGGTGGAGCTGTGGCGGGCCTGGATCGGCCTGGCGCGCGCCCGGCAGCAACTGGGGCAATACGACGCGGCGTTGGAGGCCGCCCAGGCCGGCGAGACGCTGCGCCCCGACATCTCCGCCTTTGCCTTGCAGATCGGCGACATTCAGCGGGCGGCCGGCCGCAGCGACGAGGCGCTGGCCGCCTACCAGCGCGCGGCCGCTTTCGGCGTCTCCACCGCGCCGCTGAACCGGATCGGCGACCTGTATCTGCGCCTGGGAGAGCCGGACAAGGCGCTGACCTCCTTCGAGGCGGCGCTGGCCCTGGCTCCCGACGACGCCGACGCGCTGTTGGGACTGGCCCGCGCCTATGCGCTGCGCGGCGGCGGGGTGGACCAGGCCGATTTCGCCAACGCCGAGGCGCGGCTCAAGCGCGCCGGCCAGCTCGCCCCTGGCAATGTCAACGTCAGCCTGGCGCTGGGCGACCTGTACACCGTCTATGGTCGCCACGATGAGGCGCTGGCCCAATACCGCGCCGCGCTGGCCGCCGCGCCGGAGAGTCTGCTGGCCCAGGAACGGCTGGTCGGCGCGCTGCGGACCACCGGCCAACTGGAGGAGGCGCTGCAAGAGCAGCTCAAGCTGGTGGAGCTGACGCCGGGCCAGCGCGGCCCGCTGCTGAACCTGGCGGTGATCTATCGCCTGCTGGGCCGGCCGGAGGAGGCCGAGGCGACCTATGGCCAGATCCTGGAGCAGACCCCCGACGATCCGACGACGTTGATCGCCCTGGGGGACATGAAGCTGGAGCAGGGGCTGGCCAGCGAGGCCGCGACCATCTACCAGCAGGCGCTGAGCCATGCCGAGGATCCGCTGCTGGCCGCGCAGGCCAGCGATCAACTGGGCAAGGCCTGGCTGCGTCTGGGGGAGATCCAGCAGGCGCAGGCCATCGCCGACGGCCTGGTGCGCGATCAGCCGGCGCTGGAGCGCGGCTATCTGTTGCAGGGCAGCATCTTCGAGGCGCAAGACGACCGGGAGGGGGCGCTGGCCGCCTATCGGCAGGGCATCGACCAGGTTGAAGCGCCGCAGACGCTCTATCTGCGGCTGGGCAACTTGCTGCTGCGCGCCGGCCGGCCGGCTGAGGCGCAGGAGGTCTACAGCCAACTGACGCGCAGCAACCCGCGCTCGGAGGATGCCTTCGTGGGCCTGGCGTTGGCGCATGTGGCCCAGTTGCCCGACCTGCAGGCGCTGCGCAGCGAGTGGGCCAACCAGGCCTTGGCCGCGGCGCTGCGGCTCAATCCCAACTCGACCACGGCGCTGGCCGCGCGGGGCGATCTGTTGACCGCGCTGCAACGGCCGGACGAGGCCGCGGCCGCCTACGCCGCGGCGCTGGCCAGCCGGAGCGCGGGCAGCGGCGACGACACCGCGCTGCGGCTGCGGCTGGCCAACGCGCTGGCTGCGGCCGGCCAATGGGCGCCGGCGCTGCAAGAGTTTCAGCGCATGGCCATCGCCAACCCCAGCGACCTGGGGCTCCAGATGGCGCTGGGCAACGCCTACCGCGCCAGCGGCCGCAGCGAGCAGGCGTTGCGGCAGTATCGCCAGATCAACCAGATCGACCCGGCCTATCCCTTCGCCTACACCAGGCAGGGGGAATTGCTGGACGAGCTGGGCCGGCCGGATGAGGCGCTGGCGGCCTACCAGGCCGCGGTCGCGGCCGCGCCGGAGAACGCCGATGCGCTCTTCACCCTGGCCGCGGTCTACCGCAGGCGCGGGCTAACTGAGCAGGCCATCGCGGCCTACGAGGCTGGCCTGGCGCTGGATCCCAGCCGCGAGGGCGCCCAGCGCGCGCTGGAAGAGCTGCGCTCGCAATGATACCCACCGGCCGCGCGTCGGGCGTTGGTTGAGTAGGCCGCCGTATCGAAACCAACGCCCGGACATTGACCCCAATCGAAGGCCAAGACGAACGCCCATGACAACTCCTTCCGACACCCCATCCACCGTTGCGCCAACTGGGCGCGCTCGGCCGCGGCTGGGCGGCCCGCGCTGGCTGCTGGGGGCCAGCCTGCTGCTCCTGCTGCTGCTGGTCATGACCCAGGCCGCACAGGTGGCCGGCCGGGTGCGGCTGGCCCAGGCCGGGCGGCCGCTGGCCGGGGCGCTGCTGTTGCGCCAGCGCACCGGCGACCTGCCGGGCGGACCGGGCGCGCCGGGCATCTATGCCTTGGCGCGGACGGCGGGGGAGGGGGCCGGCACGGCCGCGGTGCGGCGCGTCGAGATCGACGAGAAGCTGCGCCAGGCGGCGGCGGGCCTGGCCGGCCTGGCCGGCGGCCAACGGCTGGAGGGGGTGGCGCTGGGCAGCTTGGGGCAGTACGCCAGCGCCATGGCGGCGCTGGAAGCGGCCGGCGGGGCCGCGGCTGACCCGTTCACGGCTCTGGCGCTGGGCAACGTGCTGGATGAGGAGGGACGGCTCGACGACGCCCGCGCCCTCTGGCAGCCGCGGCGCATCGAACGGGCCCAGAGCTTGCAGCTTTATCGGGCCGGCGTGGCGCTGGCCAGCCAGGGCCAGCGCGATCAGGCCGAGGCGCTGCTGCTCAAAGCCATCGAGATCGACCCCACCAACGCCAACGCCTACCACGCGCTGGGCGGCTTCTACTGGGGCCCCGACCGCGCCCAATCGCTGGCCATGTACCAGGCCGCGCTGGCGGCCGGCGGGCTGGAGCCCTTCTTCGAGCGCCTCGCGACCGGCCGCGTCGCCTTCATCGAAGGCCGGCTGGAGGATGCCGCGACGGCGCTGGAGGAAGCGGTGGCCTTGCAGCCCGACCACAGCGAGGCCGTGGTGTTGCTGGGCACGACGTTCAGCCGCCTGGGCCGTCTGGATGAGGCCATCGGCTTTTTGCAAGGCGCGGCGGAGCGCTCGCCGCGCGCCTTCTGGCCGCTGGTGGAGCTGGGGCGGATCTACATCGACCTGGGCGAATATGAGCAGGCCGTCGAAACGCTGACCGCCGCCGCGGGCCGGCGCGCCGACGTGGCGCAGACCTTCGAGTTGCTGGCCGAGGCCTACCAGGGCGCGGGGCAGGGGCCGCAGGCCATCAACGCCTGGCAGCAAGCAGTGACGCTCAGCCCGAACTCCGCCGCCTTGCAGGTGCGGCTGGGCGACGCGCTGGCCGAGGCCGGCCGGGTGAATGAGGCCATCGCGGCCTACCGCCAGGCGCTGGCCATCAACCCCAACAACGGCCTGGCAAAGCAGGGGCTGCTGGTGTTGGGGGTGGAGCCGTGACGGGGTGATCGGGCGCAAACGTGAACGGGCGACGGGGCGATGACATCATCCACAGCGACTCTGATGGGTGTTTGGCGGCGCTGCCTGTGGCTGGCATTGCTGTTGGCGACGTTGCCCCTGGCCCCCGCAGCCGCTGCACCCCCTGACCCGCGCTTCGGCATCGTCGAGACCTTCGTCAACCCGGCCGCGGCCAGCGAGGCCGGCGCGGGCTACACGCGCGTCATCCTGCGCTGGGACGTGATCCAGCCCGACAGCCCGGTGGACTGGAAACCGGCCAACGTGCCCGATCCGCTGATCGCGGCCGAGCTGGCGGCGGGGCGCGAGGTGGTGGGCCTGCTGATCGGCACGCCCGCGTGGGCCAGCGCGAACGGCAGCGACACGGCGCGCGCTGTGCCCGACATGGCCGCGTGGGAGGCCTTCACCCGCCGCATGGCGCAGCACTACGCCGGTCGCATCGACACCTGGATCATCTGGAACGAGCCGGACGTGTGG
>JAKQCW010000014.1 GCA_029558955.1 Chloroflexota bacterium
CGACGACCTGGCACGCAAACTCATCCTGGCGCACCACACGGCGCTGATCGATCGCAGCACCTTGGAGCGCTGGCTCAATGATGGTGCGCACGCGCTGCGCAGCCTGTTCTCGCTGGCCCAGCAGTACCGCTACTCGGGCACCACGCGCGACGACTTCGCGGCGAAGAACGCGGCGGCGCGAGCGGCGCTGGAGAAGTTCGGCGAGTTGCCGCAGGACGTGCTGGAAGGCACGCGCCGCTCGCGCTTCGCGCCACCGATCGCGCGGCGGACGACCAAGCCCGGCACGCCGCCTGCAGCGCCCGCCATCGAGCCCGATGCGCCGGCTCACACGGATGGCACAGCCGATGGTGCGGCGGGCGATGAGGCTGCGGGCGCATGACAGCATCGATCCCCATCAGCCACTCCACGCGCTTCGTGGCGCTGGAACAGGCGGACTTCCAGCGGCTGGAACACGCAGGCTACCTAAAAGGCCTTTTACAGCCTTTTAAGGGTAAGAGGAGTCTGGAGACCTGGGCCAGCCAGTGCGCAGCGCTGCGCGACGACGTGATTGGCCTGGCGCAGCGGCGCGTGCTGCCCCAGGCGCGCGCCTACCCCTTCAGCCTGCTCCACGTGCAACTGGCCCAGCAGGCCACTGGCGCAGGGACGACCTTCCTGCGCTGGCGCAACCTCGACCGTTCCTCCATGGGCGTGGCGTTGTGGGAGGCCCTGCTGGCCAACCCCGCGACGCCGGCCTCGCTGATCGACGAGCTGTACGCGATCGAACTGCAGCGCATCGTGCTGAACATGCAGATCAGCCTGACCCACAGCATCGCTCGCCAAGCCCTGGAATGCGCCAACAAGGCCGCGCAGGCCGAAGCGGCTTACCTGCGGCGCGTCCACGGGCATACCGCGTCCGTTCCACCCACCACCAAGGAGTCACCATGAGCACGCACTTCGTCGGCGAGGGCAACATCGGTTCTGCGCCGGACTACCGCGAATTTCCGAACGGCAACGACGAGCCGCGCCGGCTGCTTCGCCTGAACGTCTACTTCGACAACCCGATCCCGAAGAAGGACGGCGAGTACGAAGATCGCGGCGGCTTCTGGGCGCCCGTGGAGCTGTGGCACCGCGACGCCGAGCACTGGAAGACGCTGTACCAGAAAGGTATGCGGGTGCTGGTCGAGGGCCGCACCGTGCGCGACGAATGGGAGGACGCCGACGAGAACGAACGGGTGACCTTCAAGGTCGAGGCCCGGCGCGTGGGCATCCTGCCGTACCGCATCGAGTCGGTGGCGCTCAGCGCCAAGCCCGCCGGCAGACAGTAATTCGCCCATCGCCGTTCCCCCGAGGGCGGCTGTAGCAACCGTCATACGCCCGCGATGCACCAGCGAGCTATCCCCAGGGGATAGCTCCAAGGTCGTCCACGGAGTTCCAGCCACCCTCCCCAAACGACGCTCTTGCTGCGCCAGCTCCTGCGGTCCATGCGCACCGCTGCGGCAACGGCCCGCCTGCCGATCACAAAGCGGTGTCTGCATCAATCGGCTTCCTTGCTGTCGGCATCTCCTGGCGCCGCCAAGCTGACGCCCATCCGATGAACCGCACATTTCCAAGGAGGCTTCATGCGCGTGTTCCTGTGCGAGAAGCCGTCCCAGGGCAAGGACATCGCCCGTGTGCTGGGCGCCGGCCAACGCGGCAACGGCTGCTACAGCGGTGCCGGTGTCGTCGTGACCTGGTGCATCGGTCATCTGGTTGAAGCGGTTCCGCCCGAGGGCTATGACGAGCGCTACAAGCGCTGGACCATCGAGCAACTGCCCATCATTCCCGAACGCTGGCGCGTCGAGCCCAAGCCTGCGACCGCCGCGCAATTCAAGATCGTCAAGCAGATCGTCGGCCAAGCCAGCGAGCTGGTGATCGCCACCGATGCCGACCGCGAGGGCGAAATGATCGCCCGCGAGATCATCGAGCTGTGCGGGTACCGCGGACCGATCCAGCGGCTGTGGCTGTCGGCGCTCAACGATGCCTCGATCCGCAAGGCACTGGGCGCGTTGAAGCCGTCGGCCGAAACGCTGCCGTTGTACTACTCGGCCCTGGCCCGTTCGCGTGCCGACTGGCTGATCGGCATGAACCTGAGTCGGCTGTTCACCCTGGTCGGGCGCCAGGCCGGCTACACCGGCGTGCTGTCGGTGGGCCGAGTGCAGACGCCGACGCTGAAGCTGGTGGTGGATCACGACCGTGAGATCGCGAGCTTCGCCTCCGTACCGTTCTGGGTCATCGAGGTCACGCTGTCTCACGCCGGCCAATCCTTCATCGCAAGTTGGACGCCGCCGCAGGGTTGTACGGACGACGCTGGCCGTTGTCTGCAGCAGCCAGTCGCCCAGCAAGCCGCGGAACGCATGCGCGCCAGCGGCTGCGCCCAGGTTGTGTCGGTCGAGACGGAGCGGGTGCGCGAAGGTCCGCCGCTAGCGTTCGACCTGGGCACGCTGCAGGAGGTGTGTTCCAGGCAGTTGGGGTTGGACGTGCAGGAGACGCTGGACATCGCCCAAGCGCTGTACGAGACGCACAAAGCAACGACCTACCCGCGCTCCGATTCCGGCTACCTGCCCGAGAGCATGCTGGCCGAGGTGCCGACCGTTCTCGACAGCCTGGTCAGGACCGATCCCGGCCTGCGCCCGTTGATCGACCGCCTCGACCTGACTCAGCGCTCGCGCGCCTGGAATGACAGCAAGGTCACGGCGCACCACGGCATCATCCCGACGCTGGAGCCCACCAACCTCTCGGCCATGAACGACAAGGAACTGGCCGTCTACCGGCTGATCCGTGCGCACTACCTGGCGCAATTCCTGCCCCACCACGAGCTCGACCGGACGGTGGCGCAGCTCACCTGCGGCGGGCAGTCGCTGCTGGCCGTGGGCAAGCAGATTGCCGTGGCCGGCTGGCGCCAGGTGCTGGCGGCGCCGGAGGAAGGCGATGGTGATGGCGACGACGCCCAGCGCAGTCAGGTGCTGCCGGCGCTGCGAGCCGGCTTGTCCTGCCAGGTCGGCCAGGTCGATCTGAAGGCGCTGAAGACCCTGCCGCCCAAGCCCTACACGCAGGGCGAGTTGGTCAAGGCCATGAAGGGCGTCGCGAAACTCGTCACCGACCCGCTTCTCAAGCAGAAGCTCAAGGAGACGACGGGCATCGGCACCGAAGCGACGCGCGCCAACATCATCGGCGGCCTGCTCGGCCGCGGCTATCTGCTGAAGAAGGGCCGTGCCATCCGTGCCTCGGATGCCGCCTTCACCTTGATTGGCACCGTGCCGGCCGCCATTGCCGATCCGGGCACGACGGCGGTCTGGGAGCAGGCGCTGGACATGATCGAAGCCGGCCAGATGACGCTGGACTCCTTCATCGCCAAGCAATCCGCCTGGGTGGCCCAGCTCGTGCAGCAGTACAGCGGCGCAACGCTCGCCATCAAGCTGCCGCCTTCGCCATCCTGTCCGCAGTGCGGCGCGCCGATGCGCCAGCGCACCGGCAAGAACGGCGCTTTCTGGTCGTGCAGCCGTTACCCGGATTGCAAGGGAACGCAACCGGTCGATACCTCGACAGGCAAGCGCGGTGCGCCGCGCAAGCAGCGGGCTTCCCGCAAGGCGTCCTGACGCCGACGAATCCCCGCGCCACGCCGGCCGTTTCCAACGGCGGGGCCAACCTCCCGCGTCTCGCGGGACTCCCCAGCACACGCATCCTTCTGCAACGGTGTGCGCGTCTCGCTGCCCCGCGACGGGTCCGCGCGACGAGAAGGTCGCTCCTCCGCGAATCGCCTCTGCCGCGATTCCATTGATCGAAGTGCTCCCGTCGATGGCGAGGGGTCTCCTGACGCCTGGCAGGCTTGTACCGCTGCGAGCCGTCAGGAGACCGCTTGGGTCGACGGTATTCGGTGCCGGTGCCCGCCGGCGGAACAACGGGCTCCCTTTGTGCGCGGATGTGTGCCTAAGGATGTCGACCCCAGCCACGACACGGGTCGGGTGCGATTGCTGACGCAGCGAGCGGCTTTGACGACGGCCGGGACTGCCACAGCCCACAGGTGGTTTCTCTCTTCTCCGGCTGAAGGCTCAAGTGCCTTCGGCCTACTGGTCTTTGTTTGATCCCGATCGGTGTCGCACAGCCCAAAGCGGCCCTTGTGCAATGCGCATTCCTCGAAGACGCCAGTGATGCGTCGCCTCCATTCTGCAGTCATGCGCTGCTGACAGCCGTCAGCACCATGCCCTGGCAGCCCAGGTCTTCAAGGCTGCAACGCGGTTCGCCGCGTGGATCGAACCAGTCCGCCTCGCATCGCCCATTGCGGACGAGCGTCCTCACGACGCCCGATGCCATTCGTGTTCAACCCTTCGGGAGGTATCCGCTCCCGTCTGGGTGTTGGGCTCCCGGTCCTTCAACCAGGAGAGCCCCATGTTCCTTGCATTCGCATCGACGCTCCCGAGTGCCGCACTGGCCCGTGCCGAAGCCATTGGCTATCTGGCCCTGGCCTACACCGGCAAGCGCCTGCCTCTGCAGGTGCGCCACAGCGCCGCCGGCCACTACATCGGCACCGCCGACGAAGACGGCCCGGTGTCCCGAGAGTCCGTCGAGTACTTCCGTTCGCAGCACGCCGCCGACCACGCCCTGACAACAGGCCGCTGGCAGCAACGCATCCACCCCTGACTTCCACTTACCAGGAGCCATGTCATGAACCAGTCTTTGTCCCAAGACGTATTTGATCAGATCGCCGCGGAAGAACGGCATTTCGCCGAAGCGCCGCTGGCCTTCTTCGAAGCGTGGAAACGCGGTGCGGAAATCGCCGGCCCCGAGTGGTTCGGTGACGGCACCCCCGAAGGCCTGCAGCGCGCCACCAGCAAGTGGGATCTGCGCCCCAAGGTGCTGTTGCTCAACGACGCCCTGGATGTCCTCAGCGGCGGCCAGCGCATGTTCCTGTCCGCGATGGTGAGCTTCTACAACGCTCGCGAGGGTGGCGCGATGCTCAAGCGTTGCGGATTCGAGGGGCTTTCCGATCTGGGAGGCCTCGATCTGGAGCGCCGCAAGGTCATTGCCGATCTCGCGCTGAACTACAGCGGTTGGTGACGCCGATCCGCTTGTTCGCCACCCGTTCCATTTTCCACCCATGAGGGACATGCGCCTCTATGCGAGGCCGTGTCCCTCCTTGTTCTCGACATCTCTTCAACCACCCGCTGGGGCTTGCTCCCCAGCCGGGGAATGGGCTCCACTTCCGCTTATGGAGAAAACTCATGTCCCCGAATTCCAACCCTTTCCTCCGCGGCTACCAGAACCTGCGCATTGATCGCTCCCTGTGCATCACCTGCGAGGACGACTGTCCTCCGGTCTGGCGCCCGCTGCATCCCAGTCAGGCGCATCTGACGGATGACCAGGTCGCGCGCTTCCCCTGCGTCTTCAGCAATGACTTCGCCCTGATTACCGAAGGCCAGGACATTCCCGAACACCTGGAGGTCCAATGCCAGACCGAAGGCGTGGTGCGCACCGTGGTCTACGCCGTCAGCGGCGATGACTTCGGTCAGCCCGTGCACGTCGGCGACACCTACTCGGGGGAGGCCGCACGGGAAGTCGTGCGGCGACTGAGCTTCGAGACCGGCTTCTACAGCCGGTGCTGGGAGATCAGCAGTGCCCATCTTACTGCCGACGCAGGCCGCTTCCTCGCCGAGCTGGCGGACATCGCCACGCCGAGCGGTTTTCTGTTCGTCGCCTTCCGCATCCCGTACAGCCCCGCGATCGGCGTGAAGCTGATCGCCACCCCCTGGACGGATACGAACCTGCAGCATGTCGAGAGCATTACCGCCGAAGAGTTGCGGCAGGAACATCGGGCCAAGGGCATGCCGGAGTCCCTCGTGGAGGTATTGCACCTGGCGGCACTGGCCGACGTTCGCATGCTGGTGTTCGATGCCGGTGCGCCGGTGCTGGACGGATTGCCCTTGTACGACGACGAGTAGCACCTTCGAGCCCCCATGCGGGGCTCGTCCTTTTCATGGAACGTGGTGGCGACAGGTTGCCGATTTCCGGACCACAGGCGCCCGCGCCTGTCGCACGCTTCCCGCATGTTCGCTGGCGTTGCCGGCGGCATCCCAGGCAGTCGAGACCTTCGAGACTGCGATGCGGTTCGCCGCACTGGTTGTTTCTTTCACCGGACGCATGCCGTGTCCTTCCACCTCACCCTCAAGGGACATACCTCCCTTGCGGGCGGGAGTCCCTTGGTTGCCACAAGGAGTCTCCCATGGATACCCAAGCCATCCGCGCACAGATGCCGACGCTCGTTAGCGGCCACGTGCCTTCCAACGTTCGCAGCTTCAAGTTCAACATCTTCGACGGCCAGCCCAAGGTTTCGACGCTGGGCTTCCACATCGATCCCAAACCCTTCGAGGGCAAGGTCATCGCCACCACCGACGACGCCATTGTCGTCAAAACGGGACGCGCCGAATTC
>JAKQCW010000068.1 GCA_029558955.1 Chloroflexota bacterium
GCTGGGCGGGCTCTTCATCCTCCTGATCTACGCCATGGTGCGGCTGATCCTGCCTGGCCAGCCGGCGCTGGCCCTGGGCGCGGCCGCGTTCACCGCCTTTCTGCCCATGCACGTGGCCCAGGCCGCGTCGATCAACAACGACGCGCTGGCCGAGGTGCTGTTGGCGGCCATCCTGCTGCTGACGATGCGCACCGTCAAGCTGGCGCTGCTCGGCCCCCGATCCCCCAATGCCTGGGATGCCCTGGCCATCGGCCTGCTGCTGGGCCTGGCGCTGGTCAGCAAAGTCAGCGCCTACGTCGTCATCCCCGTCGCCCTGGCCGCGCCCGTCATCGTCTGGCACGAAACCCGCCGCCGCACCCCCCTTCCCCCTTCCCCCATTAACCATTACCCCATTAACAATTCCCCCATTAACCATTCCCTCCTCATCCTCCTCCCCGCCCTCCTCCTCGCCCTCCCCTGGTACCTGCGCAACGCCCGCCTCTACGGCCATCTGGACATCCTGGCCCGCACCTGGCACGACGCGGTGGTGGTGGGCCAGCTCACCACCGGCGAGCTCATGGCCCAGGTGGGACTGGCCGGCGTGCTGGAGCGTTTCTTCGTCTGGAGCCACGACAGCTTCTGGGGCGTCTTCGGCTGGATGGGGGTGTGGATGGACGCGCGCATCTACACGGCCGCCCTGGCCTTTGGCCTGGCAGTCGCGGCCGGTTGCATCTGGCAGGTGCGTTTCAGGCGCCAGGAGACCGCTCACCGCTCCCCGCGCACCGATTACCGCTTACGCTTCCAAATCTGGTCTCTCGCCCTGCTGGCCCTCTCCGCCCTGGGCACCCTGGGCATCTACCTGGTCTACAACACCCAGTTCGTGCAGCCGCAGGGGCGCTATCTCTTCCCCGCGCTGCCCTTCGTCAGCCTGGCTATGGCCGTGGGCTGGTGGAGCGTGGCGCGCTGGCCAGGCGCGGCCCGCTGGGCCGGAAGCGCGCTGCTGATCGCCGCCGGCCTGGCCGCGCTGTGGGGAGCGACGCACGAGGGAATCAACACCTGGTCGCTGTTGATTCTTGGCGGCGGCGCGGGGATGCTGTGGCTGTGGGGCCTGGCGGCGGCGCGGCTGGTTGGCGCGGCGCAGGGATGGATGATCAAGCTGGTGTACGCGTTGCCCTTTGCAGCCATGGCGGGTTTGAGCTGGCTGGCATTGACGGTCTTTGTCCTGCCGCAACTGCGCTAACTGACCCGAGGCGTTGTGGCGCGGCCGCATCCACGCCGTCGCTGGACCTCCCACAAGTTGACGGAGCCTGCCAGGCGGCCTACGGCTTCGGGCTGACTGGCTTCGTCGCCATGACGGTCTTTCTGGACCTGCATGGCTGGCGCCTGGAAGCGCCTGAAGCTGAAGTCGTGCAGGTCATGCTTGCCGTCGCCAGCGGGGATCTGGACGAGGCCGGCCTGGCTGCGTGGGGTCGTGGGTATGTCCAGGCGCCCGCTGCCGCCGCCGTCTACCAGCTCGCATCCACCAGGGAACGGACCGCCGCCCGGCTCTCGGCCGTCCACTGCGCCGGCAGCGGGCAGGTCACGGTGACGCTGACGCCGGCCGGCAGGTCGAAGTAGTTGTCGCTCCACACCACATCCACCCCCTCGATGGAAAGCTCCACGAAGCGCGCCAGCGATTGGGCGGCCAGGTCCACGCACAGCGTCTGACCCTCGACGCGGCTGGCCACGGTCAGGTCGGGATCGCGCAGCGCCAGGTGCTTGCTGGGGACGAAGGGGGTCACGCTCCAGGCCAGGCGCTGGCCCTCCCGCCACAGCTCGGCGACGAAAATGACGTTGCGCTGGTTCTCGGCCGTGACCAGCGCGGAGAAGTCGTGTTTCCCGGCCAGGGTGTCGGTCAACGCCTGGGCGCGCACCGCCTCCTGGCCGCCCTGCAAGAGCTGGCCGTCCAGCGTCTCCAGCCGCCAGCGCAGCAGCACATCCACCGGCTCCAGCAGGTCGCTGGTCAGATGCACGGCCATGGTCTTGTCCTCGTCGGCCACCGAGAGGAGCAGTGGAGCGAAAAAGCGCCGCGCCGCGTAGTGCAAGGCCTTCCAGCGGCCGAAATAGTCGATGGAAGACCACGAGGCCACCGGCCAGCAGTCGTTCAACTGCCAGATCAGCGCACCGCTGACGCGGGCGCGGTGGCGGCGCCAGTGCTCCACGCCGTAGCGGATCCCCTCGGCCTGCAAAACCAGGCTCAGATAGACCAGCGCGGGAAAATCCTTGGGCAGGCGGAAGCTCTGCGCCATCTGGGCGATGATCAGCCGGTTGCCCACCGGGCTGCGCTGATGATGCTCCATGACGTAGGAGGTCAGGTTCCAGTCGGCCCGGTCGGCAAAGGCCGCGACGGTGGGCAGGGTCGGCAGCGCCTGGAAGCCGAACTCGCTCATGAAGCGCGGGAACTGCTGGCGGTAGGCGGTGAAGGGCGCGGCCCTGTGCCACACCTCCCAGTAGTGGCAGTCTCCCTGCACCTGGTTGTTGGGGCCGTCGAAGGGGGTGTTGGCCGAGGCAGAGCTGGGCCAGTAGGGGCGATCGGGGTCCTCCAGCGCCAGCAGCTCCGGCAGCAGGTGGTGGAACATGCGGTCATAGCCGGCCTTGAGCCGCTGGTTGACCGGATCGTCAGGCTGGTCCCAGCCCCAGCCGCACCAGCCCTCCTCCATCTCGTTGTTGCCGCACCAGAGCGCCAGCGAGGCGCGGTGGCGCAGACGGCGCACGGTCTCCTCCACCTCGACCCGCACAGTCTCGACGAAATCGGCGTCGACCGGGTAGATGCCGCAGGCAAAGATGAAATCCTGCCAGACCAGCAGGCCATAGCGGTCGCACAGGTCGTAAAAGGCCTCGTCGGGGTAGAAGCCGCCGCCCCAGACGCGCAGCATGTTCATATTGGCGTCGGCCGCGGCCTTGACCAGCCCCTCCAGCCGTTGGGCGTCGACTCGGGTCGGGAAGGAGTCCGCCGGGATCCAGTTGGCCCCCTTGGCGAAGAGGCGCACGCCGTTGACGTAGAAGACGAATTCCTGGCCCCAGGCGTCCGGCTCCTGGCGCAGCTCCACGGTGCGCAGGCCAACCTGATAGCTGCGCCGGTCGAGTACCGTTTCTCCCCGGCTGAGGGTGATCCCGACCTGGTAGAGGGGCTGGGCCGCGCCGGCCGGCTGGCCGGGCGTCGGGTAGCCGTTGGGCCACCACAGTTGCGGGTCGGGCAGCTTCACCTTCAGATCGGCGAAATGCGGCTCGCCAGCCCAGAGATAGAGCAGATTGACCTCGGCCGTGAACTGCTGGCCGGTGGGGCTGACGACGGTGAGCGTGGCAATGATCTCGTCCTCCAGGTCGTAGGGCGCCTGAGCCTTGATCTCCGCGCTGAGGGTGACAGCCCCAGCCTCGTGCTGCTGGCGCAGATGGACGTCGGTCAGCCGCGCGGCGAAGCCCTCCAGCCCGATCGCGCGCCAGATGCCGATGGCCGGCAGCTTGGGCCCCCAGTCCCAGCCCCAGTGGCAGGGCGCCTTGCGCAGGTGCGGCCCGCCGGGCATGTCGCCGCCGCCGGTCAGCGGCAGTTGCGCCTGCCGGGCTGTGATGGTGCGCACCGGCGAGCTGAAGTGGATGCGCAGCTCGTTCTCGCCCGCCCGCAGCAGGGCCTTGACATCCCATTCCCAGCGCCGGAACATGTTCTCCGCGTGGCCCAGATAGACGCCGTTGAGATAGAGGTCGGCCACGGTGTCCAGCCCCTCACAGACCAGCAGGATGTTCTCCTGGGCCAGCAGCGCGGGGTCGGCGGTGAAGGTGCGGCGATAGTTCCAATCGCTCTCGGCCACCCATTGCACCCTCAGCTCGTTGTCGGCTATGAAGGGGTCGGGGATCAGCCCCAGCGCCAGCAGATCGGTGTGGACGCCGCCGGGGACAGTCGCGGCCAGCCAGGTGTCGGTTCCAGCCTGGCGGAATTGCCAGTGGCCGGTGAGCGGTTGTTGGATCATGGATGGCTCCTTGAGCAGGGCGGGCACGGTCAGGAGACCGGCCTGAGCGGGTGGGCGGCGGCGGCGGGCACGGTCAGGAGACCGGCCCGAGCGGATGGGCGGCGGCGGGTACGGTCAGGAGACCGGCCTGAGCGGGTGGGCGGGCGGCGGCGGGCACGGTCAGGAGACCGGCCTGAGCGGGTGGGCGGCGGCGGGCACGGTCAGGAGACCGGCCCGAGCGGAGGTGGATGGGGCGGCGGCGGGCACGGTCAGGAGACCGGCCCGAGCGGGTGGGCAGTGGCCTGAGCGGGGGTGGATGGGCGGCGGGCGGGGAGGATCAGCCGCCGGCCACTTTGGCTTTGTAGCCCAGCTCGTTGAGGATTTCCACGATGCGCTGGCGGTGGTCGCCCTGGATGACGATCATGCCCTCTTCCAGCGCGCCGCCGGTTCCCAGCTTGCTTTTCAGCAGCTTGAGCAGCGCCTGCTGGCCGGCCTCGCGGCTCATGACGCCGCTGATGATGGAGACGGTCTTGCCGCCGCGGCCTTTGCGCTCCCGGCCGACGCGCACCGGCGTGTTGCCTTGCAGCGCAGGCACGGCCGCGGCCGGGTTCTTGGCCGGCGCGGCCGGCGGCGGGGCGGCGGCGGGCGCGGGCTGGGCCGGAGGCTGATCGACCAACAGCGCGCTCAACGCGGCAAAGGGGGAGGGAGGCCCGTCGTCGGGGTCCACGACGGCTGGAGTCTTTTTGCTCATGAGGGTCAACCTGGCCCAGGCCCCGCGGGCGTGCGCAACGCGGCAGGGCCGGGCGCCTTAGGCGGTGTAGACGTCGGGGGCGGCGGCGCGCTCGGCGTCGCACTGGTCGCAGGGACAGAGGCCGCGCAGCAGGCCCCAGGTGTAGATCCCCGCGTCGTGGCCGTCGGCCCACTGGATGCCCAGGGCATAGTGGCCCACCAGGTAGGCGTCGCTCAGTTGCCAGGTGCGGTCGGGCTGCACGTGCAGCTCGCTGCGCTCCACGGTCACGCCCATGTTCTCATGGCCGCCGCGGCACTCGGCGCAGGGGCAGACGTTGCGCAGCCCGGCCAGCGGGTAGACGCTGCGATGCCCGTCGGCCCAGACGATCTCCAGCGTCTCCTCCTGACGGTTGACGGTCAGGTCTTGAGGAAGTTCTTGGTTGCTCATTGATACTTGATCATCCTTGGTGGTTTGTTGGCTGCTATCTTAGCACAGCGCGCTGCGGGAGACCAAACGACATCCAGGCGCTGCGGCGCGGTTGGTCAGCGGTGTCATTGTAGCTGAAGAGGCGCGCAATGACCAACCCTTGATCACTCGCGCTGAACGCAATGCCCGGTCGATGCGCCTACAGAGTTGCCAACTTTTCGGGAAGTTGGCAACTCTGCAGGCGCTTGCTCTTTGCGTTCGTTTGGACTATACTGAGGGAGGAGAATGGTTAACGGTTTACGGTTAGCGGCCCTGCAACACGTCCAGTTTCCCCAATTCCCCTGAGGCGTCCCCATGTCAGCCATCACCCAAGGTCGTCAAGATCTGGCCCGCTGGCGGGCCAGCGTGCCCGACAATTTCTACACCTGCGACGCCAATCTGCGCCGCGTGCTGCCCCTCTATGACCCGGGAGTTGCCGGCTACCAGGCGGAGCTGGCCGCGTTTGGCCATGCCGTGGCCACGGTGATCGACCCGGCCGCCACCCTCAACGACCGGCCGCACAATCACCCCCGCCTGGATGCCTGGGACGGCATCGGCCAGCGCACCGAGCGCATCGAGTTCCACCCCAGCTACCACGACGCGGGCCGGCCGGCCTACGAGGCGGGCCTGCTGGCCCTGTCGGCCGAGCCAGGCCATGCCGTGCAGCAGAGCGCGCTCTTCTATCTGTTGACCCAGGCCGGCGAGATGGGCCACGCCTGCCCCATCGTCTGCACCCTGGGGCTGATCCGCGCCCTGCAGGCCAAGGGAGACGCGGCGCTGCTGACCGCGTACCTGCCGCCGCTGCTGAGCCGCGATTACGACGCCAAACAGGTGGCCAGCCAGTTCCTCACCGAGGTGCAGGGCGGCTCGGATGTGGGACTCAACGCGGTGGAGGCGCGGCCGGCCGAGGAGCAGGCGGGCGCGTGGCTGCTGGCGGGCGAGAAGTGGTTCTGCTCGGTGGCCAACGCCGATCAGATGCTGGTGACGGCGCGGCCGCTGGGCGCGGCCGGAGGCACGCGCGGGCTGGGCGTCTTCCTGGTCCCGCGCCGCCTGCCCGACGGCCGGCTGAACAGCTTTCACATCCGCCGCCTGAAGACCAAGTTCGGCACCCGCACCATGGCCTCGGGCGAGATCGACTTCGCGGACGCCCTGGCCTACCCCATCGGCGCGCTGGACGAGGGCTTCAAGATCGTGGTGGAGCTGGTGCTGAACACCTCGCGCTGGACCAATGCGCTGGGCTCGGCCGGCCTGCTGCGCCGCGCCTACGTGGAGGCCTGGACCTTTGCCCAGCAGCGCCAGGCCTTTGGCAGCGCCATCGGCCGCTACCCGCTGGTGCAGGAGGCGCTGGCCGAGATGAAGAGCGACCTCTACGCGCTGCTGGCCTCGACCCTGCGGCTCAGCGTTCTGGTCAACCGCCTCGATCTGGGCGTGGCCAGCGCGGAGGAGCGGGCGGTACACCGGCTGCTGGTCAACATCAACAAGTACGCCACCTCGGTGCAGGCCAGCCTGGGCATCCGGCGGGCGCAGGAGATCATGGGAGGCAACGGCGCGATCGAGGATTTCAGCGTCGTTCCCCGTCTCTACCGCGATGCGCTGGTCTTCGAGAGCTGGGAGGGGAGCCACAATGTGCTCTGCCTGCAGGCGGCGCGCGACATGCAGCGCTACGGCCTGCATCAGCACCTGTTCACCTACCTGGGTGCGCTGCTGGACGGCGTGGCGCGCCCCGAGCTGTCCGAAGCGCAGGATGCGATTCTGGGCCGCATGGAGGCTGTGCAGCAAAGGCTGGATCGCCTTCTGAGCAGCTCCCCTGAGTTCCTCCAGACCCACGTGCGCCGGCTTGTCGATCAACTGGCGTCGCTGGTGCAGGCCGCCTGCCTGCTGGCCGAGGCCGACTGGGAACTGGGCCAGGGGCTGGACACTGACAAGCCCGCCGCGCTGGCGTTCTTCATCAACCGCTGCCTGCGACCGGGCTACGATCCACTGGAAGACGCGCGCTATCTGGAGCGGGTCGCGCGGCTGGCCGGAAGCCTGTGAGGATGCAAAACGTCGGGGAGTCCGTGCGCGGACTCCCCGACGTTTTCTGTGCGGGATCGGTCGGCCTCTGGCGGGACGCCGTGCAACGACCGGCCTGAGCGGGGGCGGTCTACTCCAGCGGCGTCAGCCAGCGCTCTTCGCCGTCCCCTTCGGCCGCCCAGCCGCTGATGTTGCCGGCCGCGTTGGCGACCTTCCACCAGCGGTAGCCATTGGCCTCGACCGGCCCTTCGACCACGGTAAGCTGGGTTTGGTTCGGCACCTGATGATCGACGGAGGCGCTGGTGCCCGCGGCTGAGCGCACCTTGAGCAGCCCTGTCTCGCCCACGGTGACCAGCACGTCGTCGCCCATCTGCACCGGCCGGTCCACCGGTTGCGTGCTGCCCAGATCGGGGCTGAGCCAAACGGCCTCGCTGTCGCCCTCGGCCACCCAGCCGGCCAGCTCGTTGTTGCCCACGCGCCACCAGCGGTAGCCATCGGCGTCGACGGGGCCCTCCAGGACGCTGACGATGGCGCCAGGCGGATAGCGGCCGGTGCGGTCGCCGCTGGCGCCCGCGCTCTTGCGCACGTTCAGCCCCTGGGTGGCCACCACACGCGCCGGCTGTCCGACGATGATGGCTGTGCCGGGCGCTGGGGTGGGGGTGAAGGTGGGCGTCGGCGCGTCGAGCGTCGGCACCGATGTGGCCAGCTCCAGGGTGGCCGTGGTCGATGGCTCTGTGGTCTGGATTTCGGCGACGGTTGGGGTGGCGGTGGGCCGGGGGACAGGGGTGGGACGCGGCACGAAGCTGCCGCAGGCCAGCGAGGTCAGGGCCAGCGCCAGCCAGGGGATCAAGGCAGGCCACCAGCCGCGGCCGGCCCGAACCGGGCCTGCCGCCCGGCCGGCGGCGTCGGGGGAAGAATGGGTTTTCATGGTCTGCACCGGGCGCCGGGCGCAGGCCGCTGGGGGCAGCTACTGCGCCGCTGGCGCGAACTGATCGAGCAGCGCAAAGAGGTCGTGGATGCTGTAGGGCTTGCTGATGTAGGCATTGCAGCCAGCCTCCAGGGCGCGCGCTTGATCGATGGCGCGGGCATGGGCGGTTACGGCGATGATGGGGGTTGCGGCGAACTCAGGTTTGGCTCTCAGCAGACGTGTCGCCTCATAGCCGTCCAGGGTGGGCAAGGCCAGGTCCATCAGAATCAGATCTGGCCGGCGTTCCGTCGCCAGTTCCATGCCGTCCACGCCATCGCTTGCGCCAAGAAAGCGGTAGCCGCGCCGTTCCAGAATGCGTTGCAAGAACTCGCGCATCTCTTCGTTGTCCTCGACAGCCAGAATGCACGGGCCGTCCTGGGCCGAGGCGGGCGGGGCGACAGTGTCAGGCGTGGTGTTCATAGGGGCGCCATTATGGCATAGAAACCGACAATGTGCAATTGTCCGAAACTGGGGGTAGCAATTCCAAATATGCGCGGAGTCGAGGCTTCAGCCGGCCACGGCGCGGAGTCGAGGTTTTGACCGGGTCACGGCGCGGAGTCGAGGTTTCAGCCGGGCCACGGCGCGGAGTCGAGGCTTCAGCCGGGTCGGGCCGATGCCGGTCGTGCGCGCTGACCCGCCTGAAGGCTCGACTCCACGCTGCCTACAGGTGGATGGCCTTGACCCAGTAGCTGTGCGGCATGCTCAGGATCTGGGGATAGAGAGCTTCCGGGATCGCCTCGTCCAGCCCCAACACCATGATGGCCTCGCCGCGGGGCGAGCGCCGTCCCAGGTGCATGAAGGCGATGTTAATGTCGTTTTCGCCCAGCAGGGCGCCGATGCGGCCGACGATGCCGGGGCGGTCGTGGTGCCAGGTCAGCAGCAGATGGCCGCTGGCCACGAAATCGACCCACAGATCGTCGATGCAGACGATGTGCGGCTCCTCTTGCAGCACCGCGCCCCGCGCCATGCGCTGCCGGCTGCCGTTGCCCACAGCCAGCGTGAGCATGTTTTCGTAGCGCTGGGAGTGGTGGCGCACGCTGCGCAGCGAGAGGGAAAGGCCGCGCTGGCGGGCAATCATGCGCGCGTTGACCAGGTTGACCCGCTCGGCCACCACGCCGTCCAACAGCCCCTTCAGCGCGGCCGCCTCCAGATAGGCCAGATCCAGCTCGGCGATGGGGCCATGCACGGTCAGCTCCAGGCGATCCATGGCGTTCGGCTCCAGTTGGGTCAGGAAACGCCCCAGCCGCTCGGCCAGGTCGATGTAGGGGGTCAACGCCTCCAGGTCCTTGGGCGCGATGATGGGGGTGTTGATGGCGTAGCGGGCCAGCCGGCCATGGAGCACATCCAGCACCTGCTCGGCCACGTCCAGGGCCACCTGGCGCTGGGCCTCGTGGGTTGATCCGGCGATGTGCGGCGTCAGCGCCACGTGGGGGTGGTCCAGCAGGGGGCCAGTGGCTGGCGGCTCCTTGGCGTAGACGTCCAGCGCCGCGCCGGCCACCTGGCCGCTGTTCAGCGCATCCAGCAGCGCGGCTTCGTCGATCAGCTCGCCGCGCGCGCAGTTGACGATGCGCACGCCGGCCTTGCAGCGCCCCAGGCGTTCGGCGTTGAAGAGGCCGCGCGTCTGTTCGGTGCTGGGCACGTGGATCGAGATGAAGTCGGCGCTGGCCAGCAGCTCATCCAGCCCCAGAAGTTGCACCCCCTGGTTGGCGGCATAGTCGGCGCCGACGTAGGGATCGTGGGCGACCACCTCCATGCCCAACGCCTGAGCGCGTTCGGCCACCAGCGAGGCGATGCGCCCCAGCCCCAGCAGTCCCAGCCGCTTGCCGCGCACCTCCGTGCCCATGAACTGGCTGCGTTTCCACTCGCCAGCCTGCACCGAGGCGTGGGCCTGCGGGATGTGGCGGGCCAGCGCCAGCAGCATGGCCACGCTGTGCTCGGCCGCGGCCACGGTGTTGCCTGTGGGCGCGTTGACCACCGTCACGCCGGCGGCCGTGGCCGCGGCGACGTCGATGTTGTCCACGCCGACGCCGGCCCGGCCGACGACCTTGAGCCGGCCGGCCGCGCCGGCTGCCAGCGCGCCCGCCGTCACCTTGGGCCGGCTGCGCACCAGCAGCGCATCGAAATCAGCGATCACCGTCACCAGCTCCTCGGCCGTGACGGTGGGCATTTCCACCAGCTCGGCATGGGGACGCAGCAAGGCCAGCCCCTCGGCGTCGAGCTTGTCGGCAATCAGAATGCGAAAAGTCATCACGTGAGCTCTTTCCAGTTACATCCTCTCCGGCGCGCTCATGCCCATCAGCGTCAGCACGCGGGCGACGGTGATGCGTGCGGCCTCGCAGAGGCGCAGCCGCGCCTTGCTCAGCTCGCGGTCGGCCGGGTTGCTGGCCAGCACGCGGCAATCGCGGTAGAAGGCGTGGAAGTGGGTGGCCAGCTCGGCGGCGTAGGTGTTGAGCTGATGGGGGGCCAACTGCTCGGCGGCCGCGGCGATGACCTCGGGCAAGGACGTCATGCGCCGCAGCAGGGCCAGCTCGGAGGGATGGGTCAGCAGGGTCAGGTCGCCGTCAGCCCAGGCCTCGGGGCCAAATCCCTCCTCCGCCGCCTTGCGCAGGATCGAGCAGATGCGGGCGTGGCCGTACTGGACATAAAAAACGGGGTTGTCGGCGCTTTGTTTGACCGCCAGGTCCAGGTCGAAGGTCATGGAGCTGTCGGGCGAGCGGCTCAGCAGCACCGAGCGCATGACATCCTTGCCGGAGATGGTTTCGGTGGTGATGTCGGCCAGCAGCGCGTCGATGGTGACGAACTCGCCGCGGCGGGTGGACATCTTGACCTCCTGGCCGTCGCGCACCAGGGTGATGAACTGGTGGATGATCACCTTGATGCCATCGGTGTCGAAGCCCAGGGCGCGCACGCCGGCCAGCACATCGGGCCAGGTGGCGTGATGGTCCGCGCCGAAGATGTCCACCATATAGTCGAAGCCGCGCTGTATCTTGTGGACGTGGTAGGCGATGTCGGGCATGCGGTAGGTGGGTTCGCCGCTGGATTTGATAATCACCCGGTCCTGTTTCAGCCCCAGGTCAGTGGCGCGCAGCCAGGTGGCGCCTTCCTTCTGGTAGGCGTAACCGCTGCTGGCCAGCGCCTGCACGGCCGCGTTGACCCGGCCGCTCTCGTACAGGTCCAGCTCGTTGTAGTAGACGTCGAAACGGATGCCCAGCCGGTCCAGGGTGCAGCGGATGTTGGCGAAGATGGCATCCACAGCCTTGACGCGGAAGAAGTCCACCTCCTTGTCGGCCAGCGCGTTGCCATGCTCGGCATAGAGCGCGGCCGCCACCCAGCGCAGGTAGTCGCCCTGATAGCCGTCCTGGGGGATGGGCCGATAGTCGCCCAGCAGCTCCAGGCAGCGCACCTGGAGCGATTCGCCCAACAGGCGCATCTGGCGGCCGCCGTTGTTGAAGTAGTATTCGCGCGTCACCTCCCAGCCGGTGGCCTGCAGCAGGCTGGCGATGGTGTCGCCCAGCACCGCGCCCCAGGCGTGGCCGATGGTCAGCGGCCCGGTGGGGTTGGCGCTGACGAACTCCACCTGCGCCTTGCGACCCTGCCCCGCGTCCGAGTTGCCGAACGTGGCCGGGTTGGCCTGGATCACAGCCACCTGCTGGGCCAGCCAGCCGGCGTCCAGGGTGATGTTGATGAAACCGGGGTGCGCCACGTCCACCTGGCCGATGAAGGGCGCGGCCGGCAGGTGCTTGACGATCTGCTCGGCGATCAGCATGGGCGCCATCTTGGCTGGCCGCGCCGACTGCATGGCCAGGTTGGTGGCGTAGTCGCCATGCTCCGGGTTCTTGGGCGGCCCGACGACGATGGCGGGCAGGTCAAAGGGTGGCAGGTCGCCGGCCTTTTGGGCCTTTTTGGCGGCTTGCTGGATCAGGGTGATGAGGTTGTCTCTGATCAAGGTGTGGTGTTCCTGGATGTGATGAGTTTTATTGACTCAGGTGTGGTCTTCCGCAAAGGGATTGACGATTCGTAGCTGATTGTTGACCAGCAAACCATCTTGCATATCCTCGGAGTACAGGATTTCTGCACCTGTCTCCAGTGCGCTGGCTACAATCACGCTGTCCCAATAGGATAACGAGTATCTGTCCCTCAAATCGGACGCAGCAAATAACGTGGAACGTTGCAGATCAAGCACGTCGTATTTGGTGAAAAATGCGTCGATGAGTTGCCGTAGAGCATTCTCAGAGAACTTCGCCTTTTTCAGTAGATTGACGCATACCTCGTTGACCACTTGAGTGCTCAAGCGAATGTTGCCTTGTTGAATCAATCCGCTCGCGCGCGCTGATTTCACCGAGTCTCCATGCTCAATGAAAGCATAGAGCCACACGTTCGTGTCCACGAAGCAAGGAATTGCACTAATCCTTGGCATGAGCTTCATCCCGGGTGAGCGGTGTGAACCCCTCGATCTTGATGGGATTCGAGAGCAAGTCGTCGATCAACGTCGCAGACTGCGCCGTGCGATCTTCCTCTGCCAAAACAATCACTCGCACACGCTGACTAAAGCGTTTACGATACTCTCGGGGAACCTCGATCATACCATTCTTGACGAAGGCCTGAAATTCAACTGCCTGTAGCATGGCGCTTGCCTCCTGTGAAGTCGCACAGATACCTCTCGTTGACAAGTTTTTCGACTAGCAACCATTGCTGTGGATAGTGTTCGCGAATGACCTGCCATTCCATCGGTCTATTCCTCATGCGGCGATAATTGAACACGTAGCGATTGTGTTGCGAAGCTCAGGCACGCCCGGATATCTTGCTCGCTCAACCCGTCGTACTCCGCTGACTACCTCGCGAAGCGTGGCATTCACGGCCATTCGCCTTACACCTTATCCATCTCGAACCAATTCGGCCCGGCCTCCACGTCTACGGTCAGGCCGGCGTCCAGGGTGTAGGCGCCTTCCATCACCTCCCGCACCAGCCCGGCGGCCGCGGCCAGCTCGTCGTCGGGAACCTCCAGCACCAGCTCGTCGTGGACTTGCAGCAACATGCGGCTCTTCAGCCCCCGTTCCCGCAGCGCGGCGTGCAGGCGCACCATGGCGATCTTGATGATGTCGGCCGCGGTGCCCTGGATGGGGTGGTTGATGGCCGCGCGTTCCGCCTGCTGGCGGTCGGGCGCCGAGCCGCTGCGGTTTTTCAGGATCGGGAAGTAGCGGCGCCGCCCCAGCAGCGTCTCGACGTAGCCCTGCTCCTTGGCCTTGGCGATGGTCTCGTCCACGTAGCGGCGGATGCCGGGGTAGGTCTGGAAATAGGCGTCGAGAAAGGCCTGGGCCTCGCCCCGGTTCAGGCTGGTGCGGCTGGCCAGGCCAAAGGCGCTGACGCCGTAGCTGGTGGCAAAGTTGACCATCTTGGCGATGCTGCGCTGTTCGGAGCTGACCTGCTCCAGCGGCACGTGGTAGATGGTGGCCGCGGTGGTGCGGTGAATGTCGGCGCCGGCCCGGAAGGCAGCCAGCATGGCCGCGTCCTGGGAGATATGGGCCAGCACGCGCAGCTCCACCTGCGAATAGTCGGCGGAGAGCAGCTTCCAGCCCGGCGCGGCCACGAAGGCGCGGCGGATCTCGCGGCCCAGCTCGCTGCGCACGGGGATGTTCTGCAAGTTCGGGTTGTTGCTGCTGAGGCGCCCGGTCTCAGAGCCAGCCTGGTTGAAGCTGGTGTGCAGCCGGCCGGTGTGCGGGTTGACCTGCGCCGGCAGCGCGTCCACGTAGGTGCTGACCAGTTTGCTGATCTGCCGCTGCTCCAGGATCAGGTCGATCACCGGATGCAGCCCCTTGAAATCCTCCAGCACGCCGGCCGCGGTGGAGTAGTGGCCGGACTGCGTCTTCTTCAGCCCTTGCGTCGGCAGGCCCAGGGAGCCGAAGAGCACGTCGGAAAGCTGCTGGGTGGAGTTGATGTTGAACACATAGCCCACCAGCCGGTAGATCTCCTGCTCGATCTCCAGCAGCCGGCGGCGCAGCTCCTTGGACATCTGCTGCAAGAAGGGCGCGTCCAGCAGAATGCCGGCCATCTGCATCTCCACCAGCACCGGCGTCAGCGGCATCTCCAGATCGCGGAACAGCTTCGTCAACGCCAGGTCATCCAGCTCCTGGCGCAGCAGCGGAACCAGCCGCCAGGTCATGTCGGTGTCGGCCGCGGCATAGCGGGCTGCGGCGGCAATGGGCACGGCGTCCATGGTGATCTGGTTCTTGCCCGTCCCGATCAGCTCCGAGATCGGCGTCATCTCCACCCCCAGCCGCTGCCAGGCCACGTTCTTCAATCCCAGCCCGCGGCTGCCGGGGTCGATCAGCCACTGGGCGATCATGGTGTCGAAGAGCGGCCCAGCCACGCGGATGCCGTAGCGCGCCAGCATGGTCAGGTCGTACTCGGCGTTGTGCGCGGCCTTTTCGCGGGCGGTGTCCTCCAACGCCGGCTGCAACGCGCCGATCACCCTGTCCAGCGGCAGCTGCGCCAGCGGCGCGCCGTTGTCCACTGGCGCTTTGTGCCCCACCGGCACATAGGCCGACTGTCCCTCGCCCCAGGCCAGGGCGATGCCGACCAGGTCGGCCTGCTGCGCGTTGGTGCTGGTGGTCTCAGTGTCGAAGGCGATCAGCGGCGCGGCCTGCAAGGTCTGCACCAGGGTCTCCAGGGCGGCCTCGTGGTCGATGACGGCGTAGGGCGATGGCTGCTCGGCGGCCTTGGCCGGGGCCGCGCCGCCCCTCTCTTCGGCGCCGAAGAGCGCCAACTGGCCATCCGGCGCGGCCGGGGCCGGCGGCAGCGCGCGTGCGCTGGGGGGCAGGCGATCCACCAATGTGCGGAACTCCAACTGGCGGAAGAGCTCCGTGACCTTTTCCTGGTCATAGTCCTGCACGCGGCAGGCCGCCAGATCCAGCTCAATGCCGGGCACATCGGTGACGATGGTCACCAGGCGCCGGCTGAGATAGGCGCTTTCCCGGCCGGCCTGCAGCGCCTCGCGCGTGCGCTTGGCGGTGATCTGATCCAGGTGCTGGTAGACGCCATCGACGCTGCCATAGGTCTGGATCAGGTCGGTGGCGCCTTTTTCGCCCACCCCCTTGACGCCCGGCACGTTGTCGGAGGTGTCGCCCAGCAGCGCCTTCAGGTCGATGAGCTGCTGCGGCGCCAGCCCCCAGCGTTCCCGCACCGTCTCCGGCGTGTAAATGATGGTGTCGCTGAACTTGCGGCCGCTGGTGAGCACGCTGGTGTGATCGCTGACCACTTGCACGATGTCGCGGTCGCCGGTGACGATGGTGGTGTCGACGCCCTGCGCTTCGGCCTGGCGGGCCAGCGTGCCCAGCACGTCGTCGGCCTCGTACCCTTCCCGGGTGAAGATGGGCATGTTCAGCGCCTGGACGATCTCCTGGATGCGCGTCACCTGAAGGCGCAAGTCATCGGGCATGCGCTCACGGGTTCCCTTGTAGTCGGCGAACTGCTCATGCCGGAAGGTCCTGCCCACGTCGAAGGCCACCGCCACGTAGTCGGGCTGCTGCTCGCGCAGGGTGTTGAGCAGCATGGAGAAGAAGCCGAAGGTCGCGTTGGTCGGCTCGCCGCTGCGCGTGGCCATGGTGGCCGGCAGCGCGTGATAGGCGCGAAACGCCAGCGAATGGCCGTCAATCAGGAGCAGTTTCACCATACACCTCGTCACTCTTCGCCAGTTCTTTCAACAGCACCGACGCCTCGGTCACAGCCAGGGTTGCTGTTGGTCTGCAACGGCTGGCGTCACGGCTCAGCACGGTCAGCGGCTGATTTCCACCTGTCCGGTCGCTACCAGATCCTTCACCTGCGCCGTCTCGGCAATGTCAGGCATCATGCGGAAGGTGCGGCCGGCATCCAGGCGAAAGTAGCCGGTGGGCAGGTCAAGCAGGATATTGTGCGCGGTCTTGTTGCGCACGGTCACGAAATGTTCCGGGTCCCAGTCGCGTTCCAACTGGCTGGGCTTGCGTGGCTTCAAACGGGGCATGACAACCTCCTTGGGTGAGAACGTACACGAACGAGGCGTATTTTACTTCCAGTGAGGGGGAAAGTCAATCAATCCGGTTTGGTGGAGCAATGTCGAAGGCGGCGCGGCGGCGCGGTCAAGACGGCGCGGAGTCGAGGCTTTAGCCGGGTCTGGCCAAGACGCACCGCGCCGACCGCCTAAAGGCTCGACTCCGGATCGACCCGCCTAAAGGCTCGACTCCGGATTGACCCGCCTAAAGGCTCGACTCCGGATCGACCCGCCTGAAGGCTCGACTCCGGATTGACCCGCCTAAAGGCGCGACTCCGGATCGACCCGCCTAAAGGCTCGACTCCGGATCGACCCGCCTGAAGGCTCGACTCCGGATTGACCCGCCTGAAGGCTCGACTCCGGATTGACCCGCCTGAAGGCTCGACTCCGGATATGCCGCCGCCGTCATTGGACGTGTTGGCTTGGCGGCGCTCACGCTGCCGGCGCTTCGCGCAGGAGTTCAGCCAGCAGGTCGGGCCGGTCGGTGATGATGCCGTCTACCCCCAGCTCGATCAGCCGGCGCATCTCCTCCGGCTCGTTGACGGTCCAGGTGTTGATCTGTTGGCCGCGCCCGCTGACCTGCTGCGCCAACTTGGGCGTCACCTGTTCGTGATAGGGATGCAGCGCGGCCAGGCGCAGAAGATGGCGCGGCCAGCCCCGGTTCAGCCCTGCCGGCTCGTCGGGCGCATAGAGCAGCCCCAGCGGGATCGTGCGGTCGATCCGCCCCAGCCGCCAGAGCAGCACCGGGTTGAAGGAGGAGACGATGCAGCGGCCAGCCAGGCTGTGGCGGTGGAAGGCCTCGGCGATGCCCGCCTCCAGCCCGTCGCTGCGAAAACGAAAACGCTTGGCCTCGATGTTGACGAAGGCCTTGGCCGGCAGCGTTTCCAGCACCTCATCCAGGGTGGGGATCAGCTCGCCGGCGAACTGGGGGCCGAAATGGCGGCCCGCGTCCAGCTCCCGCAGTTGCGCCAGGGTGCTGGCGACGATCCGGCCGCTGACATTGCAGATGCGCCGCAGGTCGTCGTCGTGAAAGACCACCAGGTGGCCATCGGCCGTGCGCTGCACGTCGAACTCGACGCCGTCCGCGCCGGCGGCCATGCCAGCCCGCATGCCGGCCAGCGTGTTTTCAGGCGCCAGGGCGCGCGCGCCGCGGTGACCCAGGTTCAGGGGGCGGGTGATCGCGTCAGACATCGATGGCTTTCTCCTTGCCGGCCAGCGGCTCACTGGGGTCGGCCTGGCCAGAGGCCAGCCGCGCCAGCCGGGCCCCGTCGATCAACTCGATGGGCTTGCCCTGCGCCCAGCGGCCGGCGGCCGCGCTGATGCTGCCTGTGGTGACCAAAAAGCCGCGCGGGGCGGCCTCGTGCTGCATCACGCCGTACAGGTCGCGCACCACGCTTTCGCCCACCACCCCGCGGTAACGCTTGCACTGCACGATGGCGCGCTCCCCTTGAGGCGATATCACCCACAGATCGACGCCGTGATCGCCGCTGTCCGGCGTGTTCTTGGCGAAATAGCCGCGGCTGCGGAAAAGCTCCTGCACCCAGACTTCGAACTCGCCCGGCGTCATGGCGGTCAGGTCATCCAGCGTCTGCCCGATGCCCTGGCCGCTGGGCTGCGGCGCTTGCCGCGCCTGCCAGTGCGTTCGTGCTGCCATGGCCCAGCCGGTGAGGATGAACGCGCCGAAGCCCAGCAGCAGGGCCACGATGGCCACCTGCGCCGCGTCGGGCAGCGGCCCGAACATGCCGGCGGCCAGCAAGCCGCCGATTATCAGCGCCGCCAACCAGAGCGCGCTGAGCGCGGGCAGCATTCTTCGTCGTGCCAACAACGGCTCCTGCAAAGGGTCCAGGATTCGGGAAGTCGCCGCCACAAGCGGAAGGCTGTCGGCCGAGGCCAGGCAGCATCTCGTCTTGTGTTGCGGCGACTTCCAGATTCGTTCTAGCCCCGCCGCGGCCGCAGCCGGCTCAACAGCCGCTGCACGCGGTCGGGCGGCGTGGGCGCGGGCGGGGGCGGAGGTTCAACGGCTGGCAGGTCCAGCGGCGACTTCAGGGAGGGCGCCATGCGGTAGGGCGTCCACGGCGGGGAGGCGGCGATCTGCACGTCGGCCGCGGTCACACCGGGCAGCGCCGCCAGGACGGCCTGCGCCGCGCTGCCCAACGCCTCGGCGTCTGGCCAGTGCGGGCTGGGCAAGAGCATCTGAACCTGCACCCGCCCGCCGGCCGTGACCTGAACGCCGCTCACCAGCCCCAGGCCCACCAGATCCTGGCCCAGCAGCGGGTCCTGCACCTGGCTCAGCGCCTGCCAAACAGCGGTTTCTGTCGTCACTACTGGTACTGGTAGAAGCCCTGGCCCGACTTGCGGCCCAGGTGGCCGGCGGTGACCATGCGGGTCAGCAGCGGCGGCGCCTTGAAGCGCGACTCGCCGTATTCCTCGAAGAAGACGTCGGCCACGCCCTTGATGATGTCCAGGCCGATGAAGTCGGACAGCGTCAGCGGGCCCATGGGGTGCGCCGCGCCCAGTTTCATGGCGTTGTCGATGTCCTCGCGGCTGGCCAGCCCCTGCTCGAAGACGCGGATCGCGTCGAGCAGATAGGCCACCAACAGGCGGTTGACGATGAAGCCGGGGGAGTCCTTGGCCAGCACGCCGGTCTTGCCCAGCTTCTCGCCCAGCGCGCTGACCGTCGCGATGGTCTCCTGCGAGGTCAGGATGCTGGGCACATACTCCACCAACTGCATGACCGGCACCGGGTTGAAGAAGTGCATGCCGATCACCTTGTCGCCGCGCCGGGTGGCCGTGGCAATGGCCGCGATGGAGATGGATGAGGTGTTGGTGGCCAGAATCGCCTCTGGCTTGACCACCTGGTCCAGCTCGCCGAAGACGCGCTGCTTGGTGGGCAGATCCTCGAAGATCGCCTCGATGACGATGTCGCAGTCGGCCAGGTCGGCCACGTGTACGGTGCCGGTGATGCGCGCCAGGGTGGCTTCCATGACGTCGGCGGCCAGCTTGCCGCGCTCCACCGCCTTGGCCAACGACTTCTGAATCTTGCCCAGCCCCATGCTGAGCGTCTTGTCGTTGACCTCGCAGATGATTACTTCGTAGCCGGACTTGGCCGCCACCTCGGCGATGCCAGAGCCCATCTGGCCACAGCCGATGATGCCGATGTTCGAAATCTCCATGGGTTCCATGCCTCCTTGCAGGGAAAGATCATATGGGTATGTGCAGGACTGGCAGCCCTGCTGTGGACTGCCAGTCCTGGGTGTCCTAAGCGGATGTCTGACCGGATGCCTGTTCGATCAGGGCCAACATCTCTTTGGCGGCCTTCTGGTCTTCCTGTTCGACGGCGATCAGCTCCTGCCAGATGGCCCGGATCGCCGGCGGATCGTCCTGCGCCAGTTGTTGGGCATACCAGTCCAGGTTTTTCGCCGCGCCGACGATGATGAAGTTGAGCTTGCCCAGGGCGCCTTTGCGGCCGCCGCCCTGGCCCAGCAGCTTTTCGTTGACCCCAGCGCGCAGGGGGCTGCGGTCGATGCGGCGCAGCGCGCCGCTCAACAGGGCGATGGCCTCCTGCGTGTGGTTGATCAGCGTGGTCAACAGCTCGGCAAAGTCGGGCTTGGGGGAGCTCTTGAGGAAATCCTGGTAGATCAGCAGATAGGTGCGGCGGCCGCGCAGAGCCGCCAACAGCCGGTCGCCGGCCGCCGCGCTGGCCGCGTCCACGGGCGTCTCAGCGTCGGTCGCATCGTCGGTGGCCGCGCTGCCCGCGTCGCTGGGCGTTTCAGCGTCGGCCGCGGCCAGCTCGCTGCCGGCCCAGAGATCATCACCCGGCTGGGGTGCGCTCGGCAGATGGTGTGCGATCAGTTGCAGGGCTTCCCGGCTGGCATAGGCGCGCCGCGCCTCGTCGGAGACGCCGCTCCACATGCCCTGGGGGTTGTGCTGACTGGCGTGGCAATCCCAGGCGGCCATGCGGCGCTCGACCCAGGGCTCCACATCCAGACTGACGGCGATCTCCTCGTCCGGCGTGCCAAAGAAGGGCAACTGCTGGCCGTTGAGCTGCACGCGGAACTGGGCAAAGCCGGGGTTGGCGTCGAAGAAGCTCTGCGGAAAGACCCGCGCGTACAGCTTGGATGCGGCCCAGGCGGGGCCCAGCTCCGGCCGGACAGCGGGATCAGCGGCCGCGTGCCAGGCCGCCAGCATGATCTGGTGGACGGCGATATGGTCCGGGTGGGGATAGCCGCCGTGGGCCGGGTGGGTGAAGACGATCTGTGGGCGCACCGCGCGCAGCAGGCCGATCACCTGGGCTGTGGCCGCGTCCCGGTCCAGCCCGGCAATGCCGCCATCGGGCCAATCCAGCCAGCGCAGGTCAGAAATGCCCAGCGCGGCGCAGCAGCATTCCAGCTCGCGCGTGCGCACTTCGGCCAGGTTTTCAGGCGTGGCGCCGTACTCCGGCGGCGAATAGATGGTCGCGGCCTCGCCGCGCGTGGCGCAGACCAGGGTGATGGCCGCCCCTGCGGCGGCATAGCGCGCCAAGGCGCCGCCTACGGCAAGCTCGTCGTCGGGATGGGCAAACAGGGCCAGAATACGATGGGCAACAACCGGCGTTGGGGGCATGAACAAAGGATATCCGATCGAAACAGGGCTGATCCGCCAAGGTTTGACGCGATGCATTATAGCCCAGTGAAGCGAAAACGCAAAGGCAGACCGTGCAAAATCGTTCCCTTGCGCAACAGTCAGGGCTGTGTCGCCATCCATGTGCGGCGCAGGGGAAAGGCGTCAAGCGCCTACAGAAACGCCGCCCCCCACACCCGCATCCCGTCGGTCAGCAGCCAGGCCATCCCCAGTGCGCTGACGGCAACGGTGATGTTGTCCATGTCTTGCCCCGACACAGCCTCCACCACAGTGGCGGTCAGGCAGATCAACAGCAGCGGCAGGAGCGAGGCCGCCAGAGTGAGCTGAAAGATCTCCAGCCGGGTGAACAGCGCCAGGAAGGCCAGGGCAAAGCCGAAGCCGGCCAGCAACATGGCCGCGCTGCCGGCCCAGGTCTTGCGCGGGTTCCAGGGCAGCACGGCCCGGCCCCAGCGCCGGCCGACGATGTCCGCGCAGCCGTCGCCGCCGCTGAGGATCATCAATACCACGATGCCCACCGGCGAGTCCAGCCAGAAGAGCAGCGTCATCAGCACGAAGATGACGCCATATTGCACCGGGCCGTGGAGCAGCTCGCGGCGGTCGCCGCTGCGCGACATGGCCTGCACCGCGTCCTCATCCTTCAGCAGCCCCAGCCCGATCAGGGCGAACTGCAAGGTGATGGCGGCCGGCGCCAGCGCGGCCAGCCAGCGGCTCTGCGGCCCGCCGCTGTAGAGCAGCCAACAGAGGAGGAAGATCGGGCCGGCGCCGATGTGGATCAGCTTGCGCGCCAGGTGGCGGGAGATGGCCTTGCTGCGCGCCAGCGTATCCAGCAGCCGCAGCCAGAGCAGCGCGGCCGCAAAGGTGATTACCAGCGCGATCAGGTCCTGGATCCAGGGGTAAGGGGTGATGGTGACGACAGGCATGGCGTGCTCCAGGCCGAAAGCAAGTTCGCCGTTGCGGCTGTGGTTTTCTGCGGCCGCAGGGACAGTCGATGAGCCTTGGCGCGGCCCGCGGCAGGGGAAGCTGTCACGAAAAGAGACAGCCGAGGCTTCTGACAGCCTCGGCTGAGCGGATCGGATCGCGGGGCCTGATCCTGGCAGAGGGTTCGACGGCGAGCGGCCGTGAACCGGCGATCAGGCCGGGGAGGGGGCGGGGCTGGGGGGTGGGCCGGCGGGATGTGGGCTGCTGTTGCGGCTGTCTTCCCAGCGACGTTCGGGCGCCTTGGGCGTCAGCGGCGGAACAACCGGCGCCGGCGGCAGCGCCGCCTCGCCGTTGGTCTCCCACAGGGCGTTGAACTCCTCGGCGGTCAGGGTTTCGACTTCGATCAGCCGCTCGGCGACCAGGCGCAGCTTGTCGATGTGCTCGGTCAGCGCGGCGCGGGCGGCGGCATAGGCCTGATCCACGATGGCCTTGACCTCGCGGTCGATCTCCTTGGCGACGGCCTCGCTGTAGTCGCGCTGTTCGGACATCTCCCGGCCCAGGAAGACCATCTCCTCCTTGCGGCCATAGACCATCGGGCCCATGGCCTCGCTCATGCCATAGCGGGTGACCATCTGGCGGGCGATCTGCGTCACCTTGTCCAGGTCATCGCGCGCGCCATTGGTGACCTCGTCGAAGATCAGCTCCTCGGCCACGCGGCCGCCCAGGGCGACGGTGACGAAGTCCATGAACCAGGGCTTGGAGACCAGGCCGCGATCCTCCTCCGGGAAGGAGAGGACGTAGCCGGCTGCCTGGCCGCGCGGGATGATGCTGATCTTGTAGACCGGATCGGTGTTGGGCAGCACCTTGCGCAGGACGGCGTGGCCCGATTCGTGATAGGCCACGATGCGCTTTTCCTCGGGTTTGATCACCCGGCTGCGGCGCTCTGGCCCACCCAGCGACACCCGCTCCACCGCCTCGCGCATCTCGGACATGCTGATGGTGCGGCGGTTGCGGCGGGCGGCCAGGATCGCGGCCTCGTTGACCATGTTTTCGATGTCGGCGCCGACGAAGCCAGGGGTGCCGCGCGCGATGGAGTCCAGGTCGATGTCCTCAGCCAGCGGCTTGCCGCGCACGTGGATATCCAGGATCGCGCGCCGGCCCTTGACGTCGGGCTGATCCATGATCACGCGCCTGTCGAAGCGGCCGGGCCGCAGCAGCGCCGGGTCCAGAATGTCAGGCCGGTTGGTGGCGGCGATGATGATGACGTTGGTGTCGGTGTCGAAGCCGTCCATCTCCACCAGGATCTGGTTCAGCGTCTGCTCCCGCTCGTCGTGTGAGCCGCCCAGCCCTGCGCCGCGCTGGCGGCCGACCGCGTCGATCTCGTCGACGAAGACGATGCAGGGCGAGTTGCGCTTGGCCTGCTCGAAGAGATCGCGCACGCGGCTGGCGCCGACGCCCACGAACATCTCGACGAACTCAGAGCCGGAGATGGAGAAGAAGGGCACGCCGGCCTCGCCGGAAACGGCCTTGGCCATCAGGGTCTTGCCGGTGCCGGGGGGGCCGACCAGCAGCACCCCCTTGGGGATGCGCGCGCCCAGGGCGGCGAATTTCTGCGGCTCCTTGAGGAATTCCACCACCTCGCGCAGCTCTTCCTTGGCCTCGTCACAGCCGGCCACGTCGCCAAAGGTCACGGTGGGCTTGTCGCCGGTGAACATGCGGGCCCGGCTCTTGCCGAAGGACATGGCCTGGCTGTTGGAGCCTTGCGCCTGGCGCATCAGGAAGAAGAAGAGCGCGCCGATGAAGAGCAGCGGCAGCACCCCGCCGAAGAAGGCCAGCCAGTTGCCCAGCTCGGCCGGCGGGTTGACCACCAGCACCAGGTTGGGCTCGCGCAACTGCTCAGGGGGAATGCCCAGGCGCGTCATCATCTCCTGGAAGGGGATGGTCTGGTCTTTGGTGGCGGTAAAGGTGTCGCCATTCTTCAGCTCGACCGTCAGCGTCTCGCCGTCGACGGTGACCTTGCGCACATCCCCCGCGCGAATCCACTGGGCGACCTGGGTGATGTCCGCGCCTGGGGTTGACGCTTGCCTGGGGAACAGGCTGAAGAAGAGCGCGGCGGCCGCGGCAATGATCAAGAGATATACGAATCCGTTCTTGGTCCAACCGGATCCCACAATAGTCCTCCGGAATGTCGTCTGCGGCGGCGCCTGGCCATCCATCAGCCGACTCGCACTGGTTTTCATCCCCGGCCGCCGGGCGCGGCGGGGGAGTTCAGATCGGGCTGTCACGCGATCAAGGAGATTATACCAGAGATGCACCAAATGCGCCAGCGTGTAATCTTACGATTGACCTACGGCCGGGCGCTTTTTCGGCGGCAGGGGCTGTGAGCGGTGGAAGATGGAACGCAGCCTACGGAAGCGGGAGCCTCCATGGTGTCACACCGGTTGGCTTCATGTCAACGTTGAGCTACGAGACCGATACCAGCTATGACGCAGCCGACCTGGTGCGCAGCATGACCTATCCGGCCGACGGCGGCGGACGCGAAATCGTGACCACAGCATACCTTTTTACTGGCCAGCGCTTTGACTACAAGACGGATTTGTATTACTATGGGGCAAGATTTTACGACGGCGTGTTGGGACGTTTTATCCAGCCCGACACCATCGTCCCCGATCCGGGTGATCGGCAGAGCCATCCACGAATGGGACCACGAATACACGAATGGTCGCTGCGACGGAGGTGTATTCGCCGCAGGTTCGTGGACGGTAGCCCCGACACCATCGTGCCGGGGCCGGGCGATCGGCAGAGCCATCCACGAATGGGACCACGAATAAGCGAATGGTCGCGGCGACGGAGGTGTATGCGCCGCAGGTTCGTGGACGGCAGCCCCGATACCATCGTGCCGGAGCCGGGCGATCCGCAGAGCCATCCACGAATAGGGCACGAATACATGGATTACGGGCGCGCGGTATTCGTGTATTCGTGCATCATTCGTGGACGGCAGCCCGACACCATCGTCCCCGATCCGGGCGATCCGCAGGCGCTGAACCGGTACAGCTATGTGCTGAACAATCCGGTCAGGTTTATCGATCCGACGGGGATGTTCGAGCAACAGGCAATCGAAGAATATCTTCAGTCGCTAAATGCCGACAACTGGCAAGAAACTCTACAGCTATGGATGGCAGACGAGCAGTGGTGGACTGCGCTCTTGGCAGCCCAGGCCGGTGACATGCTCACTGCGCTGGATCCAGAGGGTAACATGAGATTTGCCAAGTTTGAGGGAGAAGGACAGACCCATCTGAGTGGTCTGACTCTCGTCAACGATGTTTTCGGTAGTAACACCTTGGGCACAGCGAGGCTGGATAAAGTCTACAGCGGATCGTTAGGCTTGGCTGCGGCTGTGGTCACGCTCAATCAACGGGGACAAATGGATCGGGCATATGGTTTGAACGGAGTTCGAGCATGTGTGTCTACAGTTTCAAAGGGCAGTGCCGACTTTCTTGCCTTCATGTTTAACATAGGCCTTGCAGGTCTATATGCTTACATACCTGCTGCGACAGCATCACAATGGCTGGCAAAGACCGTAGGGATATCTGCTGCAGGGGCTATCGTAGTTCCATCGGTTCGGTGTTATCTGGGTCTGTGCGCTGGTGACCAATGGTTGACCGTGAGCATGTCAGCGTGGAATCCAGGCTCAGAAAACGTGCTGCCTCACTACTACTGGAAGTACTATAGCGATGTAAGGTACCATGACGGCAAACCTGGATTCCGCCAAACCATCGCAAACTGATAACAGCCATGAGTGCGTTGCCAAAATACATCCCAAAGTGGAACCTAATGGAGGCGACATGGACAGACTGGGCCTCTGGTCTATTCCGTATATGATTGCAGTTCTTGCAGCTGGTGAGTTCTCCCGTCAGGTGTTTGCTCCAGGTTTACAGGCACTCCAACCTGGCTGGTCACTTTGGATTGTCAATCTCGCTGCATCACTGCCTGGATTCGTCCCAATGTGGGTCGCGGGGTACTGGCTCTTCCGTCACTTAGATCCATCACGACGCAGCCAACCCTAAACCGTGCGCGCAGAGAGATCGGGCGTTCTGCCATCGGCTATTGTCATAGTCGGGCGTGAACGAAACTCTCGATCTCCGGCGAACATCTGTATAGCTCTATTCCGGCAACATCACCGAGTAGAAGCATAGCAACTTGGCGCGTTATGTGCAGACCAGCGGCAAGGTGCAGGCGTGCGCGTGGCGACACCTGCACTTGCG
>JAKQCW010000086.1 GCA_029558955.1 Chloroflexota bacterium
TTGCCGTCGTGGCCGAGCTGCTGCACTGGCCGCCGCTGGCCATCTTCGCCGCGTCGGCCCTGGCGGTGATTCCGCTGGCCGGCCTGCTGGGCGAGGCCACCGAGGTGCTGGCTGAAAAGGTCGGCCCCCGCTTTGGCGGCCTGCTCAACGCCACCCTGGGCAACGCGGCCGAGCTGATCATCACCATCATCGCCATCCGCGCCGGCCAGCTCGATCTGGTCAAGGCCTCGCTGATCGGCTCGGTGCTGGGCAATATCCTGCTGGTGCTGGGCCTCAGCATCCTGCTGGGCGGCCTGAAACATGGCGTGCAGCGCTTCAACCGCGACCACGCCGGCATGGACGCCACCATGTTGATCCTGGCGGTGATCGCCATCAGCGTGCCCTCCATCTTCAACGCCGCCATCGAGCCGGACACGCTGCGGGTCGAGGAGCTCAGCCTCACCACGGCCGCGGTCATGCTGGCCATCTATGCCCTCTCCATCATCTACATGCTGCGCTCCAAGACGCCGGACAAGGAGCATGGGCCGGGCGGCGTCCAGCCGTCGCACACCGGCCACCGCTGGAGCTCGACCGTGGCCCTGATCATCCTGGGCGTCTCGGTGCTGGGCATCGCGGTGATGAGCGAGTTCCTGGTGGGCTCCATCGAGCCAGTCACCGAAAGCCTGGGGCTGACCCCCTTCTTCGTCGGCATCATCATCATCCCGCTGATCGGCAACGTGGCCGAGCACCTGGTGGCGGTGCAGGTGGCCATGAAAAACCAGATGGATCTCAGCCTGAGCATCGCCAACGGCTCCAGCCTGCAGATCGCCCTCTTCGTGGCGCCGGTGCTGGTCTTCCTCTCCCTGGCCATGGGCAACCCGCTGACGCTGGAGTTCAACAACTTCGAGCTGATTGCGCTGACCGCCAGCGGGGCCATTGCGGCCTTCATCGCGGTGGATGGTCGCTCCAACTGGCTGGAAGGGGCCATGCTGCTGGCGGTCTACGTGATTCTGGCGCTGGCCTTCTTCTTCCTCCCCTTCGCCGGTTAGCGAGGCCAGGCAGTGAAACCTACGCCCAGCGCGGAGGCCGCAGCGGTTCAGCGGCTGCGCATCACCTTCAGCCAGGACGGCGCGCTGCGCTACGTGGGCCACCTGGACGTGGTGCGCACCTGGGAGCGCGTCCTGCGCCGGGCCGGCGCGCCGCTGGCCTATTCAGCCGGCTTTCACCCGGGGCCGCGGCTCTATTTCGCCTCCGGCCTGCCGCTGGGCGCGGCCGGGCGGGCCGAGATCGTCGATGTGCTGCTGACCGAGGCCATGACGCCGGAGGCCTTCCTGGCGCAGGTCGCGCCGCACCTGCCGCCGGGGCTGACTCTGCTGCACGCACAGGAGGCGCCGCTCAAGACGCCGGCCTTGCAGGCGGTGCTGCTGGCCAGCGACTGGCAGGTGGAGGTGCAGAGCGATGAAACGCCCGCGGCCTTGGCGGCCCGCATCGCCGCGCTGCTGGCCCAGGATGAGACGCCGGCGCGCCGCTTGCGCAAAGGTCGGGCCAAGGCCTATGACCTGCGGCCGCTGGTGCTGGCCCTGAGCTATCAGGACCAGCCGGAGCCGGGCTGGCATCGCGTGCTGATGACCCTGCGCAGCGCGCCCAGCGCCACCGGCCGCGCCGATGCGGTGCTGGCCGCGCTGGGGCTGGAGGGGAACGCCGTGCGCATCGAGCGGGTGCGGCTGATTTTCGGCGCCGAGGGCGCGCCTGAGGGTGAACCGACGCCAGCATAGGATGGGCATGGCCGGGTGAGCCGGCCCGGCTGAAGCCTCGACTCCGCCCGTATTTGGAATTGCTGAAAGGCGCCCCCGCTGCTTTTGACAGTTCGCCCATCGTGGTTATAATGTCGTGGTTAGCTGCCAGGCCGGCAACATGCGGCCTGGTCTTTATGTGTCCGGCGCAGGGCACGGTCGGAGACCGGCCCGAGCCAGCGGAGGCACGGTCGGAGACCGGCCTGAGCTGGTGGAGGCACGGTCGGAGACCGGCCTGAGCCAGCGGAGGCACGGTCGGAGACCGGCCCGAGCCAGCGGAGGCACGGTCGGAGACCGGCCTGAGCTGGTGAAGGTTGGAGACTGGCCTGAGCAGGTGAAATCAGTCCGGCTGTGCATATGCACAGTCAATACCCTGACCGGCAACGCCTTCAAGCGCCGCAGCGGCGGCCGCGTTGGTCGGAAGGAGAGAAAGATGTACGCAGTAGTTCGAACAGGTGGCAAACAGTACCGGGTCGCCCCAGGCGACTGGCTGGAAGTCGAGAAGCTGGCCGGCGAGGTTGGTCAGCAGATCACTCTCGACGACGTGTTGCTGGTTCACAACGGCGAGCAGGTGGTCATCGGCCAGCCCATTGTCCAGGGCGCCAAGGTCACGGCAACCGTCAAGGCCCAGCACAAAGGCAAGAAAGTGATCGTGTTCAAGTACCGGCCCAAGCAGCGCTATCGCGTCAAGAAGGGTCATCGCCAGAACCTGACGCGGTTGCAGATCGACGCCATCGAGATGTAGGACGAGGAGAAAAAGAGCATGGCACACAAAAAAGGCGGCGGCAGCAGCAAGAACGGTCGCGACAGCCAGGCCAAACGGCTGGGCGTCAAGCGCTACGACGGGCAGTTTGTGACGGCCGGATCGATTCTGGTCCGCCAGCGCGGCACACAGTTCCTGGCCGGCGACAACGCCGGGCTGGGGCGTGACCACACCGTCTTCGCGACCAGCGATGGCTTCGTGAAGTTCGAGTATGTGCGCAAGGACAAACAACAGATCAGCGTGCACCCCGAGCGGGTCGGTTGACCTGAATCGAGGCTAACCATGAAGCAAGGCATTCACCCCACCTATTACTCCGACGCGCAGGTCATCTGCGCCTGCGGCAACACCTGGACCACCGGCTCGACGCGCAAGCAGATCCGCACCGACGTCTGCTCGGCCTGTCACCCCTTCTTCACCGGCGAGCAGCGCATCGTCGACACCGCCGGCCAGGTGGATCGCTTCATGCGCCGCTTGCAGCAGGCCGAGGAGCGCGCCGCGCAGGTCAAGGTTCAACAGCAGGCCGAAGAGGCCGCGCGCAAGGCTGCAGCCCAGGCGCGCGCCCGCGGCGAAAGCGCCAAGAAGGTCAAGCAGATCGCCGAACGTGCGGCTGAAGACGTGCTGGCAACGCTCAGCGCCGGCGTGGCCGCCACGGAAGCA
>JAKQCW010000089.1 GCA_029558955.1 Chloroflexota bacterium
GCATGAGGTGACGCATCCTGCAACACGTTGCGCGATCGGTGGATTACTGGCAATACGCTGCCCGCGCCTTTTAGCACTCCATCACGTCGTTGCTCAGCGCAGCGCCAGCGCCGCGGCCTCCTCCAGCGACGGCGCGGGCCGGCCGGCCCGCGCCGCGGGCAGCGCCTGGCTGGCGCGCTGCCGCTGACGTTCCGGCAACTGCGGCTGGGCCAGCAGGCAGCGCAGGATCTCCGCGCCCCGCTCCCGTTCACCTCCAACGCTCAGCAGACAGCCGATCTCCAGCAGCGTATCCAGAACCAGCGGGGCCTCGCCGATCTCCTGCCCGATCTCCAGCGCCAGGCGCAGGTGGTGCAGCGCCTCCTCCCGCTCCCCCAGGCCGGCGGCGATCCGGCCCAGGCGGTAGTGGCTGGAGGCCTCGCCGGAGCGGTCGCCGATCTCCTGGCTGAGCTGCGTGGCCTCCTGGCTGAAGCGACGCGCCTGCGCCAGGTCGCCCATCTGGCGGCTGAGCTCGCCCAGGGTCAGCGCGGCCTGCAACTGGCCGTAGCGGTCGCCCAGTTGCTCGTAAATCGCCTGGCTGCGCCGGCCGTAGGCCAGCGCCTGGTCGAACTGGCCCAGCTCGCGGCTGCTGAGGCTGAGGCCGGTCAGCAGGTGGGCCGCGGTCTGCATGTCGCCGGCCGCCTCGGCCGCGGCCAGCCCCTCCTGACAGCGGGCCTGTGTCGCCGTGAAATCGCCGGCCAGGAAGGCCGCGCCCCCCAGCTCCAGCAGCGCCACAGCCTGGCCGGCCAGGTTGCCGGTCTCCTGCCGCAGGGCCAGACAGGCGCGCAGATGCTCTTCGGCCCGCGCCAGGTTGCCCTCCATGCGCTCGGTGCCTCCCAGTTGGCTCAGGGCAAAGGCCATCTCGTCCCGGTTGCCCAGCTCGGTGAAGATGATCAGGCTTTCCTCCAGCAGCGGGCGGGCCTCGGCGTAGCGGGCCAGAAAGGAGAGGAAGCGCCCGGCGCGCGCCGTCGCCTGGGCATAGGTCAGGCGCTCCAGCGGGCCGGCCGCGGCCAGCGGCTGCAAGGCCAGGCGGGCGGCGGCGAAGGCCGCGTAGCCCTCGCGGAAGTGGCTGCGGATCGCCAGGTAGGGGTAGTAGCCGGCCGCGGCGTCGGCGAGACCGGCCACGTCGGCCGCGTCGATCAGCCGCTGCCAGGCCGCGCGCACGTTGTCCAGCTCCTGCTCGATCTCGGCCAGGCCGGCGGGCTGATAGCGGCCGCCGGTCTGCTCTTGCAGGTGGGCCAGGAACTGCGCGTAATGGCGGGCGTGGCGGGCCTGCGTGGCCTCCGCTTCCCCCGCCTGGCTCAGCTTTTCGCAGCCGAACTGGCTGGCGACCTGGTGGAGCTGATAGAGCTGGCCGCGCCGCCAGGCCAGCGACTTGTCCAGCAGCGCTCCCAGGATGGCCGGGGTGGCGCCGGCGACCTGCTCGGCCGCGGCGCGGGTGAAAGGCCCGCTGAAGACGGCCAGACGGGCGAAGGCGGCCTGTTCCGGCGCGGGCAGGCGGCTCCACGACCAGTCGAAGACCGCGCGCAGGCTGCGCTGGCGGGGGTGGACGTCGCGGCGGCTGGTGGCCAGGAAATCCAGGCTGCGCTCGATCTGGGCCGCGATCTCGACGCTGCTGAGCTGCGTGGCCCAGGCCGCGGCCAGCTCGATGCCCAGCGGCAACCCCTGCACCAGCCGGCAGATCTGGGCCGCCGCGGCCGCCTCTTCCCCTTCCAGCACGAAATCGGCCTCGACGCGGCGCACGCGGCGCAGGTAGAGCTGCACCGCGGCAAAGGCGGATGGATCGGCCGTCGCCGGCGGGGGCGTGGGCAGCCCCTCCAGCGTGTAGACGCGCTCGGCCTGCAGGTCGACGCGCTGGCGCGAGGTGGCCAGAACCTTGACCTCCGGCGCCTGCGCCAACAGCCCGCTCAGCCAGCCGGCCGCGTCCAGCCACTCCTCCAGGTTGTCCAGCACCAGCAGCAGTTCGCGGCTGCGCAGAAAGGCCAGCAGTTGCTGCTCGGGCGCGTCGGGGCCGTTGAGGGGACAGCCCACCGCCTGGGCGATCGCCGCGGCCAGCGCCTCCGGGCCGGCCGGCGCTGCGGCAGTCAGCGGGACGAACCAGACGCCGTTGAGGAACATGGACTGGCAGGCCAGCGCCGCCTCCACCGCCAACCGGGTCTTGCCCGCGCCGCCGGGGCCCAGCAGGGTCAGCCAGCGGGTGTTGGGGGAGGCCAGCAGGCTGTGCAGCTCGGCCAGCTCCTGCTGGCGGCCGACGAAGCCGGTGAGCGCGGCGGGCAGGTTGTGGCGCGGCCCGTTCATGGCGGCGCGGATGCGCTGGTAGAGGGCGGTGGTCTCGACGGCGGGGGCGGCGTCGAACTCCTGGCTGAGCACCTTGCGGCAGCTTTGGTACTGGGCCAGGGCGGCGCTGTGTTGGCCGCAGCGGGCCAGCGCCAACATGCGCCAGCGGTGCGCCTCCTCGCGCCAGGGGTCCATGGCCAGCAGCCGGGCGGAGCTTCCGACCGCCTCCTGGCACTGGCCGCTCTCCAGCAGCAGTTGGGTCAACTGGTCCAGCGCGCCCAGCGCCAGATCGCGCAGTCGCACCCGTTCCACCAGCGCCCAGTCCTCGAAGTCGGCTGCGTCGCGCACGTAGAAGCCGTGCAGGAAATCCCCCTGGTAGTGGCTCAGCGCCTGGCGCAGCAGCCCGGCGCGCTGGCCGGCCGGCTGGCCGCTGCTGAGGCGCAGCAGCTCGCTGAAGGCGTCGATGTCCAGAAAGTGGGGCGCGGCGCGGTTGAAGGCCACCGTGTCGCGGGTGATCAGCAGATGGGGGTCGAACAGCTTGCGCAGGTTGCTCAACACCTGGCGCAGGTTGTTGGCCGCGGCCGCGTCGGGCATCTCGCCCCACAGCAGGCCGGCCAGCGCCTCGCGCTGGTGCGGCCGGCCGGTGACGGCCAGGTAGGCCAGCAGCGCCGGCGCTTTGCTCGACATAAAGCTGGCGACCGCTGCGCCGTTCTGTCGAACCTGCAGTCCGCCCAGCAGAAAAATCTCCAAATCTGTCGCCATTTTCGGCTCCAGCAAACGATTTCCAAATGATCGGGGTGTATGATGCGGGCGTAAGGCTGTTGAGGCGCCAGAGTTGCAGGCTTGGCGACAGCAGCAAGTATAACACAACTGCTGTCAGGCGCAAGCAATCATGGCACAAGAAGCGACACCCTCATCGTCCCGCTATCAGTTCTTCATCCTGGGCCTGTGGACGCAGCCGGGGCAGCCCGGCCGGCCAACAGCCTGGCGCATCAGCCTGGAGAACCCGCAGACCGCCGAGCGCAAAGGCTTCACCGACCTGGCGGAGCTGGACGCGTTCCTGGCGGCGTGGATGGCGGAGCGGGGAGTGGTGAACGGTGAACGGTAATCGGTATCCATCTCATCACCCAATCGTCGGCATCCTGGCGCAAGTAACCGGCGCCCTGAGCGTTATTGCGGGCGTCGTCCTGCTGGCCGGCGCGTCGGTTGACATCTTCGGCCTGTTCAACCTGGCGCTGACCATTCCCTTTGCCATCTGGCTGATTTGGATGGGATGGGGCTGGCTGCGAGCGAAGGCGGCTCCGCAGCAGAAGCCGGCATAGCACGTCTCTTGCCAAGGATGCCAACTCTCGGAAGAGTTAGCATCCTTGCAGGCGACCCCAGCGGCATTTTGTCAATCGCGAAAGGATATCCACCCATGCCTATGAGTATCAATCGGTCCACACTCCTTGGTCAGATTTTGCCCGCTGGCGCCGGCGAGGCCGTGACCGCGGTGGGCGTTGCCATCACATTCAAAACTACCGGCGCGCGGAGCGCTGGCCAGTTTCTGACGCTGGAGTACACCGCGCCGCCCCGCTTCTCCGGCCCGCCGCTGCACTGGCACAAGGTTTCGACCGAGATCTTCTATGTGCTGGAAGGCAGCCTGACGGTGACCATTGACGGCCAGTCAACGACGATCGGACCTGGCGGCTATGCCTACGTTCCGCCGGGCGTTGTCCACGGCTTCGCCAACCAAACGGACACGCCTGTCCGGTACTTCGGCATCGCCTCACCGGCCGGCCTGGAGGACTACTTCGCCGAGATGACAAAGTTGATCCAGGACGAACCATCCTGGCCGCCTGAGGATATGGGCAAACTCGTGGCGCTGATGGCGAAGTACGACACCTTTGCACCGCCGGCCCAATGACGTAAAGCTTTTCAAACCCTGATCTTGAAAGGAGTGTATCTCATGTCTACCGAAGCGACGAGACTACTGGCGCAGGACTACCTGGACGTTCTGAACCGCGCGCTGAGCACGCGCGATTTCGACCTGCTGGCAACCATCGCCAGCGCCGATCTCATCGATCACGGCGCGGGCGTCGGGCTGGAGAGCTGGGCCAAGATGGCTGCTATGACGCTCGACGCCTTTCCCGACGCGCAACTCAGCACCGTGGGCATCCTGGCCGACGGCGACATGGCGGCCATCCGCAGCGTCCTGCATGGCACGCACCTGGGCGACGCACTGGGTTTCCCCGCCACCGGCAAGGCGATCGCGCTGAATGTCGTCGATATCGTGCGCTTCCAGGACGGCCTGGCCGCGGAACGCTGGCTCTTCAGCAGCGATCGGGAGATGATGGAGCAGCTTGGCATGGCCCCGGCGCCGGAAGCCTGAACCCGCTGCACCTGGTAGAGACGTCGTTGCAAGCAGCCGGTGGCATTGCAGGTGATCAACCGGGACGGCTACGCCCACGCCTTCGACATCGACGCCTTCGACATCCACGCACCGCTGCCGGTCAGAACGACCTTCGACGCCGCCTTTATCCCCACCGAGCCGGGTCGTTACCGCTTCTACTGTGGCTCGCCCGGCCACGAAGCCGCCGGCATGGTGGGTACCCTGGTCGTGGAACCGTAACCAGCAGAAGTTCGACTTTTTCCGAAAAGTCGAACTTCTACCTGCTCACTACCTTGCCTGTTTAATTACCGAACCTCAGGAGGAACTCCCAATGATCGTCAATCTGCTCGTTCTGCTTCTCTTCATCGGCCTGATCGTGCTCTGCGGGTGGCTGTGTTACCGCAGCATCCGCTCCAGCAAGCTGTGGGTCAAGATCGTCGGCGGGGTCGGCTTTGCCCTGCTGACGCTGCTCTTTCTCGGCGCCGCCTTCACCGGCGGCAAGGGGCTGGCCAGCGTCTACTTCCCCGGCGCGCCGGCCGCGCCCGACCTGACGGTGGCCGGCACGCCGGAGCAGGTGGCGCGCGGCGAATACCTGGTCAACATGTCCTGCATCGGCTGTCACAGCGCCGCGGGTGCTGACGGCGCGCCGACCATGCAGCACCCGCTGAGCGGCGGCTGGAACATCGCCGCGGCCGAGGGTTTTGGCTTCATCGGCGACCTGGTGGCGGAGAACCTGACGCCGGGCGGCAAGCTGGCCGGCTACACCGACGGCGAGCTTTTCCGCACCCTGCGCCAGCGGGTGGACAAGGATGGCCGCCAACTGGTCTTCATGTCGCTGTTGCCCTACGGCCAGTTGAGCGACGCCGACACCGAGGCCATCGTGGCCTATCTGCGCACGCTGGAGCCGGCGCAGCAGTCGGCCGCCACCGGCGACAAGCTCAACTTCGTGGGCGCAATGATGATGGGCGCGGGCATGTTCGGCGCGCCGGAGCAGGGCGCTGACACCGTTGCCGCGCCGCCCGAGGGCGCGACGGCCGAGTACGGCAAGTACGTGGCTACCTTCGGCGAATGCCGCGGCTGCCACGGACCAGACCTGACTGGCACGCCGGCGTCGGCCATGGGGCCGGCCGTACCCAACCCGCGGCCGCTGGTCAGCGGCATCAGCGAGGAGCAGTTTGTCGCAATGATGCGCTCGGGCGTCAAACCGGACGGCCAGCCCTTCCCGGAGGGTATGCCCTGGCAGGTGGCCGCGCAGATGACCGACAGCGACCTGGCCGCGCTCTACGCCTATCTGACTGCGCCGGTGCAGTAAGTTTCGTCACGCGGAGTGCGCATCGGGGGATGCGCACTCCGCTCACAATCTACGCCAAGGAGAAACAATCATGCGCAAGCTCAAATGGTGGTTCATCGCCGTCGGTGTGTTTTATCTTCTGTTGGCGCTGATGAACCTGTACTTCGTTCTGTTCAACCCCAGCTTCGCCGACTCTTCCATCGACTTTCCCTTCCCGTCCACGCCGGACACCATTCAGGCTTTCGTGGACGGTTGGTCGCCATTCGCCTTCGAGGTATTCGCCATCGCCACCTTCTGCCTGTGGGCGGCGCGCAACCCTCGTCGCTACATCGGCGCGGTTTGGCTGCTGATCTGGCTGGAGCTGTGGCACGGCATCATCGACGACATCTACCTCATCGCCCGCGGGTACAACGCCGCGTCCTACATCGGTTTCATCGTCGTGCATTTGATCATCATCGTCACTGGCATTTGGGCCGCCCGCGCTGCCCAGGTGGAAGGCGCGACGTGAAACGCTATTACGACTTCCTCTACCGCCACGCCCGCGCGCCGTGGGACCTGGGCCCGCGCCGGGAGCTGGTGGAGGTCATCGAGAGCGGACGCATCGGGCCGTGCCGCGCCATCGACCTGGGCTGCGGCACGGCCAGCAACGCCATCTTCCTGGCCCAGCACGGCTTCACCGTTACCGGAACCGACTACTGGCCCGCGGCCGCTAGGATGAAAGCGTGTCCTGTTCCGGGGCGGCGCCGACCGGGGGCAGCGCCCACATCCAGCCCACGATGACCAGGCCGCCGATGGGAAGCAGCAGGGCCAACAGCCACCAGGGATTCTGCCCGCAGTCGCGCAGCCGGCGTGTACCCACGGCCAGCAGAGGCAGCAGAAAGGCCAGCAGGAAGATGCTCCCATAGGCCTCGTTCAAGAGGGAAAAGGCGGATGCGCCGAGCAGGACAAACAGGACGAACCACCAGGTTTCTGCCCGCGAGGCCCGCCCATCGAAGTCCGCGTACTTCGTCAGGCAGGTGCGTATCGATCCGAAGAATGTGGTCGGGTTTGTGTTGCTATCGGAATTCAAACTCGATACTCCCATTTTCAACTCCTGGCCGATTCCAGCGACGGCCTCTTGCAAAGATGTGACCCAGCTCGATGAACCGGGTCTGCCGTCATTATCGGGCAAATCTCCCTCGTTCGCAACTGTGGAATCCCCCAGTTTTTCAGCTTCGGGCCAGCCTGGGTCCTCTTTCAACCTTAAAATCAGCTCTGTGCGCGAGTTGACCTGGAATTTCGAGTAGATGTTGGTCAGGTGAAACTCAACCGTGCGTTCGGTGACATGCATCTCCGCCGCGATCAGTTTGTTGCTCTTGCCTTCCAGCAGGAGCTGAATGACCTCCCGCTCGCGGTTGCTTGTCTGGGGCAATTCTGGCATGAAAGGGCCATCCATTTCAGGTCGCATCATACCGGGCCAGCATTCGTGCGAATGTCGCTCGCCATCTCCCGCCGGCCGGTCAGTCCGTTGGCATCGTTGCGGCCAAGTGTACCACCCCTCCCCCGTCGTTGCCAAGCGACCGTCAGCGAGCGGAGCGCGTCCGGGCGCGATCTCACCAGGGGGAAGCCGCGCTGTCGAGCGGAGGCGCGTTCATGCGCGGCCTCGCCGGGGGATGAAGTCCCCCGGCTACACAACGGCGCCCGTTGAAACGGGCTTGTGCGCCGGCGCCTATCCAGCCCCGTTGACGGGGCGCCGCTTTGTAGCCGGGAAACTTCACACTTGCACCTGACGTAAGTGCAGGTGTTTCCCGGCGGCCCCGCACGGGCGACGATCCGCCGCTGCTGCTCTGGCCGGTCTCCTGACCGTGCCAGCCCGGTTGTCACGGTCGCGGGTTGAGCGGTTACCGTGGTGTGGTATCCCCGTCATCGCGTGGAGCGCGTCCGGGCGCAATCTCACCGGGGGGAAGCCGCGCTATCGAGCGGAGGCGCGTTCATGCGCGGCCTCGCCGGGGGATGAAGTCCCCCGGCTACACAACGGCGCCCGTTGAAACGGGCTTATGTGCCGGCGCGGCGACGACCCGCCGCCGGGGGATGAAGTCCCCCGGCTACACAACAGCGCCCGTTGAAACGGGCTTGTGCGCCAGCGCGGCGTCAGCCCGCCGCCGGGGGATGAAGTCCCCCGGCTACACAACGGCGCCCGTTGAAACGGGCTTGTGCGCCGGCGCCTATCCAGCCCCGTTGACGGGGCGCCGCTTTGTAGCCGGGAAACTTCATTTCCCGGCGGCCCAGCACGGGCGACGACCCGCCGCTGCTGCACTGGTCGGTCTCCTGACCGTGCCAGCCCGGTTGTCACGGCCGCGGGTTGAGCGGTTACCGTGGTGTGGTATCCCCGTCATCGCGTGGAGCGCGTCCAGGCGCGATCTCGCCGGGGGGAAGCCGCGCTGTCGAGCGGAGGCGCGTCCAGGTGCGATCTCGCCGGGGGATGAAGTCCCCCGGCTACAAAACAGCGCCCGTTGAAACGGGCTTGTGCGCCGGCGCGGCGTCAGCCCGCCGCCGGGGGATGAAGTCCCCCGGCTACAAAACAGCGCCCGTTGAAACGGGCTTGTGCGCCGGCGCGGCGTCAGCCCGCCGCCGGGGGATGAAGTCCCCCGGCTACACAACGGCGCCCGTTGAAACGGGCTTGTGCGCCGGCGCCTATCCAGCCCCGTTGACGGGGCGCCGCTTTGTAGCCGGGAAACTTGATTTCCCGGCGGCCCCGCATAGGGAACGACCCGCCGCTGCTGCTCTGGCCGGTCTCCTGACCGTGCCAGCCCGGTTGTCACGGTCGCGGGTTGAGCGGTTACCGTGGTGTGGTATCCCCGTCATCTCGTGGAGCGCGTCCGGGCGCAATCTCACCGGGGGGAAGC
>JAKQCW010000101.1 GCA_029558955.1 Chloroflexota bacterium
GCCAGCCAGAACAACCCCGGCGCCTGGGTCTACGTCTACGCGTCGTCGGGGTAGTCCAGAACCGCCGGCGGGCCAAACGTTGGTTTCGATACGCCTCAGAAGGCTACTCAACCAACGTTTGGCCCGCCGGCTGAGCAGTTATGACAGCCATAGCATACACCCTGGCTGGGCTGTTGTCCCCTACCTGGAGATAGGTTGGAAGGGTAGGTTGCGGATGCGGTGGAATCCGCGGGCGCGGGAGAGGCTAGAATCCGATTTCCCGGGCGCGGGCAATCGCCTGTGGGCGGTTGCTCACCCCCAACTTCTGCAAGATGTTGTGGACATGCCACTTGGCCGTGCCGACGCTGATGACCAGCTCGGCCGCGATCTCCTGGTTGGACCGGCCGGCGAGGATCAACTCCAGCACGCGCAGCTCCTGCCCGCTGAGCGGCTCCGGCAGGCGGGCGTTGGCCAGGTCGCCGGCTGCGCGTTTGGCGGCCCCGGCATCCTGGAGGCGAGCGACGAATTCGGGCGCGGCCGCGCTCACGCTGGGCAGCAGATCGGCCAAGGGCCCCTGCTCATCCAGAAAGAGGCGGAGGAAGCCCCTGGGCGCGGCCAGAGCCAGCGACCGCCTCAGCCAGTTTTCGGCGGCGGGTTGCTCTCCCTTGGCCAGGTGAAAGAGGCTCAGCAGGAGCGTGGCCTCGATGCTGGCATAGCAGCGGCCGGCCTCGGCGGCTCGTTTCAAGAGCGGATGCAGCAGCGCGGGGAGGGCATCCAGTTGGCGGCTGGCCAGCAGCACGCGCGCCAGGGTCAGCTCTTGGTAGGTGGTGGCAGCATGGCCGCGGCTGGCCAGATAGCTGGTCGCCCAGGGAACGGCCTGGCTGCTCTCGCCGGCGGCCACCTGCACGCGGGCCAGGAACGCCGCCGCGCGCGCGGTCATCAGCGGGATGCCAAACGCCTGGGTGATGGCTTGCGCTTCCTGCGCCATGGTCAGCGCGCCGGCCGCATCGCCCTGGCAGGCATGCAGCCGGGCCAGTCCTCGCAGCCCCAGCACCACATTGTCCAGCAGGCCGCCCTGGCGGGAGAGCGCGAGGCCCTCGTGCAGCCGCTGTCCGGCCGCGTCGATCTCGTTGCGTTCCAGGTCAATGCTGCCCAGCACGATGTGGGCCAGGCCGAGGGGCGGAATGGGCTGGTCGCCGGCGAGCTGCATGGCGGCCTGGCAGGTCTGCGCCGCCAGCTGCAACTGTCCCTGTTGAATCTGCACCTGCGCCGCGGCGCCGCGCGCCTGGATCGCCAGAAAACGGACGCCGGCCGCCTGGGCCTCGTCGCTGGAGCGCAGGTAGCTTGCCACCGCGTGATCCAGTTGGTCGGCGGCCTCCTGCGCCTGTCCCAGGTTGAAGCAGGCGCGGGCATGGGCCAGGTGGTTGTCCTGGGGCAGCCGCTCCTGGGCGTAAGTCGTCTGCGCCAGCGCCCGTGGAAAGTCTCCGTAGACGCAGGCGATGGAGCCGTGATAGAGCGCGACCAAGGCCAGCGCCTGCCCAACCTCCGGCGTCGGCGGGAGCGTTTTCAGCGTCTCTTCAGCCTGCGCCAGGTGCTTTTCAGCCAGATCGAAGCGGCTGGCCAGGTAGAAGATGCGCGAGGCGTTCAGGGCCAGCCGCGGCCGGACTTGCAGCGTTTGGGCGGGCAGGGCGTTCAGCCAGGAGGTGAGCAGGGCGATGTTGCCGCCCGACCAGATCGCGTTCTGGTTGACGACCCGTTCGGTCGCGTCGGCGATAAACTCGGGGTCGCCGCTGGCCAGGGCGTAGCGCATGGCTTCGATGGGCATGCCGTGAGCTTCGTGCCAGGTGGAGGCCTTCTTTTGCAGCGCCCGCTCTTCCGACCTGTCCAGCAGCGTGGCGAGATAGTCGCGGAAAAGGCGATGATAGCGATACCAGACGCGTTGGTCGTCCAGCGGGGCGATGAACAGATTGGCCTTTTCCAGGCGCTCGATCAGGGCCTGGGCCTCCGGCTGCCCGGTGAGGGCGCTGCTCAGGTCGGCGTTGAACTGGTCCAGGATGCTGGTCTGGGCCAGGAAGGCGCGCACCTCGTCGTCCTGTTGGGCGATGACCTCCTCGGCCAGGTAATCGAGGACGTAGCGGTGGCTGCCGCGGAAGCTCTGGATGAAACGGTCGGGGTCGGCGGTGGCTTGCAGCGCCAGGCCGGCCAGTTGCAGCCCGACCGCCCACCCTTCGGTGCGTTCCTCCAGGGCCAGGGCCGCCTCCTGCGCCAGATCGAACCGCAGCGCGCGGTCGAAGAACTGGAGCGCCTCTGCCGGGGTGAAGCGCAGGTCCTGGGCGCGCAGCTCGATGATCTGCCCGCGCGCCCGCAGCCGCGCCAGCGACAGGGGCGGGTCTTGGCGGGTGCTGAGGACCAGGTGAACTCCGGCCGGCTGATGGCCGAGCAGGTAGGCCACTGCCTCGTGGATCGCTGGCGCGGAGACCACCTGGTAGTCATCCAGGACCAGGAGAAGGGGGGAACTCAGCGCGGAGAGGCAGTTCAGCAGCTCGTCCAGCAGCGCCCGAAGCGGCGGAAGCTGGGGTAGGTCCAGCAAGGAAAGGGTCGTTTCAGCCACCGGAACGCCGGCGCGCTGCATGGCCGTGGTGAAGTAACGCAGGAAACGCCCCAGGTCGTTGTCGGCTTCGTCCAGGGAGAGCCAGGAGATTGCGGGGGGATGCCCGACCTGCCCGGCGCGCAGGTCGGCGATCCATTCCACCGCCAGCGTCGTCTTGCCGTAGCCGGCCGGGGCAGAGATGAGGGTCAGCTTGCGCCCTTCTTCGAGGCTGCCATGCAGCCGTTCCAGCAGGCGCGGGCGCGCGACCAGATCCCCGCGCCGGGGCGGGGTGTGAAATTTGGCGGCCAGCAGGTGGAAGGTCATCGGCCCGGCGCACCTACCCTGGCCGGCGCCGGGAGGTCGAGCCGCGCCCTGCGCCGGGTGGTCGGCCGCGCAGCCAGGGCCGGGCTGACGGTCGACGCCGGTGTGTAATACGCGACCCCCGCGCAGGCCCGGCAGAGCGTCATGCCCGACCGGTGCAGCTCGCGCTCGTTGATGATCTCCTCCCCGCAGCAGTCGCAGTTGGCCCGCACCCCCGCCCGGCTCATGATCTCGGCCACCGAGCGCGCCAGGCGCACCGGCTGGATGCTCAGCAGCTCCTCGTCGGGCATGACCTGGTAGCCGGTCAACTGGGCGAAGTAGTGGCGTCTTTCGCCCGGCGCGTAGGCGAAGGCGCGCTGGCGCACATCCAGCCGCGGCGCCACCCGCACCGCCTGCTCGCTCTCCATGTCGACGAAGGTGGCCGCGATCTTGCCGTAGTCCTCGATGCGCAGCGAGCGCCGGCCCACCGCGCAGCCGGTGGCCGCGCCGACGCCGTCCACCAGGCAGCCGTCGGTCTCCATGATCACCAGCAGGCGCAGCGCCCGGCCGGCCGCGCTGGCCTTCAGCGTCTGCACGCCGGCCAGTCCGATGCGCACGCCCAACACCTGACGCGGGCAAAGGTGGCTGTGCTGAGCGGCGGAGATGTCCAGGAGGTGGGAGATGTCTGGTTGCATGAGGGGCTCCGTTGGGGGTGGGTTAGCTTTGGCCGGGGTGGCCGTGAGCCGTAACTCGTAACCCGTAACCCGTAACCGGAAGGCAGGCGTTAACCGCGATGCGCAGATAGTATATCACATACTCGCAGTCACGCCCATACTCATCCGGATTACGAGTTACGAGTTACGTGTTTCGCAGTGCTCGAAAGGTTCGCCAGAAACCCGTAACCCGTAACCCGTAACCAGAAGAAACGCGTCAGCCATGGCGCACAGGACAAATCCCCATGCTCAAACCCGACGCCCATACTCATCCGGGTTACGAGTTACGAGTTACGCATTACGTCTCCTCGCCAAATGACGCACCAGCCCCACGAAAGCGATCAGCCAGGCCAGCAGCGCCACGTAGATGAAGATGCGCGGGATCAAGAGGAGCGCGTCAAGCGGCAGCGCCTGCGCCAGCCGGATCGTGCAGACGGTGTACATGCCCAGGGGAAAGACCAATCCCCAGTACTGCGGGTCGTAGGCCAGGGGAAAGCGCTGGATGGCATAGCGCCAGATGCCCAGGAGCGCCAGCCAGGGGATCCACCAGGTGCCCGCGGCCCAGAAGAAGAGGGTGAAACCCTTGAGGAAGGGCAGCAGCTCCGTCAGCAGCGACCAGTGGCCGGCGTTGAGGATCAGCGTCGTTCCGGCCAGGGTGGTGATGGCCACCGCGCCCATGTTGATCCAGTAGGCTGGCGTCATCGCGGCGCTGGCCAGCCGCAGGAAGGTGAAGCGGTAGAAGATCAGCGTGATGATGCTCAGGTAGAGCATACAGCCCAGCAGGTACATGCAGAGGCAGAAGAAGAACGCAACCTCGGGCGGCCTCTCCAGCCCCGACAGCAGCAGCACGCCCAGGATCGCGACCGACTGCGTGGCCACGGTGGCGATTAGCCAGGCGCCGTTGATCCCCTCCTCCAGGCTGGGCTTCTCCTCGCGCACGGTGACCGCGGCCAGGAAGGTGTACATAACGATCAGCCAGAGCAGGATGCCCAGCCCCCACAGCACCCAGGCCACGGCGCGGGCGTTGGCCAGCACCACCAACTGTGCGCCCAGCACGCAGGTGCCGGCGACAACGGTGAAGAAGCCCGGCCCGCGGGCGTGGCTTTGCAGGTCCGCCAGCACCCGCGGCCAGTAGAAGATCAGCCGCGCCGCCAGCAGCAGGCAGAGCAGCGCGTAGGCCACGACGTTGATGGCCAGCAGCCCCCAGGCCAGCGGCGCCATCCCCGACAGCCAGGCGGCCACGGAGATGATGCCGGTGGCCATCACCAGGGCGAAGTAGCCGGGGAAGAGGTTGGCGACGCCGTCGGCGATCTGGCTGCGCATGGCAATAATCCGTCTGTTCGATCCGCTCTTCGGCGTGGAACGTATTCCTGGACGCGTCCTGATGAACCTGCCGGTCAGCCAGAAGCGCTGCCGCGTTGGCGGACAGGGATGGCGACGCGTCCGCTCACCGTTGAATCACAGGCAGCCACAGACGGCGCACCGGAGGCGTCGGCGTGGCGGTGGGGGTGCGGGTGGGCGTGGCGGTGGGGGTTGGGGTACGCGTGGGCGTGGCTGTCGGCTGGGGCGGGCCGCTGGCATATTCGAAGGCGCCGATGTCGCAGCCGCTGCCGCCCTGACCAGCCCCGCCCGCGCGGGCGTAGCCGCGCTGGTCCAGGCTGCTGCCCGGTTGACAGTTGTTGCTGCCCACAGGGATGGCGTTGATGGCCGCTGCGCCGGCGAGCAGGGCCCGCGTGTGCGTGGGGCCGCCGTTGTTGGCCAGGGGCGCCAGGATCGTGTCCGGGTCCAAGCCCTGGATGTCGCCGGGCTGGGTGAAGCCGCACTGATTGCTGCGGTCGATGTTGTAGCCCAGCGAGGTGAAGGTAGGTGCAAATGGCCCGCGATAACAGCGATCGACGATGCTGTTGCTGAAGGTGATCGCGCCGCCCATGGCCAGGATGCCAACGGGGTTGCCCGAAGTCACCGCCAGCGTGACATGTTGCAATGACACGTCAGCGTCGTCGAAGGTCAACTGCTCGCCCACGCCGCTGAGGGTGCTGTTGACGATCTGCAAGGACTGGCCGGAATGGGTGATGTTCTTCGGCGTGTTGTTGGCCAGGGTGGACCGGCGGATCACCACGGCTGTGCCGCGGCTGTCCAGGCCGCCGGGAAAACCGGCCGCGGCAGCGTTGCCTGTGACCATGCTTTCGTATAGCTGCACGGAGCCGTTGAAGCTTAGGATGCCCCGGTCGCCGTTGCCCGAGATCAGCGTGCCGGTGATGGCGGTGGCGCTGTCGATCAGGCTGAGGCCGATGTCGCCCTGATTCTGGATCACGCTGTCCGTGATCTGCACCTGGCTGTTGGCAATCACCACACCGAGGCCGTCATTTCCCGTGATCTGACTGTCGGCGATGGTCAGCACCCCATTCTGAACCGGGGACCCGCTGATCCCGTCAGACTGGTTGTCGGTGATGCTGCTCTGTGCCAGGTGGAGGGCGCTGTCGCCGAAAAGCTCCACGCCGGCGCCTTGGTTGGTGGTGATGGTAGTTTGGTTGAGGGTCAACGTGGCGTCCTCGCCGCCCAAAGCGCCCGGTTCGTTGTCGCGCAGGGTCATATCGTGCAGATCGACGTCGCCGCCGTCCGCGTAGATGGCGCTGCCGAAGCCGCCCTGGGCCAGGTTGTCTTCGAAGGTGCAGTCGTGGGCGCTGAGCGCGCCGCCGTCCACGTAGATGGCGGCGCCATTGCGCGCATCCAGCCGTCGTCCCCCGCGCAGCGTCACGTTGTGGAGGGTGAGGTTGCCGGTGCTGCTCACCCGCCACAGGCGAAAATCGGGCGCGGCCGCCGCCCGCTGGATGACCGCGCCGTTTCCCTGGAGGGTGATGGCGCTGGTCGCCGGCGGCAGCCCGTCCTTCCACACAGGGTCGAACACCGCTGTGAGGGTGTATGTGGCGTTGGACAGCACGATGGTATCGGCGCCGCTGCCGGCCGGGCACTCGCCGGCCAGCGCGCCGGAGGCTGTGTCAGTGTTGGCGGCGATGATGGCCTCGATCAGTGAGCACTGGCCGTCGTTGGCGACGGCCATGCTGGTGGTGTTGACAGTGATGGTGACAGCGATGGCGACGGCCTGGACCGAAGAGGCGAGAGCAGCGCATACGATCAGGAGGGCGCTTCCCAGCCTCCGGGTGTTGGTCGGTTTGCGATCGATCTCCATGGTCAACTCCTTGCCAGCCAACTACCGGCAACGTGTCGTGGCAGACGATCAAGGCATCCGCCAGGTCTAAGATTTTCGCACGGGCCTCCGGTTCCAGATCACCACCTGCAACGGCCGCCAGAGGTAGGTGATGGGATAGGTCACCACATGCACCAGCCGCGTGAAGGGGAAGAGCAGGACGATGACGAAGCCCAGCAGCAGGTGGAGCTGCACCAGCACGGGCAGGACGGTGACGTGCTGGATCTGTGGGTCCAGCACCAGCAGCGAGCGCAGCCAGGGCACGGCCGTGTGGACGTACCAGCCCGATCCCCAGCGGTAGACCAGCGCGATCCAGAAGCCCAGCGCCACTTGCAGCAGCAGCACGAAGAGCAGCAGCCAGTCCGCGTTGGAGGTGACGTGGAAGACGCGCGGGCTGCGCAGGCGGCGCAGGATCAACAGCGCGATCCCGATGACGGTCATCAGCGCCAACGCCAGGCCCGTCACCTCCAGCACGTAGAGCCGGATGCGATCCGACAGCAGGTTGCCCCAGAGCGTCGGAAAGAGGAAGGCCAGGAAGTGCGTCAGCAGGATCAGGATCACGCCGTAGTGCCAGGGAACCGATCCCCAGAAGAGGGTGCGGTTTTCCAGGAACTGCGACGAGAGGCTGGAGTAGGAGAAGCGGTTGGTGCGGTAGCGGTGGATGCCCAGCACCACGGCGACGATCACCGCCACGTAGGGAAAGACGACGAACAGGACCGTGTTGAACATGGTCAGTGCCTCCTGGGGTCAGGCTGTGGCCGGCGTCAGGTCGAACGCGGGTATGGCTTCTATCATCTCCACCGGCGGCGCAATCTCCTGCAAGACCAGGTCCAGCGCCTCCAGCACCGCCCGGTAGGGGCCGCCCTTGGGGGGCGGCGTCGGGATGGCCGGGTCGGGCGGCTCTTCTTCCTTGCTGGCCAGCATCTTTTGCAGCGCCGGCTGCAGGGCCTCGCCGATCAGCACCTCCGCCTCACACGGGTCGCGGTTGACGGCCAGATAGGCCAGCACAACGGACAGATGGTCGGGCAGCTCCACGCCGTAGGCCAGCCCGTGCGGTCGGTAGCGCTCCTTCAGGCCCAGGAGAAAGGCGCTGCGCTTGTAGGATTCGCCGAAGAGATGATAGCCGACGTAGGGATGACAGGCCGCGTCCAGCTCGAAGACGCTGGTGTAGATCTCCTCGACCCGCGCCAGCGGCGTTTGCGCGGCGAAGGTCTGGAAGCGCAGCAGGTGCGCGGCGGCCGTGGAGCTGATGGGGCCGGCCAGGGCCGCGGCCTCGCCGGCGGCCGCGGCCAGGCGGTGGCTGGGATAGCCCAGCAGCTCGGCAAAGAGGCCAAAGAGCTGGCGCTGATGGGTCTGGTTCATGGTCATGCTCCTCGCGCCGGGGCCTTGCGGAAGCCGAAGCCCCCTTCCCGTTTCTGCTGGAAGGGGTCCAGCGTCCCTTCGATGGCGGTCTCGCGGGCCAGGGGCGGCACCACGAAACGCTCCTCGTAGGTGGGGCGGGCGGTCAGGCGGAAGATGGCCTCCACCTCTTCCTGGTCGGTGGCGCCGGCCAGCAGCGCGGCCTGCACCTCCTCCTGGCTCACATCCTGCACCGTCTTGCCGCGCATCGCGACGCGCACGGCGATCAGCTTGCGGTAGACCGCGGCCACCACCTCTTCGTTGCCGGCCGAGAAAAGGCTGGCCATGTAGCGCAGCGGCATGCGCGCCTGCTCCAGCGAGCTGAGCAGCGGCGCCAGGCTGACGCTGGCCGCCTCGGCGTTGTCGTAGACGCCATCCTTGATCTTGGCCAGCACCGGCAGCATGGGGGGCACGTAGAAGAGCATGGGCAGGGTGCGGTAGTTGGGGTGCAGCGGCAGCGCCAGCCCCCACACTTTGACGAACTTGTAGACCGGGGAATTCTGCGCGGCGTCGATCATGGCGTCGGGGATGCCGTTGGCCCGGGCCGAGGCGATCACCGCCGGGTCGAAGGGGTCCTGGATCATAGCCCGCTGCGCGTCCACCAGGTCGGCGTCGGCCACCGAGGCGGCGGCGCGGATCTGGTCGGCGTCGTAGAGCAGCACGCCCAGGTAGCGGATGCGGCCGACGCAGGAGTGGAAGCAGGCCGGCGGCTGGCCGCTCTCCAGGCGGGGGTAGCAGAGGATGCACTTCTCCGATTTGCCGGTGGACCAGTTGAAGTAGGTCTTCTTGTAGGGGCAGCCGGAGATGCACATGCGCCAGGCCCGGCACTTCTCCTGGCTGATCAGCACGATGCCATCCTCGCCGCGCTTGTAGATCGCGCCGGCCGGGCAGGCGGCCACGCAGCCGGGGTTGAGGCAGTGATTGCAGATGCGCGGCAGGTAGAAGAAGACCACCCGCTCCATCTCGGCCAACTGCTCCCGCTCCTCGTCGGTCAATGCGTCCAGGTTGGGGTCGTTGGCCGCGTAGACCGGCGAGCCGCCGTAGTCGTCATCCCAGTTGGGCCCGGCCTCGATCTCCATGTACTCGCCGGTGATCATGGAGACGGCGCGGGCGGTGGGCTGGTCCGTGCCCTCCGGCGCGTTGAACAGCTCCTCGTAGTCGTAGGTCCACGGCTCGTAGTAGTCGTCGATGGTGGGCAGGTGCGGGTTGAAGAAGATGTTGGCCAGGCCGCCCGTCCGGCCGTGCAGCTTGAGGTGGATCTCATCCTTGCCGTCCCGTTCCCAGCCGCCTTTGTACTTCTCCTGGTCTTCCCAGAGAGTCGGGTAGCCGGTGCCCGGCTTGGTCTCGACGTTGTTCCACCACATATACTCGGTGCCTTTGCGGTCCGTCCAGATGTTCTTGCAGGCAATGCTGCACGTGTGGCAGCCGATGCACTTGTCCAGGTGGAAGACCATCGACACTTGCGCGCGTATGTCCATGATGACCTCTTTCTTGTGAGAAGGCTGAGTAATGAGTAATGCGTAATGCGTAATGCGTAACCGGATGTGTGTGTGGATGGGAGGGGTTTCCGTGT
>JAKQCW010000066.1 GCA_029558955.1 Chloroflexota bacterium
CAGGGCAGCGTAGTCGGCGCCGTGCACGAAGTCCTGCGTGAGGATGCTGCTCTTGATGTTGCCGTGGTGGCGGCGGCTGATGCGCAGGATGGGTTTGTCGCTGCGTGCGTCGAATTCGCCGGCCACCTCGGGCGGCACGCCGGTGGTGGCGAGTTCCGCCAACTTGGCCTGCATGGCCACGGCGCTGGCCTGGGCTTCTTCCAGGGTGTCGAGTTTGACGGCCACGCCGTCGGCAATGGCGCGCAGGGCTTCCTGGTCCATGAAGGCGGACAGGCGTGCAATCACGGCTTCCGCGGTCTGGTGCTTGCGTGCCAGTTCGGCCAGGGTGTCGCCTGCCAGCACCTGGGGGTTGGTGCCGCCGGTGTTCACGCTGGCGTCTTTCAGGGCGATGCGCAGCAGGTACTGGTCCAGGGCTGGGCCGTCTTTCAGGTACAGCTCTTCCTTGCCGCTCTTGACCTTGTACAGCGGCGGCTGGGCGATGTAGATGTGGCCGCGCTCGACCAGCTCGGGCATCTGGCGGTAGAAGAAGGTGAGCAGCAGGGTGCGGATGTGGGCGCCGTCGACGTCGGCGTCGGTCATCAGGATGATGCGGTGGTAGCGCAGCTTCTCGGGCTTGTAGTCGTCCTTGCCGATGCTGGTGCCGAGTGCGGTGATCAGGGTGGCGATCTCCTGGCTCTGCAGCAGCTTGTCGAAGCGCGCCTTCTCGACGTTGAGGATCTTGCCCTTGAGCGGCAGGATCGCCTGGAACTTGCGGTCGCGGCCCTGCTTGGCGGAGCCGCCTGCGGAGTCGCCCTCGACGAGGTAGAGCTCGCACAGCGCGGGGTCCTTTTCCTGGCAGTCGGCGAGCTTGCCGGGCAGGCCGACGCCGTCGAGCACGCCCTTGCGGCGCGTCATCTCGCGCGCCTTGCGGGCGGCGTCGCGGGCACGGGCGGCTTCGACGATCTTGTTGCAGATGGTCTTGGCGTCGATCGGGTTCTCGAGCAGGAAGTCGCCGAGCTTGCTGGCGACGACCTCTTCGACCGCCGGGCGGGCTTCCGACGAGACCAGCTTCATCTTGGTCTGGCTGGCGAACTTGGGGTCGGGCATCTTGACCGAGAGCACGCAGGCCAGGCCTTCGCGCATGTCGTCACCGGTGATGTCGACCTTGGCCTTCTTGGCGATCTCGTTTTCTTCGATGTACTTGTTGATGACGCGCGTCATCGCCGCGCGCAGGCCGGTGAGGTGGGTGCCGCCGTCGGCCTGCGGGATGTTGTTGGTGTAGCACAGCACCTGTTCCTGGTAGCTGTCGTTCCACTGCATGGCGACCTCGACCGCGAGCTCGGCGTCGTGGCCGTGACCGGTGGGGATGCGGGTGGTGCCGGTGGCGTAGAAGACGTTGGGGTGCAGCACCGTCTTGGCGCGGTTGATGTACTCGACGAAGCCCTTCACGCCGCCGGCGAAGGCGAAGTCCTCTTCCTTGCCGGTGCGCTGGTCGATGAGGCGGATCTTGACGCCGTTGTTGAGGAAGGAGAGCTCGCGCAGGCGCTTGGCGAGGATGTCGTAGTGGTACTCGACGGTGCCGAAGATCTCGTCGTCGGCGAGGTAGTGCACCTTGGTGCCGCGCTTGGTGGTCTCGCCGATGACGCGCGCCGGGCTGACCTCGACGCCGTCGACGAGCTCGATGACGCGGTTCTGCGGCTTGCCGCGCTCGAATTCGAGCAGGTGGCGCTTGCCGTCGCGCGCCACGGTAACGTGCATCCACTTCGACAGCGCGTTGACGCAGGACACGCCCACGCCGTGCAGGCCGCCGGACACCTTGTAGCTGTTCTGGTTGAACTTGCCGCCGGCGTGCAGCACGCACATGACGATCTCGGCCGCGCTGCGCTTGGGTTCGTGCTTGTCGTCCATCTTGACGCCGACCGGGATGCCGCGGCCGTTGTCGGTGACCGAGATCGAGTTGTCGGCGTGGATGGTGATGACGATGTCGTCGCAGTGGCCGGCCAGGGCCTCGTCGATGGAGTTGTCGACGACTTCGAACACCATGTGGTGCAGGCCGGTGCCGTCGGAGGTGTCGCCGATGTACATGCCGGGGCGCTTGCGCACGGCCTCCAGCCCTTCGAGCTGCTGGATGCTGGATTCGTCGTAGTCGTTGCCCGCTTGCGGGGCCGGCATGTTTTGCGGTTCGGACATGG
>JAKQCW010000117.1 GCA_029558955.1 Chloroflexota bacterium
AGCCCGGCGTTGCGCAGGTCGGGCAGGGTGTTGTCGGGCCAGTTGTTCGCCACGGGCTGGCCGCCGTGTGGTGCGCCTTGAGCGTCCAGCACGCGCGCCTTGAGCGTCGCGGGGCCTTCGGTCACGTCCACGCGGGCCAGGCGAAATTTGGCTCCGGCTCCGGCATCCAGGAATTGCACATTGCCATAGTTGGCGCGCAGCCAAGCCCAATCGCGCTTGGCTCCGGTCTTGTCGAAAACATCAGGAAGCATAATCACCTCAGTAGCATATTGTGGTGCACCAGTCCATCGACATGCAAAACGGGATCAGCGGGCACCACGGCGGATGTTGCGGCGGGGCCAGCGTGGGGGCTGGCGTCCAGGTCGGCCGGGGGGTCCGGCTAGGAATGGGCGTCCAGGTCGGGGCTGGCGTCCAGGTCGGCGTTGCGGTCGAGATAGGCCACACGGTGGGCGGAATAGGTATCGCTGTGCGCGTGGGGGTGCGGGTAGGCGTTGCGGTCGTTGTCCGGGTCGCGGTCGGCGTTGGCGTAGGCGTCCAGGTTGCCGTCCCGGTCGGTGACGGGGTGGCGGTTGGGGTCTGCGTCGCGGTGTCTGTCGGCATCGCGGTGCCTGTCGGCGTCGGCGTGTGTGTAGGCGCTCCGGGTGTCGGCGGCGTTGCAGTCGCGGTCGGAGGAGGAAGCGGCGTCCAGGTGGGCGTGTGCGTCCGGGTAGGTGTTGGCGTCCAGGTCGCGGTCGGCGTCCGGGTAGGCGTGGGCGTCTGGGTGATGGTCGGGGTTGGCGTTTGGGTCGGCGTCTGGGTGGCGGTCGGTGTAGGCGTTGGGGTGCTGGCGTCCATGCGCACCAGCACGATAGCATCCATCGGTTGCAGCAGCACCGATCCACTCGATACAACCGCGCCGCTGTTGTGCGCTGTGTCGTACATGCCCAGGATGCGCCGCCAGCCCGCGCCGACCGACACTGAGAGCGGGGCCGTTGTCGGATTGACAACGACCAGGCCGTTGTCGTATTCGCGCGTCCATGCTCCCGCGCCCAGGTCAGCCCAGCCCGCGCCGATCACATCGCGCAGGCTGTCGCCGTCCACGTTGCGCGCCACGTCCAGCGGACAGCCCAGCCAGCCCTTCGCAGCCAGCGTTTGGCTTGTCATGTAGCCGATGACGCCGCACTCGTCGCACCAGTCGGGATACTGGCCCGCGTGGGGCTGCACGTAGCCATTATCCAGCAACGCGCTGCCAACGACGAAACGCTGATACTGCCGGAATGATCCGATGTAGTCTCCCCAGCGCGTGGCTCCTGAGTATGTCCGGTTGGCGATGTTGTCGTAGTAGTCCATCGCCAGGACGAACGACGCGCCGGGTTCGTCGGCGGCTGTGGCGGCGTTGTCCATCCAGGCGACGTATTGGCGCATGTGGAACGCC
>JAKQCW010000118.1 GCA_029558955.1 Chloroflexota bacterium
CCGCCGGCCGGCGCCAGCTCGGGCAGCGTCACCGTCGGCGCGTCGTAGACCAGCCACTTCACGCCGTCGTCGCAGGGGGTGAACACCTCGCCCTGCCGCTCCATCGGCGGCAGAAAACAGTGCGAGTGGCTGGGCGCGTCGATTCTGTTGCGCAAGCCCAGTTGCACCGAAAAGGCGCTGTGCGACAAGGGCGCTTCCTGCGCCATGCGCTTCAGCTTGCGCGGCGCGTCGGCGGCGTCCAGCAGCGCGCCGAAGGTCAGCATCCCGCTGACGGTCGAGATGACCGCGTCTACGGCTACCGGTTCCCGTCCCGCCACCTCCAGACCGCGCACGCGCCCCTCGCGCACGACGATCTTCTGCACCCGCGCGTTGAGATGAATCTGCCCGCCGTGGGCCAGCAGGGCGCGGCTGAGCGCGCTGGGAATCTGGCCCATGCCCCCTTCAGGCAGGTGAAAACCGTCGCTGAAGAGGGTCACCAGACCCAGGACCGAGATGGCCGGCTGTTTCTCCGGCGGCAGTCCCGTGTAGAGCAGCACGCCCGACATCGCCGCGCGCACCGAGTCGTCGCTGAAGAGCCGCTTCAGCTCGTCCGCCACCGTCCCGCTGAACTTGGGCAGTTGCCGCCAGCCCTTGGCCAGGATGCGCGCAACAGAGAGCGGGTGGACGAGAATATCCTCGGTCAGCAGGCGCAGGGCCGGCTCCCAGCGCGCCATCATGGCATCCAGCTCCTGCTTCAGGACGGCCTCGTTCACCCTGCCCTGGCGCTTTTCCACCGCCACGCGCAGACCGTCGCCGAAAGTAACCCGATCGCCGTTGGGTAGAACCGTGGTCTGCGGCGCGCTGATCTTCCTGAGCGGCAGGACGGCGGCGCGCTCCAGCCCGACCCGGGCAAAGACGTGATCCAGCATGGTGGGCAGGGCCAGGTAGAGCGCGCCGTCGTTGAAGGTGTAGCCGTCGATGTTGGTGGTCGAGCAACAGCCGCCGATCTTGCCGTTGGCCTCGAAGAGGTGGACCTGGAGGCCGCTGGCCGCGAGCAAACCGCCCGCCGCCAGGCCGGCCACGCCGCCGCCGATAATTCCGACCGATTGGATGGTTGCCATGCAGGTCTCCTGAATTGGCGCCGAGAATCCGTAATGCGTAATGCGTGACACGTAATCGGATTGCCGACGGCGGCAGATGTGGCGCACGCGGTTGGCGTTCATGCTCGAACCCTGCGTCCATTCCCTTCCGGCTACGAGTTACGAGTTGCGGGTTATTCCGGCGGCTCGCCGGAAGCCCGTGTTGTCTACATTATACACCGTGATGGCCCAATCAACGCATGACAGCGCTGAATCCAGCGTCTGGGGAGAATCGGCCGGGTTGGCCATGGGGTTTCTGTTGCCCGCCAGGAAGGGCTACGTTGGATGTTGGATCTGGCGCTCTGCCGTGCGCGAGAGGTTCTGCGCGCCCGCGGCGACAGTGACCGTCACCGCCGCGGCGACGATCAGCAGGACCAGCACGTTCTGGTCAAGCCCGCCGGCCGCGGCGAACTTGACGGGCAGAAACATCCCGGCCGTGTTTTGGGTCGCGTGAAACAGCATCACCAGCAAGATGCTCCCACGCGTGTTGTTGTACAGCCACGTGAAGAGGACCGACAGCGCCAGAAGCGCGACCGTGAACCAGAGAAAGGAGCGGTCGCTGTTCAGCCCGGTTCCCAGGAATTTCGGCAGGTGCCAGACGCTCCAGAGCACCCCGACGATCAGGCTCGAAACCAGCGCGCTGTGCTTCGCTTGCAGCCGCGGCAGGATATAGCCGCGCCAGCCCCATTCCTCGCCATTGGCGAGGATCTCGAAGATCAGCCAGGGCGCCGCCAGCGCCAGCAGCGGCGCGTCCAGCGGAACGACGGCGCGGATCATCGGGGCGGAAAAATCGACGGGGAGGCCGGTCAGCCACGAGGTCAGCAGGAGCGCGGCCCCTTGCAAGGCGGGCAAGAGCAGCAGCGCCGCCAGCCACCACCTCCACCCCACACGCCAGATCAGGAGGCGTTTGAGGAAGGTCGCCGTCGCAGCTTGGCCGAGCGTCGCCCACGTCATGGCGACAGAGACGACGAAGAACCCCCAGCCGAGGGTGAGCGTGACCGCGAACGGAACACGAAAGGGCAGGACGCCTGAGTTCGAGAGGTCGATCGTCCAGGTGCAGAGGAACATCAGCAGGGCGCCGACGAGCAGCGAATGGCGTTGGAGAAAGGATCTCATATGACCTCCTGGCCTGGCCAGATCACGTCACGTCCAGGTACGAAATCAGAAAACGACCGTCGTCCAGGCCGTAGTCCCGGCGAAACTCCTCCAGCGTGGCATCAGCAGCCAGCGGCTTGACCATGAACGTGGCCCAACTGGGGCTGGCGACGCGCAGGCCGGCGCGGGCAAAGGCCGCGGCATGGTCGGGGTGATCCAGCCGAACGTGGACATAGCGGGCGGTGGCGGCCAGGGCCAGCGCGGCCACGGCGGCCACGGGATCGACGCGCGGCGCCAGCAGCAGGTTGTGCACGCGCAGCACGCCATTGCCGGCCGCCGCCGCGGCATAGCCGACCGCCTCGCTCTCCTGCCAGATCAGCCACAGCTCCTGCGCACTGAGATAGCTGCGCGCGTGCAGGAAGGAGAAGAAGGGGGTATGCCGCCGCGCAAAGCCCAGCCAGCCGCGGCTCAACTGCTCGAACAGGCGGTCGGCCAGGGCCAGACGGCCGGGGCCGGCCGGCTCGACGCGCAGGCCGGGCTGGACGCGCAGGTCATCGCTGCGCGCCAGCGCCATGGCCGGCGAGTACAGGTCGCGGTAGCCCAGCTTCTCGTACAGGCCGTGCGCCACGCCAAAACGGGCCGTGCCCAGGGTCGAAAAGCGCAGCCCGGCCGCCCGCATCCGCTCGTGGGCCTCGTCCAGCAGCCGCGAGGCCACGCCTTGGCCGCGCCACGCCGGGTGGGTGGAGACGGCCCACACGCCGCCCACGTCGGCCGCGCCCGTGGTCGAGACCACCGGCAGCCGAAAGACGCCCACCTGCCCGGTCGCCGTGCTCCCGTTCAGCGCGTAGAGGGCGAAAAAGGGGAAGGGCCGCGGGTCCATGCGCCGCATGAGGGCCGCCAGCTCCGGCGTCAGGCTGAGGTTCAGGCAGAGCAGGTTGATGTGCAGCACTTGCAGCGGATCCACCGCGTCATATTCAGCGATGTGGTTCATGGCGTTACCACCAATTGGCCTTCCATCCCGGCCTGGCGGTGGCCGGCGACGGAGCAGAGATAGGTGTAGGCGCCGCTGGACCCGGCCGTGAAGGTCAGGGCTGCCACGCTTTCCCGGCCCATCACCGGCGGCGTCTGGCGGCCCAGGTCGGGCAGGGCCAGGTCGTGGGAGATGCCGTCGCCGTTGTGCAGCTCGATGCGCACCCGCTCCCCCGCTTTCACCGCCAGCTCGGGGTTGGCGACGCCGTCGATGGCCCCGCCCACGCCGATGAAGGCCATGCGCCCCTCCACCAGGCCGGTGCGCAGGTGGAAGACCTGATCGGCCTGGTCATCGGTCCGGCCGCCGCAGCCGGCGAGCGCCAGGCCGACGACCAGGAGCAGCATCGCCAGGGTGTATTGTGTTTTCATGTCACGCCTCCGGAAAAAAGTGCAGAAGTTCAACTTCTCAGAGAAGTTGAACTTCTTCGCGTGTTACGCCGTCAAAAGGTCAAATAGCGGGAGACCGCCATCAACGCCAGTGAGATGACCAGCATGAGCACGTCCCAGCGCTCGATGGCGTGGATCTCAGCGTCCAGCCGGCCCAGTTCGGCGCCCTGTTCTGGCGTGGGCGGCGCGCCGGCCGCGGCAATGGCTGCACCCAGAGCGCCCATGCGCTGAGCGCGAGGCCGGATGCCGAAAAAGCCGATGCCAAACGCGATCAGCCCAGCCAGCGCGCCGAGGGTGAAGCCCAGCCCAGGGCCAGAGGCGACCCAGGACATGCTCAGCCCGCCTGAGGAGAACCAGTAGAGGGCCAGCCCGGCCAGGATGGTAAGCATGCTGGAGACGTTCATGAAGATGGGATAGCGGTATTTGCCGACCAGGTCCTGCATGAACTTCGACCGCGCCGAGCCAAGCCCCTTGGCGGTCGGCTCGAAGTAGAGAAAGTAGGCGACGCCGGCGCCGACCCAGAAGGCGCCGGCAACGATGTGAATGAGACGGAGCAGAATCAGAACGACGGACATAGTGACCTCCAGGTGATGTGCAAGGGAGACCATCGGCTCCCGACGGTGTGATGTCGCTGGTGTGCGACCGATGGCTCTATTCAACCATAGGAAGGGCAGCCTGTGGGGTCACTCCATAGCCCGACAAACAACCCACAAATCACCCAGGTTGTGGTACAATCGGGCTGAGGACACAATGGGTTAGCCTCCGCCGGCGCCTGCACCACATGCAGGCGCGAGTGTCCCCGGAACCAGCGAGCCAGGGTCCGGGGTGCTGCGCAAGGACCGGCTTCAACGGCAAGCTATCGGGAAGACAGAAGATCCACAAAAACGAGGTCCTGCACCATGAACCGATTGCGCACCACGCTTGCTGCTGCTTTCTTGATCGCCGCGTTGACGCTGGCCCCGGTGGGCACGGTCAACCTGGGCGCCAATCGCATCGACGGCTTGGCGCTCGACCCCGTGCGCCAGCGTTTCTTCGCCGGCTACATGCAGCGCGCCGAGGTCGATATCTACAGCCTGGATGGCCCCGCCGCCACACCGACCGCCAGCGCCACGCCCACCGCCACGCCCGGTGTCCAGAGCTGCGTCACCCAGGGCAACCGCTTCGGCGACAACGCAGAGAGCATGGCCGCGGCGGACGCCCTGCTCTGTCACACATTCTTGCCGTTCGTCAGGCGCTGGGGTCAGGTCGGCCCCAGCGCCACCCCGACCCCAACTGCCACACGAACGCCCACCCCGACTGCGACGCAGAGCCCCACGCCGACGCCCACAGCAACCGCAACAGCCACGCCGTCGGGCAGCCCCGGCGTTGACCCGGACTGGGGGCCAGAGCATCAGGCCACTTTCAGCACCCACTACGCCGGCGGCGTCGTGGGGCGCAATCTGGTGGTCGACGCCGCCGGCCGCATGCACATCGCCTGGGTCGAGAACAACGGCAACGTTTACGATGTGTTCTACAGCCGTTCTGCCGACGGCGGAGCGACCTGGTCGACGCCGTTCGATCTGGCCAACAGCCCATGGCCTGCCTCCGGCGTCAACCTGAACCAGGGGCCGGACGGCGCGCTGCATGCCATCTGGATTGACCTGCGCGACGGCGGCAGCGGCCGCCTCTACTACAGCCGCTCCACCAACGCCGGCCTCACCTGGACCACGCCGCGCGATGTCACAGGCGCCAACGCTCGCAAGGTCGGCGGCTTCAGCTTCAGCCTCGACCTGCAAAACCGTCTGCATCTGGCCTGGCACTACGGCGACCCCAGCACCGACGCCGCCCCGACCGAGGTCTACTACCTGCGTTCCACCGACGGCGGCGACACTTTCGGCTCCCGGCAGAAGCTGAACCAGGGCAGCGGTCACGCCGCCTTCCCGCGTTTCACCGTCGAGGGCGCCAACGGCGATCTGCTGGCCATCGCCTGGCGCGACAACCGGGCCAACCCGGACTGGGACACCTACGTGGCGGTTTCGACCAACGGCGGGCAGACTTTCACCGAGCGCGTCGGCGCCGCGACCCCTTTGCGTGACTGGGACCCGGAGGCGGCCGTGGATGCCAACGGCGTCATCCACCTGGGCGTCATGACCATGCAACCGCCGTTCGCGGCCATCGACTACCGTCGTTCGACCGACCAGGGCCAGACCTGGAGCACCCCCGTAACGCTGTCCGAGGCCCCCAGCCGTTTTCCCTTCTGGGCGCTTGACAACCCGCACGGCGCGCTCTGGCTTTTCTGGAAGGATGAGCGCGACTTTCTGACCCCCGCCTGCCCGGCTCCTAATCGTTGCGCCGATATCGCCGGCAAGGTTTCGACCGACGGCGGTCTGAGCTGGAGTGCGCTGGAGTTCGTCACCGACCTGGGCGCGGTGGAGGTCAAGTTCCCGGCCTTCACCGTTGGCCCTGATGGGCGGCCGCACGCGCTCTGGAGCGATCGCCGCAGCGGCGACGACAGCGAAAACGTCTACGTCCGCAGCCGTTTGAGCGCCCCCTGACGTCGCCAGGACGCCGCCCCGCGCTTGCTCGGTTCATGCTGCCCGTGCGGCTATTTCGAAGCGAAGCAGAGTGACGACATGAACGACCCCGATGCGCCCGTTTACTTCGGCGAATGGCTCAAGCGCCGGCGTCAGCGGCTGGACCTGACCCAGGGGGAGCTGGCTGAACGCGTCGGCTACTCGGTCTTTGCCCTGCGCAAGATCGAGAGCGGAGAACGCCGCCCCTCGAAGCAGTTGGCCGGGCTGTTGGCCGATGCCCTGGAGATCCCGCCGGCCGAGCGGCCCACCTTCCTGGCCGCGGCGCGCGGCGAGGTGAGCAGCGCGCGGCTGTCGCCGGCGCCAGCACGGCGCGACGCGCCCCTGGCTCCGCCGCGCGCCCCCGAGTCGCCGGCAGCGACGCCCGCGGCCAGCCCTGCCCTGTCGGGTGCGGAAGCGCCGGGCCTCCACAACTGGCCGGCCAGCCCGACGCCGCTGGTGGGCCGGGAGGAGGAGCTGGCCAGCCTGGCCCGGCTGCTGATCGACCCCCTCTGCCGGCTGCTCACCCTCATCGGCCCCGGCGGCATCGGCAAGACGCGCCTGGCTGTGGCGGCCGCGGCCCAGGTGCAGGGCTGCTTTGCCGACGGCGTCTGGTTCGCGCCCCTGGCCCCGGTGGCCGCGCCCGCCGGGGTCATCCCCGCGCTGGCCGAGGCCCTGGGTCTGACCTTGGCCGGCCAGGCGGAGATCCGGCTGCAACTGCTGCACTATCTGGCCGGGCAAGAGGCGCTGCTGGTGGTGGACAACCTGGAGCATCTGCTGGCCAGCGCCGGGCTGTTGGCCGAAATCCTGGCGCGGGCGCCCGGCGTCAAGCTGTTGGCCACCTCGCGCGAGCGGCTGAACCTGCAAGGGGAGTATGTCTTCGTCACCGAGGGATTGGCCACGCCGTCGCCCGATCAACTGCACCGCGCCCACGACTACGACGCCATCCGCCTCTTCACGCAGGCCGCGCGCCGGGCCGGCGCGCAGGTTGACCTGCAAGGCGACGAACTGACCGCGGCCGCGCAGGTCTGCCGGGCGGTGGAGGGCATGCCGCTGGGCATCGAGCTGGCCGCGGCGTGGACGCCGCTGCTCAGTTGCCGGGAGATCGCCGTCGAGATCCAGCGCGGGCTGGACTTTCTCAGCACCGACCTGCGCGACCTGCCCGAACGCCAGCGCAGCCTGGCCGCGGTTTTCGAGCACTCCTGGCGGCTGCTGACCGACGAGGAGCGGGCGGTCCTGGCCCAGCTGGCCATCTTCCAGGGCGGCTTCGAGCGAGACGCGGCCGCGGCGGTGGCGGGGGCCAGCCTGCCCACCCTTCGCAACCTGGCCTCCAAGTCGCTGATCCGGCGCACCGAGACGGGGCGCTATGACCTGCACGAGGCGGTGAGGCAGTACGCGCTCAAGCGGCTCGAAGAGGATCAGGCGCGCTGCCGGGCCGCGCGCGAGCGTCACTGCGAGTATTTCATGCGCTTGGCGGCGACCCATGAAGCGCGGCTGAAGGGCGCAGGGCAACAGGAAGCGATCCGCGATCTGACCGTCGAGGTGGACAACCTGCGCGCCGCCTGGGGGTGGGGGGTCGAGTACGGCAAGTTCGAGACGGTGGGCAAGGCCGCCCGCGCCTTCGGCTGGTATTACGAGGTCACCGGTCTGATCCACGAGGGCATCGGGCAGATGGAACTGCTGGGGCAGGCGCTGAGCGAGCTGCCGCGCCAGCCGTGGACCGACAAGATCTTGGGCGCCTGTCTCGTACAGCAGAGCCTGCTCTATTTCCGGGCGGGCGACTTCGCTCAAGCAACCGAGCGCTACGCGCGCGCCATCTCCCTCCTGCGCGCCGTCGGTGACCAGACGCTGCTGGCCGACGCGCTGATCTTCAGTGGATCCATCCACCACCTGAGCGGCGCCTACCTCGAATCACGAACGCTGATCGAAGAGGGCCTGGTCTACGCGCGGGCGATCAACGATCGCTGGTTTTCCGCCTACGGCGTCTACAACATCGGTCACGTGGACAGCATCATCGGCGATTACCAAAAGGGCTATGCGCAAATGCAGGAGGGGCTGGCGCTCTGGCGGGCGCTGGGCGACCCGCACTCCATCTCGCTGGGCCTGAACTTCCTGGTCGAAACGCAGATCACGCTGGGGAAGACCGCCGAGGCCATCGCCGCCATGCAGGAGAGCATCGCCCTCTGCGAGCGCACGCAAAATCGCTGGGGCATGGGGACGGCGTACCGCTACCTTGGGCTGGCGACGCTGGCGACCGGCGACAGCCGCCAGGCGATTGGCCAACTGGAAAAGAGCCTCGAAACCTTCGGCCAGCAGTTCAAGGGCTGGGACATCGCCCAGACCCTGATCTACCTGGGCGAGGCATATCTGCATCTGGGCGACGCCGAGCGGGCCAAGGCCATCCTGCTGGACGCCCTGCGCCTGGCCCGCGAGATCCACTCGGCGCCGCTGATGCTGCAAGCGCTGGCGGGACTGGCCACTCTCGAACTGCGGGCCGCCCTCGATGGCGCGCCCCGGCCCGCGGCAAGCCGCGCAGCCGGCTGGCTGAGCCTGATTCTCTCCCACCCCGCGGCCATTCACACCACCAAAGCCCGCGCCGCGCAGTTGCTGGGCGATCTGGGTCTCTCCCCCGCCAGCCAAGCGGAAGAAGCGGCGATCCGCAGCCTGGAGGCCACGGTGGACGCGGTGATCTGCGGGTAGTTCGCCAGGCGACGCAAGTCGCCCATTTCTTACCCATCTCAAGTGTGACGCCGGCACGTCTTTATCAGGCGAACACGGTCACCAGGCCTGCCAGAAAGATCGGCGCGACCATCTCGGAGTGGGTATGTTTGGGGATCACCTCGTTTGCGTGCCATCCAGACGGGCGGCCCTTGTCAGAGCCGCCTGCGGGGCGACATGGCTCATGGATTCATGTGCCAAACCTAATCCTGCAACAGCGATGCCATCTGCCTGGTGATGAACTTCGCGGCCCGTCTGGAACTGACGCGGTAGATGTAGTTCATCAACGCCGAATCGCGCCCGACCAGGATCTCGTACTCGTCCTTTTCGATCCCTTTGACGATGATTTCGGCGGCTTTGCTGGGAGCCAGCGGTTTGATCGCTCGTTGAGCAGCGCCGGCGTTAGCGAGGGCCGAGATGGCGACGCCTGAGTTGGCCGCGATGTGCGTGCCGATCGCGCCCGGAAAGATGACCGTCACCCGGACGTTGGTGTTGGCCAGCTCGGAGTGCAGCGCTTCGGTCAGCAACTTGACCGCGGCCTTGGACGCGCCGTAGATGCCCTGGCCCGGCACGGGCAGGAATCCGCCCATGCTGGAAATGTTGGCGATGTGCGCTGCGGGGCGTTTGAGCAGGTGCGGCAGGAAGGTCTTGACCATGTAGAGCGTACCGTAGAAGTTGACGTTCATCACCCGCTCGATGGCCGCGTACTCAAGGTCGTTGATGCGGACGAAGGGTTGGATGATGCCTGCGACGTTGAACAGCCCGTCCACCGCGCCGTGACTGGCGATGACCTGCTGGGGCAAGGCTTCGACGGCGGCCCTGTCGGTGATGTTGACGACATGGGTGGAGAGTCTCCCCTTGCTGGCGCCGGCCAGCTCTGCGCTTTCCTTCAGGCCGTTCTCGTTGATGTCCACCGCCGCGACGCGTGCGCCCCTGGCCAGCAGGTGAAGCGCCAACTCGCGCCCAATGCCATTCCCTCCGCCTGTCACCACGATGATTTTGTCCTGTACCTTCACGCGGGCCTCCCTGGTGCGTCACGTGTGTCGTTGGATGGCAATGCGCCCGCCGGGCGGGCCTTTTCGCCGGCAATGTGCTTGGCCGCGATGTACCCAAACGTCATCGAGGGGCCAATCGTGCTGCCGGGACCGGGATAGGTGTTGCCCATCACCGAGGCGGAACTGTTTCCCGTGGCATACAGCCCCTGGATCGGCGAGCCGTCCTCCCGCAGGACGCGCGCCCGTTCGTCGATCACCAGCCCACCCTTGGTGCCCAGGTCACCCGCGACCATCTGCACGGCGTAGAACGGCGGCTTTTCGATGGGCGCAAGGCAGGGATTGGGCTTGACGGTGGGATCGCCGTAGTAACGATCATAGGCGCTGTCGCCGCGCCGGAAATCCTCGTCCACTCCGTTGCGGGCGAAGCGGTTGAAGCGGCTGATGGTCTCCGCCAACGCGTGAGGGTCCATGCCGCACTGCAGCGCCAGGTCTTCGATCGTGTCCGCTTTCTTGAAGTAGCCGCTTTCATAATAGACCTTGGGGACGCCCTGCATGGGAAACAGCGTGCCGAAAATGTACTTGCTGCGGTAGCGCTGATCCATGATGAAGGTCGCCGGGATATGCGGCGTTTCCTCGCTGTGCTTTTCGTACATGGCGTGGACGACATCCACGTAGGAAGCTGCCTCGTTGGTGAAGCGCTTGCCGGCCGCATTGACCATGATCCCACCGGGATAGGAGCGTTCGCCCACATGGAACATCACCGGCGCGTTCGGCGGGATGCTTGAGGGCCCCCACCAGGCGTCTTCCATCAGGTCAACTCTGGCGCCGATTTTCATCCCCAACTGGATGGCCTCGCCCGTGTTGCCGGGGCTGGCGGAGCTCCATTCGTGGTTGACCGGCGCCTTCTGAAACGCTTCCCGCATCTGCTGGTTGTGGGCAAAGCCGCCGGCAGCCAGCACCACACCTTTGGTCACGCGGATGCGGCTGGGCTTGCCCTCTCTTGCGACCACCGCCCCGACGACCCGGCCCTCCTCGACCACCAGATCCATCAGCGGCGCGTTGAGCCAGAGGGGCACGTTTTCATCCTTGAGCGACAGGCGCAAGCGGCCAATCAACGCCCGCCCCAGCGTGAGATACTTGACGCCGGTCATCTGATTGAAAACCGTGCGGACGCCCACCTTGAACGCCGTCCGCTTCCCCGCCCAGGTGGAGGTGATCATGCCCAGTTTGTTGAACTCGCTGATCGTAAACGCCAGGCCGGCCGGAATCTCCATGCCCATGGGGCGCAGTTGGGCAAAGTCGTTGCCCAACTGGCTGCCGTCGAAGGGAACGGATTCGAGCACACGCCCCTCCGCCATGCCGCCGGGATACTCAGGATAATAATCGGCGTAGCCAGGCGACCGTTGAAACCTCATGCGCGAGTTCTCCGCCAGGTAGACCACCATCTCAGGGGCGTTCTTCAGATAGGCATCCTGCAACGCCTGCGGCGTGCGATCTCCCACCGTGTGCTGTAAATAGGTGCGCGCTTTTTCGAATGAGTCATCCAGGCCGTCCCGTTGCATCAGAAAATTATTGGGAATCCACATCCCTCCCCCGGAGAGCGCCGTCGAGCCTCCGTAGTATACCGTTTTTTCGACCAGCAGAACATCCAGCCCGGCCTGCCTCGCGACCAGGGCCGCGGTCAGGGCGCCGCCGCCCGTGCCGACGATCAAGACATCCACCGTGTGATCCCAGTTTGACATGCCTGTTTCCTTGTCGAGGTTGATGAGACAGCATTGCGCCATGAGCCGACGTTGGAGAAGGTCTCGTGCGCAGGGCGTATTGTGCGCTCGCTGGCGCAATTTTGCAAGAGGCCGATTCTATGTTTTCGCCGCGAGCCAGCGTTCGGTCCACTGACCTCCTGTCTTGCGGCGGAACGCTAATACGCCCCCGAGCAGTTCCAATCCTTCTCGTCGGACGTGTACGTGCAGGTATTCATGCCGGGTCCCAGGTAGTGGAACGATAGCCGATAGGTCGCGCCGTTGCTCGAATAGGAAAAATCCAGCTCGTCGGTTTTGGTCGGGACCGTTGGAAGATAGTCCGGGACGAGTTCGGCGAGTTTTGCAGGGTAGGAACTGTGATCTGCACGGTATTGTTCCAGCGCGGCGATAATCGGCTCGTTCAGCGCGTACCCCTTTTCGGCCCGCTCACCGCTGCCGGGCGGTTCATCTGTCGGGAAGATGCCAACGCCTGAGGAGTCACTGCAGGCAAAGAGAACCAGCGTCATCAGCGCAGAGCCGAGAAGAAGCTTGAAACTGATCGTCTTGCCCCTGGTCATTGTTTCGCCTCGTTCGCAAAGTTTGCCAGCCGCGCGATCTGCGGCAGGTGCGTCAGCTCGTGCGCGGTGAAATAACTGACCTGCTGTTTGATGGACACCACCCCGAACTCCTCGTGCCGTCCTGTCCGCCGCCAATCAGTGCAGGGGATCGCCTCTAGTTTGGCAATCATTTCCAGGCGTGACGTTTGGTACGCGTCGAAAACCTCGCGCGTCGAGGGCGGGCGTTGGTTCTCGCTCCGCGCCCACGTCCAGACGGCTTTCATTTCCAGCACGGGGTTTTCCTCGTGCAGGAACAGATCAATGCGGGCGGCGATGACGTTCTGTGCGTCGCGCAGATGCGAGACGGTGTTGCGGATCGCCCAGCCACCGTCGGCGGGCGGACGCGTCATCTCGTCTTCGGTCAAGCCTGCGATCAGCGCGGCGACTTCGAGCGGGGTCTT
>JAKQCW010000121.1 GCA_029558955.1 Chloroflexota bacterium
TCGGCGCGACGGCGTATGCGGAGGCAGTGGCGGTGTATTTGGCGTTTGCTGTCGACAAGGCGACTGATTACTGGTCGACGATCTGCACTTGGCATTCGAGTAAGGAGATTATTCGCAATACCTTTGGCAGACAAGCCATCCCCATGGTTTGGGACTATGCAGAGACAAATGTATTCTCTGCATCGGCTGGAAACGTATCTAGTGGGATTGAGTGGTCGCAAAAGGCCATCAACATGTTTCCTTCCCCTGAGAAAGGGTTGGCGCTGCAAGCAGATGCACAAAATCAAGTTTTTTCAACCGACCGAGTTGTCTCCACCGATCCACCCTACTGCCTGGCTCCTGGCATCTTGATCCAGACGCCCGAAGGCTACAGACCAATCGAGTGCATTCAGGTGGGTGAACGGGTGCTGACCCATTCTGGGCGCTTTGCAGCAGTCACACGCACGTACCGGCGCCATTACGCCGGCCCGATTTATCGTCTCAAGGCAGCCCACACCAGCCAGGCCATGTTGATTACGGGCGAGCATCCAGTCTATGCCATCCGCACCGCCGCCTGTACGGTTGGCTATGCCGACTACTGCCATATCGAATGCGCCTGGATGGATCAGAACGATGGTCGCTGCAGCGCACGTCTGGCTGACAACTATGCCCTGGAATGGATTCCTGCCGGCGAGATACGGGTGAACGATCTCATCTTCATGCCTACGCTGCGGGAAGAGAACAGGCCGGTCTGCTTCGACCTGGCCGATTGGTTGCCAGAAGCGGACTATCTCGAACACGAAGGCGCCCTGCATTATCAGAAAGCCACAGCCCGGTCGCTTACCCGGCGCGAGACAGAGAACGCGCCGCCGCGCCGCTACGCCGCGCCGGCGCAGGTGGCGCTTACCCCTGAGTTGTGTCGGCTCCTCGGCTATTTTGTGGCCGAGGGTTACGCGCGGGTCGAGGCGGACAGCGGCGCGGTTCACTTCACCTTCCATATCGAGGAACGGGAGATGGCGGCCGATGTGGAACGGTTGATGGCCTTCTGCTTTGGTCTCCATGCCGGCCGTGTCACCGACAATCGGCGCAACAACAATCGCTCCGTGCGCTTGAATTTCTACTCCAAGCCTGTGGCCCAACTTCTGCGCCGATGGTGCTACGCCGAAAATGGATGGAAGCGCCTGCCGGAATGGGCGCTTTACCTCGAACCCGCCCATCTGCGAGAACTTGTGGCCGGTTATTGGGCTGGAGATGGCTATCGGGCAAACGGAAACTACACTGCCAGCACGAATTCTCCTCATCTGGCAGGTCAGCTTCGCCTGCTCTTGCAGCGCCTCCACATTGCTGCCCGTCTGCATGTTTTTCAGATAAAGCCAACGGAGATCAACGGCAACGTTGTGCTTGCCCGTGGCTCTCAATATGGGCTTTTTGTGAGCGGCCAGTCGCTCTTAAAACTGGCGGAGATCGCTGGGTCGCCAAAGCAGACCGCGCTCTCAAAGCGACGTTTCCGTCATCACGGCGTCTGGCGGGAGGGAGGGTATCTGCTGCCCATCCGCGCCGTGGAGCGCGTCGAGTATGACGGGCCGGTGTACAATCTGGAGACCGAAGACCACTCCTACGTGACTGCCGCCGGCTGTGTCCACAATTGTGACAACATCGGCTATGCCGACCTCTCCGATTTTTTCTATGTGTGGTTACGTCGCTCGTTGAGGCCGGTCTTTCCCGATCTGTTTGCTACACTTGCAGTGCCCAAAGCGGAAGAGTTGGTGTCCACCCCCTACCGACATGGCAGCAAACTGGAGGCCGAGGCCTTCTTCCTCAACGGCATGACGCAGGCGATGCGTCGTCTTGCTGAACAGGCTCATCCTGCCTTTCCAGTGACGATTTATTACGCATATAAACAGGCCGAAACCGAGAACGCCCGGATGCCTGGTATGACCTTCACAGGCTGGGAAACTTTTCTCGACGCTGTCATCCAGGCAGGCTTCGCCATCACCGGCACATGGCCGATTCGCACTGAATTGAGCAACCGCATGGTGGGTATGGACACCAACGCTCTCGCCTCCAGCATCGTCCTCGTCTGCCGCCAGCGCGCCGCCGATGCGCCCACGGCCACCCGCCGCGAGTTCGTGGCCGCGCTCAAGGCCGAGCTGCCGGCCGCCCTGGCCCACCTGCAGCGCGCCAACATCGCCCCCGTCGACCTGGCCCAGGCCGCCATCGGCCCCGGCATGGCGGTCTACACCCGCTACGCCCAGGTGCTGGACGCGGCCGGCAACCCCGTTCCCGTGCGCGAGGCGCTGGCGCTGATCAACCAGACGCTGGACGAGGCGCTGGCCGAACAGGAGGGGGATTTCGACGCCGACAGCCGCTGGGCGCTGGCCTGGTTCGAGCAGCACGCCTTCGCCGAGGGGGAGTACGGCGTGGCCGAGACCCTCTCCAAGGCCAAAAACACCAGCGTCGCCGGCATGATGGAGGCCGGCATCCTGGTCTCCAGCCGCGGCAAGGTCCGGCTGCTGCGCCCCCACGAGCTGGCGGTGGACTGGGACCCGGCCAAGGATCGTCGCCTGACCGCCTGGGAAAGCGTCCATCAACTGATCCGCGCCCTGGACGGCGGCGAGGCGGCCGCGGCTGAACTGGCGGCCAAGCTGGGCAGCCAGGCCGAGACCGCGCGCGAGCTGGCCTATCGCCTCTACACCCTCTGCGAACGCAAAAAGCGCGCCGCCGAGGCGCTGTGGTACAATGGGCTGGTGCAGAGCTGGCCGGAGATCGTGCGGCTGGCGCAACCCCAGCAACAGCCCGAACAAGCCCGGCTCGACCTATAAACTCCCTCCTGCGCCGCCGGAGTCAAGGCTTCAGCCGGCCCCCGCGCAACCCGCCTAAAGGCTCGACTCCATCAAGCCAAAGGAGTCGAGGCTTCAGCCGGTTCCCGCGCAACCCAGGAGTCGAGGCTTCAGCCGGTTCCGTCCGCAACCCGCCTAAAGGCTCGACTCCATCAAGCCAAAGGAGTCGAGGCTTCAGCCGGTTCCGTCCGCAACCCGCCTAAAGGCTCGACTCCATCAAGCCAAAGGAGTCGAGGCTTCAGCCGGTTCCGCCCGCGACCCGCCTAAAGGCTCGACTCCGGTAGTGCGAGATGTTCTCATGGCTCACCATCCGCCCCACATCTACCTCAATGATACCTGGTACATCGTGACCGCGGCGACGCTCTACAGTCGTCCTTATCTATCAACGCCGCGGGCGAAAACGCTGGTAATCGACAAGCTCAATGAGTTGATCGCGCTCTATGCCATCGTCTTGCGCGCGTGGGTCATTCTAGACAATCACTACCACATTCTCTTCAAGTCGCGCTTGGGCGCGGACCTGCCGCACTTTTTCGGCAGACTGCACGGAGCGACCTCCAGGCAGATCAACCTGTGGGATGCGGCCACAGGCAGGCAGGTCTGGCACAATCTCTGGGATACCTGCATCCGTAACGAAGCGGACTTCTGGACGCGCTTCAACTACATCCACAACAATCCAATCAAGCACAAGTACGTGAAGCGATTCGAGGATTGGCCGCATTCCAGCTATCATTACTGGTTGGCGACCAAAGGCCAAGACTGGCTCGACGATTGCTGGCAGCGGTATCCGGTGATCGATTTTTTGGAGAACGATGATTTTGACCTACCCTGAATGGTGGAGTCGAGCCTTTAGGCGGGTCGTGGAGCGGAACCGGCTGAAGCCTCGACTCCTTTCTTGCGGCGCCCGGCTGAAGCCTCGACTCCTTTCCGTGGTGGTGGAGTCGAGCCTTTAGGCGGGTTGCGGAGCGGAACCGGCTGAAGCCTCGACTCCTTTCTTGCGGCGCCCGGCTGAAGCCTCGACTCCTTTCTTGCGGCGCCCGGCTGAAGCCTCGACTCCTTGGTTGCGGCGCCCGGCTGAAGCCTCGACTCCTTTCTTGCGGCGCCCGGCTGAAGCCTCGACTCCTTTCTGTGGTGGCGGAGTCGAGCCTTTAGGCGGGTTGCGGAGCGGAACCGGCTGAAGCCTCGACTCCTTTCTTGCGGCGCCCGGCTGAAGCCTCGACTCCTTGGTTGCGGCGCCCGGCTGAAGCCTCGACTCCTTTCTGTACGACCGGTACTTCAACAGCATTAGGCAGGAACGAACATGGCAATCACCAACTACGACCGCGTCGGCAAGGCGCTGGAACTGCTGCGGGAGGGGCTGAAGCCCTTTGTCGCCCGCGAGCTGGAGGCCAAATACGGCAAGTACTGGATCACCGCAGTCACCAGCAACTGGTCGCGCGACCTGGAGTGGGGCGCGGGCGACGAGCCCAACCTGGACGCCGCGGTGCTTCTGCGCATGATGTGGGACCAGTGGAACACGGTCTTCCGCGACCCGCTGGGCTACGCCGAGCGCAGCCTGGTCAGCGAGCTGCGCGACATCCGCAACAAGTGGGCGCACCAGGGGACCTTCTCCACCGACGACGCCTATCGCGCCCTGGACTCGGCCGGCCGGCTGCTGACCGCCATCTCCTCCCCCCAGGCGGCCGAGATCGAGAAGCTGAAGATGGAGCTGCTGCGCCTGCGCTTCGATGAGCAGGTGCGCAGCGAGCGGCGCAAGACGGCCGGCGTGGCCATCGAAAGCCAGGCCGCGGGCGGCCTCAAGCCCTGGCGCGAGATCGCCACCCCCCACCCCGACGTGGCCAGCGGCCGCTATCAGCAGGCCGAATTCGCCGCCGACCTCTGGCAGGTCCACCTGGGCGGCGGCGGCGACGAATACCGCGACCCGGTGGAGTTCTTCCGCCGCACCTACCTGACCGAAAGCCTGCGCACCATGCTGGTCAACGCGGTGCGCCGCCTGAACGGCCGCGGCGGCGATCCGGTGGTGCAGCTCCAGACCAATTTCGGCGGCGGCAAGACCCACTCCATGCTGGCGCTCTACCATCTCTTCTCCGGCGCAGCCCCCACCGGGCTGGCCGGCATCGACCGCGTGCTGCAAGAGGCCGAGGCCAGGGACCTGCCGGCCGTGCGCCGCGTGGTGCTGGTGGGCAACAAGATCTCCCCCGGCAACCCGACGCTCAAGCCGGACGGCACGCTGGTGCGCACGCTGTGGGGCGAGCTGGCCTGGCAGTTGGGCGGGCCGCAGGCCTACGCCCGCATCCAGGCCGACGACGAACGCGCCACCAGCCCCGGCGACGCGCTGCGCGAGTTGTTCCAGGAATACGGGCCCTGCCTGGTGCTGATCGACGAGTGGGTGGCCTACGCCCGCCAGCTCCACGATCAGGGGGATGGCGCGCCCCCCCTGCCGGCCGGCGCGTTCGAGACCCAGTTCACCTTCGCTCAGGTGCTGACCGAATCGGCCAAGCTGGTGAACAACTGCCTGCTGGTGGTCAGCCTGCCCGCCTCGGACACCGGCGGATCGCCCCACGCCCAGGCCGACGATGTGGAGGTGGGCGGCCGGCGCGGCCGCGAGGCGCTGGACCGGCTGCGCAACGTGATCGGACGCGTCGAATCCTCCTGGCGGCCGGCCAGCGCCGAGGAAGGCTTCGAGATCGTGCGCCGTCGCCTGTTCGAGCCGCTGACCGATCCGGCCCAGTTCAAGGACCGCGACGTGACCGCGCGCGCCTTCACCGACCTCTACCGCAGCCAGCACCAGGAATTCCCGCCCGAATGCCGCGACGCGGACTATGAAAAGCGCATCCGCGCCGCCTTCCCCATCCACCCCGAGGTCTTCGACCGGCTCTACACCGACTGGTCGACGCTGATCAAGTTCCAGCGCACGCGCGGCGTCCTGCGCCTGATGGCCGCGGTGATCCACAGCCTGTGGGAAAAAGGGGACCGCAACCCGCTGATCATGCCGGCCAACATCGCCATCGACGACCCGCGCGTCCAGTTCGAGCTGACCCGCTACCTGTCGGACAACTGGGCGCCGGTGATCGAGAAGGATGTGGACGGGCCCAACTCGCTGCCGCTGCGCCTGGACGGCGAGGTGCCCAACCTGGGCAAGTTCGCCGCCGCCCGCCGCGTGGCGCGCGCCATCTACCTGGGCTCCGCGCCCACGGCCGCCGCCGCGCACCGCGGGCTGGAGGATCGGCGGGTCAAGCTGGGCTGCGTCATGCCAGGCGAGTCGCCGGCCGTCTTCGGCGACGCGCTGCGCCGGCTGGCCAGCGCGGCCACCTATCTCTACCAGGATGGCCCGCGCTACTGGTACTCGACGCAGCCCACCGTGACCAAGCTGGCCGAAGACCGAGCCGAACAGCTCAAACGCGACCCGGACAAGGTGGCGGCCGAGCTGGAGAAGCGTCTGCGCGCCGACCTGCGCCAGATGGGCGACTTCAGCCGCATCTACCCCATGCCGGCCTCAAGCCACGACGTGCCCGACGACCTGGACGCGCGCCTGGTGGTGCTGGACATCAGCCACCCCCACAGCCGGGAACAAGGGAGCGCGGCGGAAAAGGCGGCCAAGGCCATCCTGGAAGCGAGGGGCAACGCGCCGCGCCTCTTCCGCAACACGCTGGCCTTCCTGGCCGCGGACAAGACGCGGCTGCAAGACCTGGACGAGGCGACGCGCAAGTTCCTGGCCTGGGAATCGATCCTGGCCGAGCGGGTGCAGCTCGATCTCTCCCCGTTGCAGTCCAAGCAGGCAGAAACGCAGCGCGACGCGGCCAGCAGCACCGTGACCGCGCGCCTGCCGGAAACCTACCAGTGGCTGCTGGTCCCGGAGCAGGCGACGCCGCAGGTCCCGGTCACCTGGCAGGCGCTGCGGCTGACCGGCCAGGACCCGCTGGCGGTGCGCGCCAGCAAGAAGCTCAAGAACGATGACCTGCTGATCGCCGGCCTGGCCGGCTCCATGCTGCGCAGGTGGCTGGACAAGATCCCGCTCTGGCGGGGGGATCACGTCAGCGTCCGCCAGTTGGTGGATGACTTCGCCCGCTACATCTACCTGCCGCGGCTGAAGGAGAGCGAGGTGCTGCTGGCCGCGATCCGTTCCGGGGTGGCGCAGTTGACCTGGGAGCAGGACGGCTTCGCCTACGCCGACAGCTACGACGAGGGGACGGGGCGCTATCGCGGCCTGCAATGCGGGCAGCAGGTGGCGCTGGCCGACGCCGCGGCGCCCGGTCTACTGGTCAAACCGGCCGTGGCGCGCCGGCAGTTGGAGGCGGAGCGGGTGATCGAGCCGGCGCAGCTCCCGGTCAACGCAGGCCAGCCGGCGGCGGCGTCCGACGAGCGCCCGGTCGATCCTGCCCTCCCCCCGACAGCGACCGATCCGGCCGCCGCCATGCCCAAGCGCTACTACGGATCGGTGACGCTGGACGCAACGCGCACCGGCCGCGACGCCGGCCGCATCGCCGACGAGGTGATCGCGCATCTGGTGGGGCTGGTGGGGGCCAGGGTGACGGTGACGCTGGAGATCGATGCCGAGCTGCCCAACGGCGCGCCCGACCACGTGGTGCGCACGGTGACGGAAAACGGGCGGACGTTGCGTTTCAGCAGCCAGGGCTTCGAGCGGGAATAGGGAGCTGCGGACAGCCAGGCGCCGCGTTATGCCCGCTCGAAGGTCTCCACGAACTGGATCCCAAGCTCCTCCAGCTCCACCAGCACCGGCTCGTAGATCTCCGGCGCCACCGGCGTCTGCACGCCCAGCAGATCGATCTGGCCGTGCAGGATCAGCTTGACGGCGATGGCCGCGGGCAGGCCGACGGTGCGCGCCATGCTGGTGTAGCCGTGCGGGATGCCGAAATCGACCATGGTGGAGACGATGCGCTCCCTGCCGTCGGGATATTCGGCCTCGAACTGATGCTGCAAGACCAGCATATCCCGCTCGCCCGGCGCGTACTGCATCTTCTGCAACATGCGCGCGGTCAGGATGTCGATGGGGGTGGTCTCGATGTGCTCCGCTGCCCGACTGGCGGGCTGGGGCAGCGGCTCATCGCTCAGGAAGCCCAGCCAGGCCAGGTTGTCGATCACCGGCGAGTCCAGCGACAGGTCCAGATAGGCGGCCAGGGCGGCGCGCAGGTTATGCCGGTCGCTGCCGGTCAGACGGGCGGTGAGCTGGGCAAAGGTTGCCCCCTCCAGCCCGGCCAGCGGCGTATCCTCCAGCAGGCCCAGCTCGGCGATCCGGCGCAGGGTCATGCACCAGCCCGGGTAGCGCAGGGTGCCGCGGAAGAAGGTCTTGGGGTGCTCGATGCCGTAGGTCTGCATGTAGGGCAGGCTGTCGCGGTTGGGGTAGCCGTCGAAGCCGATGGTCGCGCCCTCCACCGTCACCGGCACGGTCCAGTAGTGGTCGAAAAGCTCGCCGCCGGGGATGATCACCTCCTGATCATCCCACAGGAAGTGCGCCGGGTTCTTGCCGGCCAGCAGCACCCCCTTGGGGCTCCAGGAGAACTTGTAGCCGAAGGGGTTGTCGTTGGCTTCGGGCGCGGGCAGGCCGCCGCACCAGGAGATGAACTTCGTCACCCGGCCGCCGCGCGCCTGCACGCCGTGGATGATGCGCATGGCGGTCATGTGGTCGATGCCAGGGTCGACGCCGATCTCGTTGAGCAGGATCACGCCGGCCGCGCGCGCCGCCCCGTCCAGGCCGGCCATGGCCTCCTTGACGTAGGAGGTGGTGACCATGTGTACGCCATGTTTGATGCAGAGCCGGGCCACGGTGGGGTGATAGGCATAGGGCAGCAGGCTGACGGCCAGGTCTGCCCCGACCAGCGCCGCCTCCAGCGCGGCCTCGTCGTCCGAGTTGACCTGCACAGCCCGCCCGCGCGGATGCTCCTTGACCAATGCCTGGGCCTTGCTCAGCGTGCGGCTGGCCACGGTGACCTGAAAATCAGGCACGTTCAGCAGATAGTCCACATGCGCGCCGGCCACCATGCCGGCGCCGAAGACAACGATGTGTTTCATGGGTGAGATCTCCTTGTCCTGAGTAGCAAGCGCCTGTCAGCCAATGGCAGCGGCCCTTGGCCGGGGGTCAACGGGCTGTAGCCGCAAGATGTTGCGCCAGGTAGGCATAGGCCGGGGTGAGCTGGCCGCGATGGACGATGACCGCCCGCTTGATCTCCGGCGGCAGGGCCAGGTCGTCGAAGGAGGCCGTGTAATCAGCCGCGGCCAGCGCCGGCACGTAGGGGAGCAGCACCTGGCTGAAGGTCTCCGAGGCGTCGCGCGGCAGCTCGCTGGGCAGAATGTCCACGGCCATCACCACCACCCCCTCCCCCTCGACGCCATCGCGCACCTCGCCGGTCGCCGGGTTGTAGACGAAATTGGGCTCCCCCGGCTCCGTGCCCTTGACCGTACACTCGATCGCGCCGTCGATGTCGCAACTGATGTCGCCGATCACCCGCAGCCTGGGCTGGCCCGCGCCCCAGGCCTGGCGCAGATAGCCCTTGGTCACCAGCCGCGGGTAGCGCGGATCCCAGTAGATCGCGTTGACCAGCACGCTCAGATGGGGCAGGTATTGCTCGAAATCGGCCCGGTAAGCCTGCGGGGTCGCATAGTAATTTTGCAGATCGAAGCTGGCGCCGGCCGCCAGCGGCGCGGCCATGTGCTCCTCGCGGAAGGTGGCGGCGTAGATCACGCCGGTCGCGGCCGCGTGCCCGCCCTGCTGCGCTGCCCGACCGGCGAGGCCGGCCAGCTCGCCCGGCTGGACCCGCTGCACCGGCAGCAGGTCCAGGATCTCCCAGACGCCGCGCGCCACGTTGCCATAGCCGGCCACGCCGATGGTCAGCGGCGTGATCTCGGCGGGCAGGCCGTCGCGGCCGATGGCCTCGCCCACCTGCTGCACCGCGGCCTTGGCCTCGGCGATGTCGTGGTAGTCGTAGGCCCGGCGCAGGGCGGTGAAGGGGTTGGCGATGCCCTGCCCGGCCAGCCGCTGGCCCAGCGCCCACAGCGTCTCCAACATGCCGGCCACGCCCGCGTGCCAGCCGAAGAAGATCAGCCGCCGGCCCGCCTCGTCGGTCACCTTTTC
>JAKQCW010000127.1 GCA_029558955.1 Chloroflexota bacterium
AACACCGCCCATGTCCCTATCCCCCATCCTCATCGACATCGCCGGCTGGATCGGTGCGATCCTGCTGTTGTTGGCCTATGCCCTGGTCTCCAGCCGCCGGCTGGCCGGCGACAGCGTGCGCTTCCAGTTGCTCAACCTGGGCGGCGGCGTGTTGCTGGCCGCCAACTCAGCCTATCACGGCGCGCTGCCCTCGGTGGCTGTCAACGCGCTGTGGATCGGCATCGGGCTGATTGCCCTGTATCGCGCCCGTGTTTCCTAACGCCGCCCACGGACACCATCCCGCAATGCTCGCCAACACCTTCCCCTCCAAAACCCTGCTCTACACCGGCTGGCGCTATCTGGCGCGGCATCCGTGGCAGAGCATCCTGATGGTGATCGGCATCACCCTGGGCGTGGCGGTGGTGGTGGCCATCGACCTGGCCAACGCCAGCGCCCGGGAGGCCTTCGATCTGAGCACCGCGGCCGTCGCAGGCCGCGCCACCCACCAGGTCGTGGCCGGGCCGTCCGGGCTTGACCAGGCAGCCTACGTCGCGCTGCGCCGCGCCGGGCTGGCCAGGGAGGGCATCGCCAGCGCGCCGGTGCTCAGCGAGATCGTCACATCGCCGCAGTTGGGCAGCCGGCCCTTGCAGCTATTGGGCGTCGATCCTTTCGCCGAGGCCCCCTTTCGCAGCTATCTGGCCAACGATGGCGCCGTGCCCATCGACCAGCTCACCGCCTTTTTGACCCAGCCGGGCGCGCTGCTGATCTCCGCCGACATGGCCCAGCGCTACGGCGTGCAGGTGGGCGACGCCATCGCCCTGGAGGTGGGCGGCTTGCAACGGCCGGCCCTGGTGGCCGGCCTGTTGCAGCCGGCGGACAGCCTCAGCCGCCGCGCCCTGGACGGCGTCCTGCTGGCCGACATCAGCACCGCCCAGGAGCTGAGCGGCCGGCTGGGGCGGCTGGATCGCATCGATCTGATCCTGCCTGAGGGGGATCCGAGCGCGCTGGCGCGGCTGGAGGCGCAGTTGCCGGCCGGGTTGGAGGTCGCCTCTGTGGCCGCGCGCGGCGGCGCCATCCAGCAGATGACGGCCGCCTTTCGCACCAACCTGACCGCGCTCAGCCTGTTGGCGCTGGTGGTGGGGCTGTTCCTGATCTACAACACCATGACCTTTTCGGTGGTGCAGCGCCGGCCGCTCTTCGGCGCTCTGCGCTGTCTGGGCGTCACCCGCCGCGAGCTCTTCCTGCTGGTGCTGGGCGAGGCGCTGGCGGTCGGCGTGTTGGGAGCGACGCTGGGCGTGGCCTTGGGGGTGCTGCTGGGGCAGGGCGCGGTGCAGGCCGTCACCCAAACCATCAACGACCTCTATTTTGTGCTCACGGTGCGCGGGGTGGCCGTCCCCACCAGCAGCCTGCTCAAAGGGCTGGCCTTGGGCATCGCGGCCACGGTGCTGGCGGCCGCGCCCCCCGCCTGGGAAGCCGCCACCGTGCCGCCGCGCGTCGCCCTTTCTCGCTCCGGGCTGGAGAGCAAAGCCGGCCGCGCGGTCAGGGGCGCCGCCCTGGCCAGCCTGGCGTTGATGGCGCTGGGCGGGGCGTTGCTGCTCTTGCCCGCGCCTGGCCTGACGCTGAGCTTTGCCGGCACATTTGCGGTGATCATCGGCATCGGCATGCAGACCCCGCTGGTCACCAAGCTGCTGATGGAGGGGGTGACGCCGCTGAGCGGCCGGCTGGGCGGTGTGTTGGGCCGCATGGCCCCGCGCAGCGTGGTCAGCTCCCTCAGCCGCACCGCCATCGCCATCGCCGCGCTGATGATCGCCGTTTCCGTGACCATCGGCGTCAGCCTGATGGTCAGCAGTTTCCGCTACACCGTGGTGGCCTGGCTGGCGCAGACCGTGCAGGGCGACGTCTACATCTCGCCTCCCAGCGCCACGACGACCGTCGCCACAGCCACCGTCGCCCCGGCCGCGGAGGCGATCGTGCGCGGCTGGTCGGGGGCGGCGCGGGTGGACACGCTGCGCACGACCACGGTGGACTCGCCCGACGGCGCCGTGCAACTGGCCGCGGTGGACAATCCCGACCTGGGCCGTGAGCGCCGCTTTCTGGCGACCAGCGTTCCACCGGAGCAGATGTGGGCGGCCATGCAGGCCGGCGCGGTGATCGTCTCCGAGCCCTTCGCCAACCGGATGGGCCTGCCCCGGCGCGACGGCGAAGTGACGCTGCAAACCGCCCAGGGCCAGCGCACCTTTCCGGTGGCCGGCGTCTATTACGACTACACCACCAGCCAGGGGGTGGTGATGATGGCTTTGCCGCTTTACCGTGAGCTGTGGCAGGACCGGGCCGTCACCGGGCTGGCCCTGCGCCTGGAGCCGGGCGTCGATCCTGATCAGGTGACCCATGGCCTGCAAGATGCGTTGGCGCCGGTGCAGTCGCTGACCGTCCAGCCCAACCAGGCGCTGCGCGCCGAGGCGTTGGTGATCTTCGACCGCACCTTCGCCATCACCGGTGCGCTGCAGCTTCTGGCCACCCTGGTGGCCTTCATCGGTGTGCTCAGCGCGCTGTTGTCGTTGATGCTGGACAAGCAGCGTGAGCTGGGCATTCTGCGGGCCGTGGGACTGACCGGCCGGCAGCTTTGGCAGTTGGTGTCGTTGGAGACCGGGCTGATGGGCGCGGTGGCCGGTTTGTTGGCCATGCCCACCGGCCTGGCGCTGGCGTTGATATTGATCTACATCATCAACCGGCGCAGCTTCGGCTGGACCTTGCAGATGCAGCTCACGCCGGAGCCCTTCGTGCAGGCGTTGGTCGTGGCGGTGGCGGCCGCGTTGCTGGCCGGCATCTACCCGGCCTACCGCATGACGAGGATGGCCGCGGCCGACGCGATGCGGTTTGAGTAATCAGCAACCGGTGTGCTTGGCCCAGCGCAGGATGCGCGCAGAGCAGACGGGCACGGTCGGAGACCGGCCCAAGCAGGATGCGCGCAGGGCAGACGGGCACGGTCGGAGACCGGCCAAAGCAGGATGCGCGCAGGGCAGACGGGCACGGTCAGAGACCGGCCAAAGCAAGATGCGCGCAGGGCAGACAGGCACGGTCGGAGACCGGCCAAAGCAGGATGCGCACAGGGCAGACGGGCACGGTCGGAGACCGGCCAAAGCAGGATGCGCGCAGGACAGACGGGCACGGTCGAAGACCGGCCAAAGCAGGATGCGCGCAGGGCAGACGGGCACGGTCGAAGACCGGCCAAAGCAGGATGCGCGCAGGGCAGATTGGCACGGTCGGAGACCGGCCAAAGCGCCGCACACTCCGGGTTACGAGTTACGGGTTACGGGTTACGCATCACACCCTCACAGCCAACCCCCACCCACACACACTCCGGGTTACGCATTACGCATTACGCATTACGCACCCCACCCACACACACTCCGGGTTACGAGTTACGAGTTACGGGTTACGCACCACAATGCTGTTGACAAGCCATCAAATCTATGTATACTGCCCACAACCTTTGTGCCGAATGACACAAGAGCCGCTAACCGCTGCCAGAGATTGAACAACCGAGGATGCCGCCATGACCTGCGCCTTTATCGACAGCTACGGAGTGGACTCCTATCTCAAGCTGCGGGTCTTGCTCCTGTTGCAACAGCAGCCGCACCGCGCCCTGTCACTGGACGAGCTGTGCGAGCAGTTTTTTGTGGCTGACCAGCGCATGCTGGAGCAGATGATGACCGATCTCTGCCGGAGCGGGGCCCTGAGCTGCGACGACGCAGGGTGGCGTCAGGCCGAGCAGCCGGCCATTTGTCAGTGTCTGGCCTGTTTGCAGCGCACCTTCGACGACCCGCTGGCGCGCCAGCAGTTGCTGCGCCAGATCAGCGCCCGTCCATCCCTGGTGAGTTGAACCATGGCGTCGCCGATTATCGAGCAACTGTTAGGGGCTGTGCCCGCGGCCGATCATGCCGTCGTCGACGTGCGCATCGGTTCGTCCTGGACCGCCGTGGTCGTGCAGGTGGATGGCGACCGGCGCTGCGGCCTGGCGGCGACGCTCTCCTCCGCCGGTCGTGACGAGCCGGCTGTGCGCGATGCCGGGCGGCTGGCCACGCTGGGCAGCCGGGCGCTATGTGAGCTGGCCCGTTCTGCCAGCCCGGTCGAGGTGTCGGTGGGGATGGCGGCCATCAACGCGCTGCTGCCCCGCGCCGACCTGCCGTGGACCGAGGTCAACGCGGCTGAGCTGCTCGCCCAGCGCGGCGCCCAGGGCAAGGTGGCGCTGGTGGGACATTTTCCCTTCGTAGACTGGCTGCGGGAGCGGGTGCAAATGTTGTGGGTGCTGGAGCTGGCGCCGCGGCCGGGCGACCTGCCGGCCAGTGCCGCGCCTGAGGTCATTCCCCAGGCCGACATGGTGGCGCTGACCAGCATGACCCTGCTCAATCACACCTTCGATGGTCTCCTGGCTCTGTGCCGGCCCGACGCCCAGGTGATGCTGCTGGGCCCCAGCACACCCCTGTCCCCGCTGCTGTTCGAGCGCGGCGTCCACCTGCTGTCGGGCGCTGTGGTGGAGAACATCGATGCCGTGCTGCGCGGTGTGAGCGAGGGCGCCGGCTTTCGTCAGCTACACCGGCTGGGCGTGCGGTTGGTGACAATGACGAGAATCCAACGATCGGAGAACCCGGCATGAAACGAGCACATTTTCTATTCCTGATGCTATGCCTGTTGATGGCAATCGCACCGGTCGCGGCCGCGCAAGAAGCCGATGCGCCGGTGGTGCGAGCGGTGCTGTTCTATTCTCCCACATGCCCCCATTGCCACACGGTCATCAACGAAACCCTGCTGCCGATGATGGAGCAGTACGGCGACAAGCTGGTGGTGATCGGCGTCAACATCACCGAGCCGGGTGGACAGGCGCTCTACACCGCCTCCACCCAACAGTTCCAGGTGCCCGACGAGCTGCAAGGGGTGCCGCGGCTGGTGGTGGGTGATCGCTTCCTGGTGGGCAGCGTGCAGATTCCCCAGGAATTCCCTGGCATCGTCGAACAGGGGCTGGCTGACGGGGGCATCGACTGGCCGGCCATCCCTGGCCTGGCCGAGGCGCTGGCCGCCAACCAGGCCGCGCAGGAGAGCGCGGCCCCGTCAGCTCCGGCCGCGGAAGAGGCAGCCGCGGCCCCTGCGCCGGAGGCCGCGCCGGCCGTCAGCGAGGCGCTGCCCCCCGTCGAACAGATTGCCGCGCCCGCGGGCATGCCTGAGGGGGGATGGCTGGCAGCCGCGCTGCTGGTCGGCATGGCGCTGGCCTTGCTCTATGCGATCCTGCGCATCTGGCCGGCGCGCCATGCGCTGGCCGCCGCGGCCGGCTCCCCCTGGATCCCGCTGCTGGCCGTGCTGGGATTGGCCGTGTCAACCTACCTGGCCTATGTGGAGATCAGCCATGTGGCCGCGGTCTGCGGGCCAGTGGGCGAGTGCAATGTCGTGCAGAGCAGCCAATACGCCCAGATCGCCGGCCTGCCTGTGGCGGTGCTGGGGCAGTTGAACTATGTGGCTGTCCTGGTGCTGTGGATGGTGCAGCGCACGGGCACAGGCCGCTGGGCCCGGCCGGCCGCGCTGGGCCTGTTGGCGCTGGCGCTGTTGGGCGTGCTCTTTTCGATCTACCTGACCCTGCTGGAGATCTTCGTCATCCATGCGGTCTGCATCTGGTGTCTGAGCTCGGCCCTCATCGCCACGCTGATCCTGTTGCTGGCGGCGATTCAGCTCACCCCCCGCCCGGCCGCAGCGTCCGGTCAAAAAACTCACGCACCCGCTGCATGAACAACTGATTCCCCTCGCCCACGAAGGTGTGAGGCTGGCCGGCGTAGGTAAAGCACTCCACCGGCTTCTCCAGCGCCTGCAGGCGCGCGCACAGATCCTCAGACCAGGCCAGCGGCACCTGGTCGTCCAGGTCGCCGTGATGGATGCTGACCGCGGCCGCCGTCCGGGCCAGATAGTTGATGGGCGAGATGCGCTGCAGCGCGTCCTCCGGCGGCGCCTGGTCCCACAGGCCGCGCACGCCGTTGGTGAACCAGAGGATGCGCTCGTGGTTGAGCGCCTCGTCGCCGCTCATGCTGCCGTAGAGCACCGCAGCATCCACGGCATCGCTGACCACCATCGCCCGCTGGGCGATGCCGCCGCCCATGCTGTGCCCCCAGATGCCGATGCGTTCCCGCTCAGCCTGCGCCAGCGGCCCCGGCTGGCCGCCCATCTTCTGCACCAGCGCGAGGAGATTCAGCACATCCACCGCCTGCCCGACGCGGTAATCCTCCGGTCCGCTGTCTGAGGGGGGCCAGTTGCGGAAGTTGGGGTGGATCACCAGATAGCCGGCGCGGGCCAGCGCGTCAGCATAGCCGGTGGTGTAGGTCAGCGTCTGGTAGCGCGCCGGGTCCACATAGCCGTGCAGCAGCAGGATCACCGGGAAAGGCCCCTCTCCCTGGGGGACGTTCATGAAGCC
>JAKQCW010000139.1 GCA_029558955.1 Chloroflexota bacterium
CACGGCCACGCCGTTGAGGAAGCCGGTCATCACCGAGCTGGAGACGAAGTTCACCAGGAAGCCCAGCTTGAAGAGGCCGGCCAGGAGCTGGATCAGCCCGACCAGCAACACCAGCGCCACCAGCGCCTGCGCCTTTTGGCCAGCAGCAACCTCCGCCAGTCCGGCGCCGGCAGCCACCGACAGCGCGCTGGTGGTGGAGACGTTCATGAAGACCGAACTGGTGAACAACGCGCCGATGGGCACGGCCAGCATCAACGTGTAGATGCCCAACACCGGGTTGACCGTGGCCAGCAGCCCGTGGGCCATGGCCTGCGGCACGTTGACGATGGCAAAGGTCAGCCCGGCCAGGAGATCGGCGTTGAGGTGGCGGCGCTCCGGCTTCAGATTTTGGGCGGCTGCGGTAACTTGCGGCATGAGAGCACAGTCTGACAGGATCCACCGGATCAGACAGGGCCATCATGCCGCCTGTCTGACGAAGGATCAAAGGAGGGCGTCGATCTCGTTCAGCTTGGCGCGCAGGTCGGCGGTGGCCTTCTCCTGCGCCTCGATCATCTCCTTCAGCTCGGCGATGCGCGCTTTGGGATCGTCGGCCTCCAGCGTTGCCGGCGCCTGCCTTTTGGGCGGCGGGCTGAGCAGCTTGCTGGAAAGGAAACCGGCCAGGGTGCCGAACAAGCCCACACCGGCCGTCATCACCAGGACGCCGACGATGCGCCCCCAGTTGGTCACAGGAAATTGATCGCCGTAGCCGACGGTGGTGATGGTGACGTAGGTCCACCAGATGGCATCGCTGGCGCTGGTGATGTTGGCGTCGGGCGAGGCATTCTCGGCTTTCAGCACCGCCATCGCGCCGAATTCCAGCACACACATCACCAGAAAGATCACCAGCAACATGGCGTTCTCGGCGCGGTGCTGAATGAACTCATCCAGCAGATGGCGGACGCCGAAGCGGGTGAAGAGCCGGATGACGCGCCAGAGCCGGAAGAGGCGCAGGACCTTGAGCTGGGGAAAGGGCAAGCTGGAGAGCAGGTCGGCCCAGCCGAAATTGCGCAGGAAGTAGCCCGATTTGCTCTTGGTGGTGAAGAAGCGATAGAAGAAGTCGCCGAGGAAGATCGGCATCATGAAGCCGTTGATGATGTAGATGACATTGGCAATGTCAGGGTCGTTCACCAGATAGAGGAAGAGCAGATTGAAGATCGAAACCACCGACAACGCGCCGATGAACAGCTCGTAGCCGATGGCCTTGACTTCTCCGCCCTGTTTTCTGGTTTCGACTTGGGTTTCCTGGCTCGCGGTCATACCGAACTCCTGCGCTGCGCAAGGCAGCGGGATGCAATGGGATTATGAGACATCTGGAGAGCAATTGTAACGTTGCAGGTCGGGAAGGTCAATCGCGCAGCCAGCGGCAGGTCGTCAAAGCAGGGCTGGCACAGCGAGTTGGCCAGGAACTGAGGCTGCGGCTGGACGGTTGCACCCTCGCATCAAAAAGCGCGGGCCTCCCCCACCTGCGCTTGATGCTTGATTCAACGGCCCGCCATACCTCGTCGCGCGCCCCACAGACCAACGAAATGACCGGCGGTCTTCGTTGTCAACGTCTGTCGGGCGGTTGACGTGCGCGGTCTTGTCGCGACCCGATGGTCAGTGTGAGTTGTCGCTGTGCTGGCCCAACTGCGCTGGCAGCTCCTTGATCGTTTCCAGCGCGTCTGCCAACGCCTGGCCCGGCTGAAGCCGCGACGCTGCCGCTACTGCCGCGCCATGGCCACCCGCAGCCGTTCATCTGGGCTGATCAGGTGATCCTGATCGTCCGCGCCCTGGTCGAGCTGAACCCAGTTGATGACGCCGTTGAACTTGCTGCTGGCCGCGGTGTAGTCGGGCGTCACCGTGGAGCCAGTCTCGTTGCCCACATCCAACGTCTCATCGGCGGAGAAGACCAGCGGCTGGGTCGCGGCGACCTGTCCTTCACCCACACGCTGCCCATCCAGGTAGAGGGTCACATCGCCGCCCTTGGCCAGACCGCCGCCGGCATAGGTGAACTCCATCCGCACCTGATGCTTTCCCGCCGGCAGCGGCGAGGCAGATTCGACGGTGAACAGCTTCACGCCGAACAGGTTGTACGCATACTTCAGCTTCCCCTCCCTGGCGTAGAGCGACCAGCCGCCGAACGCACCGCCCTGAGCGATGATCACCCCCTCGGCCTTGCCCTCGGGCAGCACCACCTCGGCGGTGACGGCGTGCGAGCGATTCTTGAGGTTGATGACCGAATTCTCGCTGAGCCGGCCCATGCCGCTGAAAAGCAACTGCGATTTGCCGCGGATCAGAGTGGGCCGGCCTGCCCTGGCCGCATCGAAGCGCTCCACGCGCCGATCGTCCAGCGGCAGGACGTTGTACTTCACACATTCGATCAGGAACTGGCGTTGCAGCTCCTGCAGCATCGCCGGGTTCTCCTGGGCGACATTGTGCGCCTGCGTCCAGTCGCCGGGGGCGTAGAGCTCCCACACGTCATCGTCGAACGCAGGCAGTTCCGGCCCCAGCACCCAGGGCACGCTGTGGCGCGTACAGGCGGTCCAGCCCTTGTGGTAGATGCCGCGGTTGACGAACATCTCGAAGTACTGGGTCTCACGGTGCTCGCCCGCGCTGGCGGCATCGAAGCTGTAGGCCATGCTCACCCCTTCGTAGGGCTTCTGCTGAATGCCGTGAACGAAGAGCGGCTCAGGCAGGCCGGCGGCCTCGAGCACGGTGGGCGCGACGTCGATCACGTGGTGGAACTGTTGGCGGATCTCGCCCTTGGCCTGGATGCCGCGCGGCCAGTGTACGATCGTGCCGTTGCGCGTGCCGCCCCAGTGCGAGGCCACCTGCTTGGTCCACTGATACGGCGTGTCCAGAGCGTGCGCCCAGCCCACGGCGTAGTGGTTGTAGGAGGTGGGCGAGCCGAACTCCTCCATCCTGGAAGCCATGAACTCGACCGACTCCATGGCCATGGCGCCGTTCAAAGTGAAGTACTCGTTGAAGGTGCCGTGAACCGTGCCCTCGGCGCTGGCGCCGTTGTCGCCGACAATGTAATAGATCAGCGTGTCGTCCAGCAGCCCCAGGTCTTCGACGGCAGCGATCACGCGGCCGATGTGGTGGTCGGTGTGCTCCATGAACGCGGCATAGACCTCCATCTGCCGGATCAGCACCGGCTTGAGCGCGGGGTCGATCTCCTCCCAGGCGGGAATTTCAGCCGGCCGCGCCGTCAGCTCGGCGTCCGCGGGGATCACGCCCAACTGCTTTTGCCGGGCGAAGATCTCCGCGCGCAGGTGGTCATAGCCCTGATCGAACTTGCCCTTGTATTTCTCGATCCACTCCGCGGAGACATGATGCGGCGCATGGGTCGCGCCGGGCGCAAAGTAGATGAAGAACGGCTTGTCGGGCATCAGGGCTTTTTGCTGGCGGATATAGGCGATGGCGTGATCCGCCAGATCCTCGGTCAGGTGGTAGCCCTCCTGAGGCGTCTTGGGCGGCTCCACCGGGACGGTGCCCTCGTAGAGCGCCGGATACCACTGGTTCGCCTCGCCGCCGATGAAGCCGTAGAAGTACTCGAACCCGTTGCCGCCGGCCGGCCAGCGGTCGAACGGGCCCATGGGGCTGGTCTCCCAGACGGGCACCTCGTGGCACTTGCCGAAATGCGCGGTGCTGTAGCCGTTGAGCTTGAGCGTCTCGGCCAGCGTGGCGCAGGTGTCGGGGCGAATCGAGGTGTAGCCGGGCGCAGAGGTGGCGAGCTCGGTGATGCCGCCCATGCCCACCGTGTGGTGATTGCGCCCGGTCAGCAGGGCGGCGCGCGTCGGCGAGCAGAGCGCGGTGGTGTGGAAGCGGTTGTATTTCAGCCCGCCGGCCGCCAGCTTCTCGGCGTTGGGCGTCTGGCACGGCCCGCCGAACGCGCTGGACGATGCAAAGCCGGCGTCGTCGATCAGGATGATCAGCACATTGGGCGCGCCGGCCGGCGGGCGCAGCGGCTCGATGGGCGGGAAGTGAGACTCAGGATCCTTGGCGTCATACTTGATCAGCCCAGCGTAGGTTCGCTGGGGAATCGGCAAGACGGATCGTGGCTGCTTATCGGTCTGATTTGGCATTTCGACTCCTTGATGCTCTCGGATGCGCTACTAAATAGCGCCAGGTGTCACGCATTACGCGGACGGCTCACTGAAAGCCCGTGATGCGCAACACGTAACCGGACAGGAGACTGGCCATGGTGTCATGCCGCCGCGGCGGCTTCCATATCTTCCTCGTGATACGTCTGCAACAGCTCGCGCTCCCGATCGCTCTTCGGGAAGAAGAAGAAGACCAGCGCCGCGCCCAGCAGCACGGCGCCGATGCCGGCCAGATAGGCGTACTGGTCGCCGGCCAGAAAGGCGGTCTTGGCCGCCGCGGTGATCTGGCTGGCGTATTGCGGATATTGCGCCGCCACCGCCTGCGCGCCGGCGTAGGACATCTCCAGGCTGCTGGTGACGCTGGCGGGGATCTGCGTCGCGTCGGCGGTCGTGGCCAGTTGTGCGGCGATGGCCGCGGCGTAGCCGGCCGCCAGCAGCGCGCCGAAGAGCGAGTTGAAGATCGCGCCGCCCAGATCGCGCTGCAAGTCCGCCGTGCCCGAGGCCATGCCGACGCGCGTCACCGGCGCCGAGCCGGTCAGCGAGCGCGAGGCGGGCGTGCCGGAAAGGCCGATGCCCACGCCGACCAGCGCATAGGCCAGCGCCACCACCAGGAAGGACGCGTTCTCCTTCCACAGGAGCAGCATGGCCAGAAAGCCGAGAAAGATGAACAGGTAGCCGCGCAACATCACCCAGCGCGCGCCGCGCGTCTCCACCAGCGTGGCCGAACGGGGCGCGGCCAGAATCATGAAGGCGCCGGCGAAGAGGGCCGGCAGGGCCGCCTGGATGGTGTTGTAGCCCAACACGTCTTGCAGATACTGTTGACCGATGAACATGGCCCCCATCAGCGAGCCGAAGATGACGATGCCGGCGACGGCCGCCACCCAGAAGGTGGGGCGGCGGGCAACCTTCAGATCGTAGAGCGGGTTTTCGGCGCGCCGCTGACGGAGGACGAAGAGGATCAGCGCCAGCGCCGCGATGGCCAGCAGCGCCAACGCGGCCTGCTGATAGCCCGACACAGGCAGGAAGTTGAGCGCCAGGACGAAGGTTCCCACCAGGATCACGGAGATGATACCGCCCAGGTTATCCACCGGCTCGGTCCCTTCGTTGACGTGCGCCGGAATGAAGCGCAACACCAGCAGCAGCGCCGCCACTGCCAGAGGGATGACGATCCAGAAGACCCAGGGCCAGGTGGTCACCTCCAGCAGAGCGCCCGACACCAGCGGCCCAAACACCGAGATGGCGCCGCCGATGGCCGACCAGAGCGCGATGGCCTTGGTGCGCCCCGGGCCCGGCCCCCACAGCGCCGCGATCAGCGCCAGGGTCGTGGGATAGGCCATGCCGGCCGCGAAGCCGCCGAAGAGCCGTCCGAAGATCAGCACCTCGATGGTGGGGGCAAGACCGCTGATCAGCGCCGCCGGCATGGCCAGGATCACGCCCAGCAGGGCGATCTGCTTGCGCCCGTAGCGGTCGCCCAGCGCGCCCAGCCAGAGCACGGAGCAAGCCAGCCCCAGCGAATAGCCCACCGCGACCAGGTTCAACTGGACCTGGGAAGCGTCGAAGTAGGCGCCGATGGTGGGCAGTGCGACGTTGGCCATGGCCAGCGGCAGGTTGGCCACCGCGGCCACGATGATGAGGGTCGCGAGGACGAGTCCAGCTTGCTGCGGCGCGGCGGCCGCGGCCGGCGCGGACGCCAACTGCGCGCCCTTCGAAGGACGCGCAGTTGCTGTGTGCTTCGACATTTGAGAGCTCCTTTTCAACCGTTCGGGATCGATTCCAGCCATGTTCTCCGGAGTGCGTCAGCGCGCGGCGACTGCCAGGCATTCGACCGACAACAGCGGCAGTCCCAGGTCATACAGGGTGTTGAGCACGCCGGTCAGCGCGGCCTGGTCCTGGAACTCGCCGGTGAGCACCGTTTCGGCCACGCCGTCCGGGCGTTGATCCACCTGAATCATGACGCCTCCCATGCGATCCGACCAGCGGCTGTCCAGATAGCCCTGAACGTGGATAGCGTAGGAAGCCGCCGAGTCAAAAGTGAGACGTTGGTTTGATGGCATGGGAGGTTGTCACGTTGCGCAGGGCACGAAGTCCGCCATCCATGGGCGGATGCGGCTGTGACGCCCATCCGGCGTTCTTCGCGCGCCGGCGGCGTCACGATCCTCAGCATAGCGCAGACGGCCCATTTTACACAGGGCACGAAGTATGTAAAAAGGATGCAATCCACGCTTCGGGCGGGTCGGCGCGGTCGATGCGCGCTGGCCACGCCCGGCTAAAGCCTCGACTCCGCGCCGCGTTGGGGACGCAACGCCGGTCAGAGCCGCTCACGGCTTTGCACACTTTCTGCAACTTTTTTGCCCTGCCTGAGCCTTGCTTTCAGGTGGTATGCTGGCATCGTCCGTGATTGCTTGAGCAGAGGCGCTGGGTGATCGCACGGCGGAAGGTTGCACCTTTCGGCCGGCGATTTTGTCGTTTACGGCGTCCGGAGTCTGCCACAACAAGACTTCACCGCGTTTTCCTGGCTGTGCAACCAACCACGTTCGCCGGGTTCAGCGAGAACAGGAGCACCTTTCACTATGGAAGCAATTGCAGCACTGCTTGGCCTCGGTGTGGCGGCCGCCGCCCCCTTCGTCCCTGGTCTGCGCTCTGTAGCCAAGGCGGTCGTCAAAGGCGGCATGGCCGTGGCCGACGCGACCGCAACGGTGGCCGCCGTGGTTGCCGAGGAGGTCGGCGATCTGGCCGCCCACCTGCGCGCTGACGAGGCCGCCGCGGAGACGACGCCAGTCGATGCCAGCGACGCCGGAACAGCCGCAGCAGCCAGGGCGGAGGATGTTGCGGCCCCCTCGGGCCTCGCCGCCGCGGCCGCGGGCGCCGAGGCGCCGCTTGTCGCCTATGAACTGACCGATGTCCACGGGGTTGGCCCCAAGAGCGCGGCCCTGCTGCAAGCGGCCGGCATCACCACGGTCGCGCAGTTGGCGGCCGCGCCGATCGATCAGCTCAAGACCATCCTCGAACAGGCCGGGCCGCGCTACCGGGTCATCGATCCCAGCGCCTGGCCGGCCAACGCGCAGGCGCTGCTGGCTACGCCGCCCCCGCTGCCCAAGGCCTTCGACGACAGCGACCTGCTGCAAATCGACGGTGTTGGCCCCAAGACAGCCGCCTTGCTGGTTGACGCCGGCATCACCTCGGTCAGCCAACTGGCCGCCACACCGATCACACAGTTGCAGGCGGTCCTCGACCAGGCCGGCCCGCGCTATCGCATCGTCGATCCCACCGCTTGGCCGGCCAAGGCCCAGGCGCTGTTGCCCACCACATAACCGACCGCGCCGCATCGGGCAAGGACGCCCGACGCTTTCAAACAGACACCCATATGCTGGACGCACAACCGTCGCTGAGAATGGCGGGCTCGGTCAGGAGACCGGCCCGAGCGGCTTTTTGGTCATTACCCAGGCGAACCAGCCCGCCGGTGGCAAGCGCCGGGCGTCTGGCTTTCTGCACGGAACAGTTTCAGTAGTTCACGATTCTCACGCAAAGCCGCCAAGAACGCCAAGATTCTCTGTCTTTGCGATCTTTGCGCCTTTGCGTGAGACCAAAATCGTGAAGTGCTGAGTTTAGCAGTCGCAATCCAGGCGGATTGCATGGTCAGGCCGAGAGAGCCTGCTGAGACAAAGGAGAGATCACCATGGAATTCCTCGCATTGTTGGCCGGCGCAGCCATCGTCGCTGCCTCCCCGTTGGTGCCCGGACTGCGCCCCACCGCCAAGAAGGTCGTGGCCGGCGGCATCGCCGTCGTCGATGTCGCCAGAACCGCCGTCGCCGTTGCCGGGGAGAACTGGATGGACCTGGTCGCCGAGGCCAAGGCCGAGCGCGCCGCCGAAGCAGAGGCGCGCGCCGCCGCCGTCGAAACCATCGAAATCACCCTGCCCGAAGACGCCTAGGTGGGACCTCAGGGTCCGGCTGTTCCGACCAGCCGCTCGGCCCTGTCGTCCCGCGGCCGACGCCTCGTTGACGCCGGCCGCCGGCTGGTCCGCGCCGGCCGCCCGCCCGTCCGTCCGCCCATCACCGGCTTCCCGGTCGCCGCGCCGCCCAATTCTGTTCCATGAACGTCACCTGTGAAGTTGCCCACCTGACTACCGGCCGGATTCGCCTGCAGGTCTCCAGCCTGGCCGCCCAGCCTGCGGTTGGCCAGTTTCTGGTTGACTTGTTCCTGCGCATCACGGGCGTCACGGCTGTGCACGTGCGGCCCGCCTCCTCCAGCGTCGTGATCGTCTATGACCCGGCCCTGGCCAGCCAGGATCTGATCCTCGACGCCCTGCGCAGCAGGATGGTTGCGCGGCCGGCAGGCGCTGCCTCGGCGGCCCTCGACGAGCCGGAGCAACCGGCCGTCGCGCCAGAGGATGACGGGCTGGTTCCCTATCCGTATCTGGACGGTGCGATTGCCCATGCCATCGCTGGCCGGACGCGGCTGCGGGTACCCATCGCCAGGACGCGAGAGGACTTGGGCGGGCTGCTGGTCCATTTTCTGCGCCAGCAGGCGGGCATTCACCGGGTGCGCTGCAACGCGCGGGCCGAGAGCCTTCTGGTCGAACATGACCCGGCAATCTGGAACGCCGAGGCGCTGCTGACGCTGGTCAGGGCCTACAACCCGGATGCCGTCGACCTTGGGCAGTATCTGGTCGTGCAGGAGAGTGCGGCCACCGAAGCCGAGGACCTGGTCGCCAGGTCCAGGCGCGAGGTGGTGATGGCCGGATCGGCGCTGGCCCTCAGCCTGATCGGCGGACCGGCCGTGGCGCCTGTGGCCCTGGGCATGCTGGCGGTCAGCAGCCTGTCCACCTTCCGCAAGGCCCGCCAAACGCTGTTGGATGAGCGCCGGCTGACGGTGGATACCCTTGACGCCACAGCCATCACGTTGCTGGCGCTCACCGGCGTCGTCTGGCAGGCGGCCCTGCTCAACATCCTGCTCTCCAGCGGCGAGTGGATCCGCGCCAGCACGCAGGAGCGGGCGCGCAGGGCTCTCAGCGACGTGCTGGACTACATGGCCGACCTGGCCTGGGTCGAGCGAGAGGGTCAGATCATCTCGATCCCGGCCCAGGATGTGACGGTGGGCGAGACGGTCTTCGTCTTCCCCGCCGAGCGCATCCCGGTGGATGGCGTTGTGCTGAGCGGCCGGGCCCTGGTGGATCAGCGCGCCCTGACCGGCGAGTCGATGCCGGTCGAGAAGACAGTCCACGACGATGTCTTTGCGGCTACGGTGATCAGCGAGGGCGAATTGCGCCTGCGGGCGACGCGCGTCGGCTCCGACACCCAGGTCGCGCAGATCGTACACATGGTCGAGAGTGCGCCGGTGTTCGATACCCGCGCCCAGGACTACGCCGAGCGCTGGGCCAACAAGCTGGTGCCCTTCAGCTTCGCCGGCGCGGCCGTCATGGCCCTGATGGGCAACTTCACCCAGGCCATTGCCCTGTTGGTGATCGACTACGCGGCCGGCTTCCGGGTATCCGCGCCCACCGCCATCATGAGCACCATCACCAAGGCCGCGCGCCAGGGCATCCTGATCCGCGGCGGCCGCCATGTGGAGCAACTGGCTGAGATCGATGCGCTGGTCTTCGACAAGACCGGCACGCTGACCGTCGGCTGCCCCGATGTGGTCCAGGCCGTACTCCTCAGCCCGGAGTACAGCCTGGACGAGGTGATGGCGCTGGCTGCCGCGGCCGAGAGCTTCCTGACCCACCCGGTGGCCGAGGCAGTGGTCAAGGCCGCCGAGCAGCGCGGCCTGACGGCGCCGGCGCGCAGCGACTTCGAGTATCAGATCGGCCACGGCGTGCTGGCCACGGTGGACGGCCGGCAGGTGCTGGTGGGCAGCCGGCGTTTCCTGGAGGCGCAGGGCATTCCGTTCGACGCGGCCGCCGAGCAGAGCCTGTGCGCCATCGAGGCGGACGCGGCCTCGCCGCTGTGCATCGGCGTCGCAGGCCGGCTGGCCGGCCTGCTGGGTCTGGCCGATCCCATCCGGCCCGAGGCCGCCTGGGTGGTCAAGACGCTGCGCCAGCAGGGCATTCAGGAGATCGTCATGCTCACCGGCGACCGCGCGCCTGTGGCCGCGGCCGTGGCGGCGCGGGTTGGCATCGATCGCTACGTAGCCGAGGTCTTCCCCGGCGACAAGCTGGCCGCGGTGCAGGAGCTGCAAGCGCGCGGCTACAAGGTGGCGGTCGTGGGCGATGGCATCAACGACTCGCCGGCCCTCAAGCAGGCCGACGTGGGCATCGCGGTCAACGGCGGCACCGCGCTGGCCCAGGAGACCGCCGACGTGGTCATTTTGCAGGGCGATCTGGAGAAACTGGTGGACGCGCTGATCATCGCCCGCGAGGGGGTGGGCATCATCCGGCAGAACTGGAACATCATCCGGACGGCCAACACCGTCGGCATGGGACTGGCCTTTCTCGGCATGCTCAACCCGGTGGGCGCGTCGCTGCTCAGCGACGGCGCGTCGCTGAGCGCCGGCGCCAATTCGCTGCGCCCCGTGATGGCCGGGCGCGGGAGGCAGGCATGACGGCCGAATCGCCTGCTGCGGCTCCGGCCAGCGGCGCTGGTCTGCTGGACCTGGTTAGCCCCAGCCCCGACGGCCAGATCTACCAGTCGGCCGTTCGCTTCACACGCCTCTACGCGATGTTTTCACCCACCATGGTGGCGCTGCTGATGGCCAAGAAGACCCGCCTGGGCCGCTACATCCCCCTCCCCGATGCGCTGCCCGATGGATTTCGCTGGCGCGATCTGACCAGCCTCGGCGGCAACGGCGGCCAGGAGAACGGCGACGGCCAGGCGACCAACGGCGCGGGCCCGCACGGAGAGAACGGAACGAACGCCCCGCTCCACACGACGCCGGCGGCCAGCGTCAACGGTGCGCACGCCCAGGCCGTCGCCGTGATCCCGGCTGTCGCCGCGCCGGGCGTCAACGGCGCGGGGCCGGCCAAAGCCGAAGCTGACGCAGCCCGCGCGCGGCCGCTGGAATACGAGGTGGCGCATCATGTGCCCGGCCGGCTGCGCCTCAGCATGCCGCGGCTGGCCCACGACGCCAGGTTTGCCCAACGGCTGGAGGAGGCGGTGATGGCGCTGCCCGACGTCAGCCGCGTCCGGGTCAGTTCGTCGTCCCGCTCGCTGGTGGTGGAGTATCGCCACCGGTCGATGAGCGCCCGGCGCCGGGCCGCGCTGCTGCCTGAGGTGATCGGGTGCATCCGCACAGCCGCCGGGGTCGACGCGGTTCAGAGCGCGCTTGCCAAGACCGCGTCCGAGCCGCCGCACGTGGATGTGACCGCGCGCATGGCCTTGCCGGCATTGAGCCTGGGCCTCAGCGCGGGCATGTTGGCCGGGCTGGCTGTGCCGCCGGCGTTGCTGGGCGGGCTGGTGCTGCTCTCCGCCCGGCCCATTCTTGCCCGGGCCATCGAGGGCTTGCGCACGGAGAAACGCCTGACCGTGGAGACGCTGGACATGACCACCATCGCCCTGATGGTGTCGCAAGGCGCCTTCCTGGCGCCGTCCATCATCGTCGGCATCATCGAGGGCGGGCAGGCCGCGCGCGATTGGACGGCCCGGCGTCGCCCGCGCATGACGCTGGCGCAGATCCTGCCGCCGGAGCAGCGGGTGCAGGTGATCGACGCCGACGGGCCAGAACGCCGCCGCTGGGAGGAGATCGAGCCGGGCGACGAGTTGCTGCTGTTCGAAGGCGACCTGATCCCGGCCGACGGCCTGGTGTTGGAAGGCGCAGCGCTTCTCGATCAAAGCCGGCTGACCGGCGACCCGCAGCCGGCGGCCGTCCAGGTGGGCGGCGAGGTTCGGGCCGGCGGCGTGGTGGTGGAGGGCCGCCTGCGCGTGCTGGCCCAGCAGATCGGCCACGACAGCGCGGCGGGCCAGGCCGTCGCGCTGATCCAGGCCGGGCCGCCGCGCGACACCAGGGTCAGCAACTATCCCCGCAAGGTCGGCAACTGGGCGGTGGTACCCACGCTGCTGATCGGCGGCGCGGTCTATGCCGCCTCGGGCAGCCTGGTGCGCGCCACCGGCATCGTCAACCTGGACCTGGGCACAGGCATGCGCGTCGCGTCGCCGGCCGCCATCTTCGTGACACAGCGCCGCGCCGCCAGGATGGGCATCGAGTTCCGCAGCGGCGCGGCGATCGAGATGCTGGCCTGGGCAGAGGTGATGGCTTTCAGCCGGCCCGGCGCGCTGGCCGAGGGCCGCGCCGTGATCGACCGCCTGCGCGAACTGGCCTGCGAGACGCAGTTGCTCAGCGGCGACGGCGAGGACGCGGCGTCACGGGCGGCCGCCCAAGTGGGCATCGAGCCGGCGGCCGCGCGGTTCGGGCTGTCATCGCAGGAAAGGCTGGAGGCGGTGCAGGCGATCCAGGCCGATGGCCGGCGGGTGGCCTTCGTCGGCCACGGCGTCGACGATGTGGCCGCCATGCGCCAGGCCGATGTGTCGATTGCGCTGGCCAGCGCCGGCGACCTGGCCCGCGAGACCGCCGACATCGTGCTGTGCAACGACGATCTGGCCGATCTGCCCCGGGCGACGGCGCTGGCCCGCCACACGTTGCGGCTGCTGCACCAGGACATGGGGATGGTGGCGGCCATCAACGTCGGCGCCATCGGCTACGGCGCCGCGGCGGCGCTCGGCCCGACCGCACCCATGTTGATCAACAACGGCGCCTGGGTGCTGGCTACGCTCAACAGCATGCGTCCGTTCAAAGATACAAAGTGAAAGGGATGTGTTCAAGATCGGTTGGATGTAAGCACCCGTTCGCTGGTCTCGATACGCTGGCGGTACAGCAGGACAGGATATGCGTCAGACCCGCTACTCGACCAACGCTCACTGGACTCCTTGCAAACCTCCTTCAACCCGGTCTTGAATGCACTCAAGTGAAAGTGATCCGCCCATGATGACCTTCAAACGATCCAACAAGGCGCAGGAGACGCGCACCGCCGTCAAGTCGGGACTCAGGTTCCTGAACCGCAAGTCTGCCCAGGGCGCCAACGGCAAGTCGAACGGCGCCAACGGCAAGGCGCCCATCGTGATCCCCTCGGTCGACGGCTCGATCGGTGTGATCGGCGTGACCGCCACCGACGGCGAGACGCAGATCCACTTTCAGGTCAAGCATTGGGTCAAGGGCCGTCTGCGCCTGGTGATCCCGCGGCTGGCCACTGACCCGGAGTACGGCGAGCGCCTACAGTATCGCATCATGGCGACCAGCGAGGCCTTCACGGTGCGCATCAACCCCAAGGCGCAGTCGCTGGTGGTGATCTACGACCCGACGCAGCACGACCCGCCGACGGTGCTGGAACAGGTCGTCATCAGCATCAAGGACGCAGCCGCGCCGGCCGTCATGCTGGAAAAGGCGCCCGTGCAGGTCGATGAGAGCGAGTTCAGGATCGACTACAAGCGCCGCTTGGGCCTGCCGGCGCTGGCCCTGGTGTTGGGTGCGGGCACGCTGACCGGCGTGATCTTCCCGCCGCTGCTGGTCGGCGGCGTGATGATCGCGGCGGCCATCCCCTCGTACAAGCGCGCCTGGGAAGGGATCCGCCACGAGCGCAAGCTGAATGTCGACTTCCTGGACTCGACCGCGATCACTCTGTTGACGGCCACAGGATCCTTCTTCCCGCCGGCCCTGATGATCGGTCTGATCGAGTCGGGCGAGATCATTCGCGACCTGACGGCGCGGCGCACTGCACGGGCCAACCTCGACCTGCTGGACGCATTGGGCAGCACGGCGCGCATCGAGCGCGATGGCGTCGAGGTCGAGGTGCCGCTGCAAGAGGTCGAGGTGGGCGACGTTGTGGTGGTCTACCCCGGCGACCAGATCCCGGTGGACGGTGTGGTGCTCAGCGGTGTGGGCCTGGTGGACCAGCAAAAGCTGACCGGCGAGTCGATCCCGATTCTGCGCGAGGAGGGCCAGGACGTGCTGGCCGCCACGCTGGTGATGGACGGCGCCCTGCGCATCGAAACCCGGCGCACGGGCGACAACACCCGCGCCGGCGTGGTGGTCGGTCTGATGAAGGCTGCTCCCATCCACGACACCCGCATGGAGGACTACGCCCGCAAGGTGGGCGACAAGGTGGTCATTCCAACCCTGGCGCTGGGCGCAGCCGTGTTCGCAACCACCGGCATGCTCCACCGCGGCGTTTCGGTGATCACCATGGACATCGGCACGGGCGTGCGCGTTTCGGTGCCCACGGCCATCCTGTCGACGCTGACCTACGCGGCCCGCCAGGGCGTCCTGATCCGCAGCGGCCGGGCAATCGAGCAACTGGCCATGGTGGACACTATCGTCTTCGACAAGACCGGCACATTGACCCAGGGCAACGCCGGTGTGGTGGGCATCTACACCACGCGCGCCGAGCTGGATGGCGACACAATCCTGCAACTGGCTGCCACGGCCGAGCAGGGCCTGACCCACCCGGTGGCCGAGGCGATCACCCGCCATGCCCGCCAGCGTTCATTGCCGCTCAAGGAGTGCGAGGAGTGGGAGTTCCGCGTCGGCCAGGGCGTGGCCGCGATGATCGACGGCCGCCAGGTCTATGTGGGCAGCCACCGCATGATGGGGATTCTCGGCTTCGACACTGACCCGCTGCTGGCGGCTCATCCTGAGATCGAGGCCATGGCCGCCTCGCAGGTCTTCGTGGCCGACGATCAGGGGGTGTTGGGCGTGATCCTCTATCGCGACCCGCCGCGGCATGAAAGCGCCGAGGTGATCCGCCAGTTGGTGGAGAGGGGCATCACCCCGTACATGCTCAGCGGCGACATGAAGAAGGTGGCCGATGCGGTGGCAGCCGAGCTGGGCATCGCGCCGGAGCACGTCTACGCCGAGGCCTTCCCGGAGCGCAAGGTCGAGGTGGTCAAGGCGCTGGAGGACAGCGGCAAGAAGGTGGTCTTCGTCGGCGACGGCATCAACGACTCGGCGGCGCTGGCCCATGCTGCGGTATCGGTCTCCTTCGCCGGCGCCACCGACATGGCCCGCGAGACGGCCGAAGTGGTGCTGATGGACAACAACCTGACGTCGCTGATCACGGCCATCGACGCGGCCAAGCGGGCCATGCGCACCGTGCGCGAGAACGTCGGCATCGTGGTGGTCCCCAACGTGGCCGGCATGGCGGCGGCCGCGCTGGTGGGCATCAGCCCGGCCATCGCGGTGGTGCTCAACAATGGCGCAGCCATCGTGGCCGAGATGAACGGCTTTCGCCCGCTGCTCGGCCCGGCCGGTCTGCGGGCCAGGCTGCCGTGGCGGCAGAAGCCGGCGGCGCTGCTGCCGGCCGCGTCGTTGGGCGGCGCGGCAGAGGCCGGCGGCGCGGCAGAGGCCGGCGAATTCCATTCGCCGGTTGATGGTGCGAAGGCCCCTCAGGGCCTGGCGGATGGATCCCGCGCCGGTTAGCGCCGCCTGATTGGTTGGGCCAGAGGTCAGGGCCCCTGGCGAGTGAGAGTATCCATGCCTGTAACACCCTTCGCCGAATTCGTGGCCGAACAGGCCATCGCCATCGCCTTGGGCGCGGCCGCGGTCGTGGCCGCGCCCAAGGCGGGGCCGAAGTTGGCGGAAATGGGCGCCGATGTTGGCGCCAGGGCGAAATCTATGGTCAATACAACGAAGTCAAGCGAGGCCGCGGCCGAAGCCGCCGCGCCCGCCGGAGAAACCGACCCCGCGTCGACCGGCGCGGCGACCGCGGCTGGCCCCAGCCTGGTTGAGAAACTGGCTGACGGCGCACGAAAACTGGGCCAACAGTGGAGCGCCTTGTTTGCCGAGATTGCCGCTGAGAACCCGGCCAGCGAGGTCGCACCCCCCAGCCTGGCCAGCGTCCTGGCTGGCGTCGGCATGAGCGATGTCGTGTCGCAGGCGCCGGGCCGGGTGCGCCTGCGGCTGCGGATGCTGGTCGGCCAGCCGCAGTTGGCCGTGCAACTGGGCGAGTCGTTGGCTGCGATCGAAGGCATCCGACAGGTGCAGCCCAACCCAACGACCGGCAGCGTGCTCATCACCTTCGACGATCGCCGGTATCCCACGCCCGAGGCGCTGTTGAAAGCCATTGCGACGCCATGAGTAAACCATTGTTTCCACCCAAAGCACAACGAACGGTTGATGGGGCCGCGCCGGACGCCAAAAGCCCCGCTAAAGACCCGGCGAAGTGCAGCTTCAACTTCAAGGTTCCCGATGACCCGGTGGCCATCATCGACATGGTACGGCCGATGATCGTGGACGGCGGCGGCGGCGTGTCCGGCGCCAGCAACAACATCACGTTCTCGATCCCCACCACGGTTGGCCGCTTCGAAGGCGTGTGTACCGTGGTGGAGGCGACGCTGGTCAACATCTCGGTGCTCGAAAAGCCGGAGATCGTCTCTTGCAAGGTGATCCGCGACCAGTTGACCAAGTACATCACCCAGGCAGTCGTCATGTATCGCGACCAGACCAGGGCCGCGCAGGCAGCAAACGGAGAAACAGTCGATGGATGAGACAAGAGAATCCACTGCGGCGCTGGCGGATGCGGCCCCCGCGTCGACGGCCCAGGACGCCGTCCACACGGTTGGCGTGACCAAGAGCAAGACGCACGGACGCATTCGCATGAGCCTGGACCAAGATCACCGCTCGCCGGAGGAGATGGCGCGGCTCAAAGCGCAACTGGAGCAGGACCCGCATGTCGGCGAGGTCGAGATCAACCAGCGCACGGGCAGCGTCACGGTGAAGCATCACCCAGGACACGACGGCCACGACATCCTGCACCGGGCGCTCAAAGAGGTGGAACTGATCTCCGAGGTAGCGCTGGAGATCGAGCCGGGAGAAGAGGAAGGCGAAGGCGAAGGCGGGAGCGGTCAGGCCAGGCTGGACCAGCAGATCGCCGATGTGATGGTCAGGTTCGACGAGGCTCTCTATCGGCGCACCGGCGGCCTGATTCATGCGCGGGGTCGCGTGCTTCCCCTGAGCATTGCCGGCTTAGGCGTGGCGCAGATCCTCGCCTACGGCATTACCCTGGAAATGTTGCCAGGACCGGTCCTGCTGTGGATTGCCTTCGACATCCACCGCCGGTTCACCAGGGAACATCCCTACAGCACGACGGCCGCTAAGGATGCCGAACCCGACGCCGCGGCCTAGGTCGCGACCGAGACGCCGGCCGAGCCAAACCGCGCGGCCGCGGCAGCCTGACCGCGTGACGCGCCGTGCGGGCAGTGCTGCTCCGCCTGCGGGTGTGAGCCGTGGATTGAGTAGGCCGCCGTATCGAAATCC
>JAKQCW010000147.1 GCA_029558955.1 Chloroflexota bacterium
TTGGCACATCTCGAGTGTGGAGGGCCTTGGCAGTTGCCAGGTGGCGCCAGGCAGACGAGGATGGCGAAAAACAACAAAGGCACAGCAGGCGCACTCAGCCTGCCATGCCCTTGTGGTGCTCATGCATTCAGAGACCGACAAAATAGTGCGTGACAAATTGTCACCGCCAGAAAACCGAAAGACCCATCGTCGGCCAATGCATGATGCCCGCAAGTATAACACAAGTTGAATGCAGATTCAAGACAGTTGCAATGAAAATGGTCGGCCAGTTTGCCGCGCCTCCAACGCCAGCAGCAGCAGTTGCGGATTGCCCTCCGGCCAGTCCAGCGCATGCACCTCATCCAGGGGGACCCAGAGCAGCTCACCCTCCTCGGAGGCGCGCGTCGCGCGGTCGCGTGCCTGGGCTGTGAACACGAAGACCATGACGCCCGGCCGCGCGCCATCGGCCAGCGGTTCAGCCTGGCCCAAGCGGCTGTCAATATGCACCACGCCGGCCAGCCACAGGTCATGCACCATGAGGCCGGTCTCCTCGTAGATCTCGCGCACGGCTGAGGCGGCCACATCCTCGCCCGCCTCGACATGGCCGCCGACGCCGTTGACCTTGCCGGGAAAGAGGCGCTTGTGCTGGCCGCGCTGGATCAAGAGCACGTCGTCGCCGTGCAGGATGAAGCAGAGGGTGCGGGGGACGGCAAGGTAGCGCACGGGTTACTCCGGTTCCAACAGCAGCACCGGGATCTCCCGTCCACCGGCGCGCTCGCGGTAGGCGTTGTAGCCGGGATAGGCGCGGGCCGCGCGCTGCCAATGAAGTTCCCGCTCAGCGCCGCTGACCTCGCGAGCGATGTAGGGCCGCGCCGGTTGGCCGTGGAAGGTCAGCAGCGCCCGCGGGTTGGCGCGCAGGTTCAGATACCAGGCGGGATGCTTGGTGTTGCCGAAGCTGGAGGCGATCAGCGCGACCTTCTCGCCGTCGGGGAAGGCCAGCAACGGCACGGTGCGGGGCTGGCCCGATTTGGCGCCGGTGGTGGTCAGCATCACCACCGGCACGTGGCTCATCGCGCTGCTGACCGTGAAACGGTTGCCGCTCAGACGCAGCACGGCGCGGTCGAGGCGCGGCAACAGGCGGCTGGCCAGCTTCGAGCCATAGCGGCTGGACGCCACCGCCTGCGCTGAACGCTGCCACCAATGGGGTTGGGAGGAATGTGGGGACATCATGGGAATGTGGGACGGCTCGGTCGGAGACCGGCCTGAGCGGGCGGGTGGGTTGTGGCTCGGTCGGAGACCGGCCTGAGCGGGCGGGTGGGTTGTGGCTCGGTCGGAGACCGGCCTGAGCGGGCGGGTCACCTGCCGACTTGGGCGATGGCTTCGACCAGCAGCCGGTGCTCGAGGCTGTGAATGCGGGCCTCCAGGTCGTCCAGGCTATCTGTGGGGTAGATCGGCGCCTCTGCGCTGACCACCACCGGCCCGGCGTCCACCTCCGGTACGACCCAATGCACCATCACGCCGGTGTGATCGATCTCGCCGCGCTGGAACGCCTCGTAAGCGCGCTGGATGGCATGGGTTCCGGCAAACTGGCCGGGCAGCGCCGGGTGCAGATTGAGCACGCGGCCGGGGAAGCGATCCAGAAAAGCCGGGCTGAGCACGTGCATCCAGCCGGCCAGCACGATCAGATCGGGGGTGTAGCTCGCCGCCAACCCGGCCAGGTCCGCGTCATACTGCACGCGCGGCCTGCCGGCGTCGCTGTAGGGCTTGAGCGGGAAGACCACCGTGGGGATGCCGGCCTGCTCAGCCCGCGTCAGGCCAAAGGCCGCGCCGCGGTTGGACACCACCACCACGATCTGTGCGTCCAGCCGGCCAGCCGCGATGGCGTCGATGACAGCCTGCAGGTTGCTGCCGCTGCCGGAGATGAAAATGGCGAGTCGTTGAGTCAAGCGTTGGCTCGCATGGGGCTTACGCTGCATGGATCACACTGTTCCGCTCGCCCGCCGCCACCTCGCCCACCAACCAGCCCTCGCCCAGCACATGCAGGGCGGTCGCGGCCTGTTGGGGCGCTGTGACGATCAACATGCCCAGTCCCAGATTGAAGACGTGCGCCATCTCGGCGTCGTCGATCTGGCCGGCGCGCTGGATGAGATGGAAGAGGGGCGAGATGGGCCACTGGCCGCGGTGCAGGTGGATGGCCGTGCCCGCGGGCAGGATGCGCGGCGGGTTGTCGATCAGCCCGCCGCCGGTGATGTGGGCCAGTCCCTTGATGGCGACGCCAGCGGCGCGCAGCCGCTGGATCTCAGCCAGGTAGCAGCGGTGCGGCGTCAGCAGCGCCTCGCCCAGCGGCTGGCCCAGCTCCGGCGGCGCGGCGTGCAGGTCCCATCCCTCGAAGACGCGGCGGGCCAGCGAGAAGCCATTGGTGTGCAGCCCTGACGAGGCCAGCCCGATCACCGCGTCGCCCGGTTGGATGGTCGAACCATCGATGATCTCGCGGCGGTCGACGACGCCGACGATGGTTCCCACCAGATCGAACTCACCAGGCGCGTAGACGCCGGGCATCTCGGCCGTCTCGCCGCCCAGCAACGCGCAGCCGGCCGCCTGGCAGGCCGCGGCCGCGCCAGCCACCACCGCGGCGATCATCTCCGGATCCAGCCTGCTGCTGGCGATGTAGTCCAGGAAGAAGAGCGGCCGCGCGCCCTGCACCAGGATATCGTTGACGCAGTGGTTGACGATGTCGTGGCCGACCGTGTCGAAGCGGCCCAGCGCGCTGACGATCTTGGTCTTGGTGCCCACGCCGTCGGTGGAGGCCACAAGAACGGGCGCCTCCATGCTCCTCAGGCTGGCCGCGTCGAACAGCCCGCCGAACGCGCCGATGCCCAGCAACACCTCTGGCCCGTAGGTGGCCCGCACCGCGCCCTTCATCAGCTCGACGGCGCGACTGCCCGCGGCGATATCCACACCAGCGGCTTGATAGGTGGCAGCGCTCATGGCTCAGGCGTAGATGCGCCGCAGCTCGTCGGGGCTTTTGGCCATTTCAATGCTGCTGTAGATGGTGCGCAGGATGACATCGTCCTGAATGCCGTAGATTTCAGGGAGGAGGAGCAAGCCCTCGCTGCCGAATCTGAGCTTCAGGCCCAGCTCAATGGCGCTCAAAATGCCTTCCCGCCGGCCTTGAGCAATCCCTTGCTGCAGCCCCTGGTTGATCCCCTGCTGCATACCCTGCTGCACGCCGATGCCAATTCCCTTCTGCACCCCTTGTTCAATCCAACGTTCCGCAATTGTTGACATCACAGTAACTCCTTCTGGCCAGTGTTTCTCCATAGACTGCCGCAGATCGGCTTCAGTCATTGTGTCGCTGCCGGTGATGAAGTAACGCAATACCGTCGCGACGAACTCTGCGGTGCTTTCGGTCTGCGACAGCTTTTCCATCAGGTCAAAGATCTCCGGTACCTGCTCAAGCGCCTGGCGATCGCGGATATGCTTCATGGCCAGCAGCGCCAGGCGCAGCATGGCCTCGCCTCTGATATCGGCGTCGCTGAACTTGCTGAGATCGACCAGGCAGTAGCGAAAGTCGGGAAAATAGCTCAGCAGATCGGCCGGCCCGTCGTACATGCCCGCCAAGTTGATCGGAGTGCGCCACTCCCATTGGCCATGATAGACCACCAGGGGAATGATCGGCTGCAGGCCGCCCGACGGCTTGGGCCAGCGCTCCCAGATGCGCACCATGTAGCGCAACAACTGGAAGGCGACACGCACGTCTGGATAGCTCTTGTGCTCAAACAACACATAGACGGCAGCCGGGCGGTTGTCGTTCAGCCGAACGGCAAAGAGCAGGTCGGAATAGTGCGCCTGCAAGCCTCCGTCGATGAACGTATCCGCCA
>JAKQCW010000157.1 GCA_029558955.1 Chloroflexota bacterium
TCAGCATCGGTCATGATGAGGACCCGACCATAGCGCAGGTTCTCCACGTTGAGTTGGTCGCCGATGCCGATGCCCAGGGCGGTGATCAGCGCCTGAATCTCCTTGTTGGCCAGCGCCTTGTCCAGGCGGGCCTTTTCGACGTTGAGGATCTTGCCGCGCAGCGGCAGGATGGCCTGGAAGCGGCGGTCGCGGCCCTGCTTGGCAGAGCCGCCGGCGCTGTCGCCCTCCACGATGTAGAGCTCCGACTTGGTCGGGTCGCGCTCGGAGCAGTCGGCCAGCTTGCCGGGCAGGGTGGCGCTCTCCAGCGCGCTCTTGCGGATCACCAGATCGCGCGCCTTGCGCATGGCGTCGCGGGCGCGGCTGCTGGTTTGGCACTTTTCGACGATCTTCTTGGCGTCGCGCGGGTTGCCCTCCATCCACTCGGTCAGCGCCTCGCCCACGGCCTGCTGCACGTGGGTCTTGACCTCGGCGTTGAGCAGCTTGACCTTGGTCTGGCTCTCGAACTGCGGGTCGGGCAGCTTGACGCTGACGATGGCCGTCAGCCCCTCGCGCGTGTCGTCGGCGGTAAAGCCGGCCTCGTTCTCCTTGAGCATGCTCTGTTTGCGCGCATAGTCGTTGACGGTGCGGGTCAGGGCGGTGCGCAGGCCGGTCAGATGGCTGCCGCCGTCGGGGGTGTTGATGGTGTTGGCAAAGGTGTAGGTCGACTCGTTGTAGCCGTCGGTGTACTGCAAGGCGGCTTCGATCAGAACCCCTTCGAGCTCGCGTTCCACGTAGATCGGCTCATGCAGCGTCACACGATTCTTGTTCAGGTAGCGCACGAAGCTCTGCACGCCCCCTTCGAAGTAGAAGGTGTTGTGGCGCGGCTGCTCGCCTCGCAGGTCGCTGAAGGTGATGGTGATGCCACGGGTGAGAAAGGCCATCTCGCGGAAGCGCTGCAGCAGGGTATCGTAGCGATAGTCCAGCACCTCGAAGATCTCGGTGTCGCGCAGGAAGGTCACCTTGGTGCCGGTGGAATCGCCCGGCTTCATCTTGCCGACCACGTCGACGCCGGTTTTGGGAATGCCGCGCTCGAAACGTTGGCGCCAGATCTGGCCCTCGCGGCGCACCTCCACCTCCATCCATTCCGACAGCGCGTTGACGGCCGAAACGCCGACGCCATGCAGGCCGCCGGAGACCTTATAGCCGCCGCCGCCGAACTTGCCGCCGGCGTGCAGCTTGGTCATCACCACCGTCAGCGCGGAGAGGCCGGTCTGCTCATGGATGCCCACCGGGATGCCGCGGCCGTTGTCGTTGACGCTGACGCTCTCATCGGCGTTGATCACGACCTCGATGCTGTCGGCGGCCCCGGCCATGGCCTCGTCGATGGCGTTGTCCACCACCTCATAGACCATGTGGTGCAGCGCCTTGCCGTCGGTGCCGCCGATGTACATGCCGGGGCGGCGGCGCACCGCCTCCAAACCCTCCAACACGGTGATGTTGTTGGCGTCGTATTGCGCAGACTGTACCGATTGATTGTTCTGAGGCACGACCTACACTCCTTGGAAAACACCCTATACCGCCGGCTCCTGCGCCGGCAAAGCCGCCAGCCAGGCGGCGCAGCGTTCTTGATAGAAAATCAGGCGGGCGGCGGTCAGGCCAGTGATCAGCACGGCATTGCCAACGATGGCGACCAGCACGCCCAGAGGGCTGGCCGCGGCCAGCCGCTGCCAGATCAGGCCAAAGCCCCACAGGATCAACGTCACCAGCAGCACCAGCCCAATGGTGGACCAGAAGTTGCGATGGACCACGTTGAAGCTGCGCCACAGCGCCTGGCGCAGCCCGCCGCCGTCGCTGACGATGGCGGCCAACACGAAATAGAACATCATATAGGCCACCACCGCCAGCCAGCCGATCAGCAGACTGGCCATGCTGGCCACACCGGCGCCTATCTGCGGGGCAAAGAGCAACACCGGCGTCAAGAGCAGTGAAAGCAGCAGGGTGACCACGACCAGCAGCGCCAGCGCGGCCAGGCCCAGCAGCACCGCCAGCAAAAAAGTGCGCAGCGCCCGCCGCAGCCAGAAAGCGATGCCCGTCGGTCGTTCAGGCGTCGTCGCAGACGGCGGTTGAGCAGACCCATCGGCCGGTTGGCCGGCGGCCCGCAGATGCGCTACCTGCGAGGCCACGGCGGCCATGAAGATGCTGCCCAGCGCCACGCCCAACAGCAGCAGCAGCGGCGCCCAAAGCAGCATGGCCAGCGGCTGGATGGTGGTCGCACCCGGCGCGGCGCCCAGGCTGGCCGGCTCCGCCAGGCCGGGCAACGCGGTGCGCAGCCAGGTCGGGTTGCTGTCCATCAGCCACCACAGATTGAAGTTGGCGCCGATGGCCTGCATCATCTCACGGTAGGGGAGGGCAGCCGGGGCCAGCTCCGTGGGCAGGTTCTGAAACTGCCACCAGCTCAACAGGCGATCCATCAGCGGCTGGATCGACCAGCGGGGCCCCAGCCATAGCCACAGGTCCATCAGAACCGGCAACAGAAACAGCCAGGGACGGCGTTGAACCACTCGGAAACCGCTGGAAAGGGTGTCGATCAGCCCCAAAGGGACCTCCGTGAGTTGAGCGGCGGCGCTTCCGCCGCCTGTTGCAACAAATCAGGCGCCACCTTGGCGCTGAAACAACGACGCCGCGATGGCGCAGCGTCGAGCGAAGGTGTCGCCTGAGACAGAGCGAGTCCAGAGACCGGCATGGAGGCAGTATAGCACGACTCGCCCATTTTCGCCAGAAATGCAGGGCCAGCAATGCGTTGACCCAAACGTATGTTCTGGCGCCGCCGTGCCAACCCTACCTTGACGCCGTTGCCTTGACGCGGTACAATCAAGTTGTGACATGTTGCGCAAAACCTATGGACGGATCATGCCCATCATCACCCTGACCACCGATTTCGGCCTCTCCGATGGCTATGTAGCCGCCATGAAAGGTGTCATCGCCAGCCTGGCCCCTCAGGCTGTGGTGATCGACATCACCCACCAGATCCCGCCGCAAGACCTGTTCGAGGCAGCCTACGTGCTCCAGACGGCCCTGCCCTACTTTCCCCCGGACACGATTCACCTGGTGGTAGTCGATCCTGGCGTGGGCAGCGCGCGCCGGCCGCTGGCCGCGGCCGCGGGGCCGTGCTTCCTGGTGGGGCCAGACAACGGGGTCTTCACCTATGCCCTCGACGCCCACTCATCGCCCACCTGCGTCCACCTGGACAACCCCGCCTATTGGCGGCCACAGGTCAGCCGCACCTTTCATGGCCGCGATATCTTCGCGCCGGCCGCGGCGCACCTGGCCAACGGCGTTCCGCTGACGGCGCTGGGGACGCGATTGGACGACCCCGTGCGCTTTCACCTTCAGCCGCCGCACCGTGGCGCCGATGGCAGCCTGCACGGCCAGCTCATCCACGTGGACCGCTTCGGCAACGCCATCAGCAATATCCCCGGCGCCTGGCTGGCGGGCCATGCCTGCACCGTGCAGATCGCCGGCCGGCAGATCAGCGGTCTCAGCGCCAGCTATGCCGACGTGGCGCCCGGTCAACTGCTGGCGCTGGTCAGCAGCGCTGCCACGCTGGAGGTGGCCATGCGCGACGGCAACGCGGCCCAACGGCTGGGCCTGGCGGCCGGTGAACCTGTTCGGGTGGTTTTGCGTGACACGTAGTGCGTAATGCGTAATGCGTAACCCGGAGTGTGCAAGGATGAGAGTTGGCTGTGCACAGCGGTGGATGCGTGAGGCGTGAAACGTGGTTCGTGACACCTGGCGCGTGACATTCGGCGCCTGACATTCGGCGCCTGACATTCGGCGCCTGACATTCGACGCCTGACATTCGACGCCTGACATTCGGCGCCTGACATTCGACGCCTGACATTCGGCGCCTGACATTCGGCACATAACCCCGCTACGAGAAGCCAACTCCCGCCATTCCGGTTACGAGTTACGAGTTACGAGTTACAAGTTACACATCACGCATCGATACCCCCATTGCATCCCTCGGAGATTAACCCATGGAACAATTCATCATCGAAGGGGGCCATCCCCTCAACGGCGAGGTGACACCCAGCGGCAACAAGAACGCCGCCCTGCCGCTGTTGGCGGCCTGCCTGCTCACCGACGAGCCGCTCATCCTGCACAACGTGCCGCGCATCGGCGACATCGAGACCCAGCTTGAGCTGTTGGCGGAGCTGGGGGTGACGGCCGCGTGGCAGGCTGACAATACCCTGACCCTGCACGCGCACACCCTGCGCCATACCACGCCCGACCCCGACCTTTTCCGGCGCACGCGCGGCTCCATCACCCTGATCGGCCCCATGCTGGCCCGCGCCGGCTCGATTCACCTGCCTCTGCCTGGCGGCGACAAGATCGGCCGCCGCCGGATCGACACGCACCTGCTGGCGTTGGAGGCCATGGGCGCCCAGGTGAGCCACAACGGCGATTTTGCCCTGCACGCCGGCCGGCTGGCCGCGGCCGATATCCTGTTGGACGAGGCCAGCGTCACGGCGACGGAGAACACCATCATGGCGGCCGCGCTGGCCCGGGGAACCAGCGTGATCCGCAACGCCGCCTCAGAGCCGCACGTGCAGGACCTGTGCCTGTGCATCAACCGCATGGGCGGCAAGATCAGCGGCATCGGCAGCAACATCCTGGTGATCGAGGGGGTCGACCGGCTGCACGGCGGCGAGTGGACCATCTGCCCCGATCACATCGAGATCGGCAGCTACATCGGGCTGGGCGCGGTGACGCGGGGCGAGGTGCGCATCCGCGGCGTCGATCGCCAGCATCTGCGCATGGTTGACATGGTGTTCAGCAAGCGGCTGGGGGTGCGCATGCACTACGAGGGCGATACCCTGGTGGTGGAGGATGAGCAAGAGCTGGCCATTCAGCCTGACGTGGGAGGCGCGGTGCCGACCATCGACAACGCGCCCTGGCCGGCCTTTCCGGCCGACGTCTTGAGCATCGCACTGGTGACGGCCACCCAGGCCCAGGGCACCGTGCTGATCCACGACAAAATGTTCGAAAGCCGCCTTTACTTCACCGACAAACTGATCACCATGGGCGCGCAGATCATCCTCTGTGACCCGCATCGCGCGGTGGTGGTGGGACCATCGACGCTGCGCGGCAGCACCGTGGTCAGCCCTGACATCCGCGCCGGCATGGCGCTGGTGATTGCCGCCCTCTGCGCCCAGGGGGTGAGCGAGATCGGCAACATCGCCCAGATCGACCGCGGCTACGAGCATCTGGAGCAGAAGCTGTTGAGCCTGGGCGCACACATCGAAAGACGCGCCGGCTGAGGCGGCCGGGCGCCCCGCCCAGGCGTTGGTCTTGACCCAAAAGAAACGGCCAGGAGCGTGACTCCTGGCCGTTCGTTGCTGCCAGAGGGGGAAGCTAACCCTGGTACGGCTCGCCGTCCACCCAGACCTGAACGTCATCGAAGTAGGCGTTGACGTTCTCGGCCAGCGGGCTGATGACCTGCAGGAAGATCATAATGCGGCCTTCCGGCCCCGCGGTCACGGTGTGCTCCAGCGGCAGCCACTGGCCATGCCAGGGGCCGTTGACCCATTCAGCGTCGAAGTCGTCGGCCTTGACGCCCAGGGCGGCCCAGTCGTAGGTCAGCACGTTGCCATTGTGCAGGCCGCCGTGGTCATAGAGCGCGTACATGACGCGCACCTTGACCTCAGCGCCGGGCGACACCTTGATCTCGCGTGAGACGCCGGCCTCGAAGGGCACTGACCCGGCGATCTTCATGGAGTAGCTGCCGTCGTAGGGGCTTTCGTCCTTGACCACCTTCTCAGCCGTCAGCACCACGTTGTCCGCGCCGCGGTAGGCATAGCCGCCCCAGAGGTGCGGGATCTGACGCCATGTCGTGCCGTAGAAGTTGTTGAAGGTCTCAAAGAAGGGGCCGGGGTTGGCCGAATTGAGCAACTGATTGCCGTAGGCCCACTGGTTGCCGGCGGCGATGCCGGTCACTGCCGGGCCGTGGCCGATGATGCTCGGATGCCAATTCCCGCGTGCCACCTCCTCGGCGTGTGCCTGCTGTGCGGGCTGGGGCAGCGATGGAATCATGTTGACCCAGGCTTGCAGCAGCGCGTTGGAGGGTGACTGCGTGGGAATAGGCAACCCGGCCGGGCTGGCCGGCCCGTGCGGTGTGGCTGGGACGATGGGGGTGAAATAGGCCTGCCAGGCTGACCAGTCGGACATCGAGCCGCCGCCCGATGCGCCGGCCGCGCCTGCAGACACGACCAATAGAACCACGATGGCCAATGAGGTGAGGAATGTGCGCGAACGTCGTTTCATGGGTATCCTCCCGAGCTAACAAGTGGCCGCACTGCCACAGAACAAAACACGGCTGCCTTCATTATATGATCAACTTGATGATAAGTCAAGCCTTTTTTCATGGAATCAAGTGCCCGGCGCCGATGGCAGACTTGTCGTTTTTGTGCAGCGATTCCAAATATGGCGCGGAGTCGAGGCTTCAGCCGGGTCTGGCCGGCACGCGTCGGGCGCCCTGGCCCGCCGGCGGGTGCGAACACGTTGATTTCGATACGGCGGCCTACTCAATCAACGTGTTCGCACCCGCCGGCTGAACAGTTACGGTTTTTATGTCCTTGCTTTGACCGCGCGCGGGGCCTGTGTTACAATGGCCGCCATGGACTTCCTGACTATCGGCAATATCACCAAAGATCTGATTCCTGGCGGCTACGCGGTGGGCGGAACCGTCACCTATGCCTCGGCGGCGGCCATGCGACTGGGTCGCCGGCCAGGTGTGCTGGCGCGGGTGGGCGCGGATCTGACGCTGCCCTCCATCTATGACGACATCGAGCTCTTCGCGCTGCCCTCGGAGCACACGCTGACCTTCGAGAATGTCTACACCCCCGCCGGTCGCGTGCAGACGATCCACGCCCTGGCCGGCGCCATCGGCCGGGAGGATGTGCCCGCGGCCGTGGTGCAGGCCGCACCGCCCATCGTCCTGCTGGGACCGCTGGCGGGCGAGCTGGATCCGGGCGTGGCCGAGCTCTTCCCCCACGCGCTGCGCGGCTTTGTGCCGCAGGGCTGGATGCGCCGCTGGGACGCGCAGGGTCGCGTCTCCCACGCGCCGATTGCCTGTGACGCCGACCTGCTCCGTTTCGCCGATGTGCTGGTGGTCAGCACCGAGGATGTCAACCACGACATTTCGCTGGCCCGCTGCTATGCCGAGCAGGTGGAGTTGGTGGTGTTGACGCGCGCCATGCACGGCGCAGATGTCTACTACCGCGGTCACGTGACCCACGTCCGCCCCCGGCCAGCGCGGGAGGTCGACCCCACCGGCGCGGGCGACACCTTCACCGCCGCCTTTCTGATCTATTTTCACGAAAGCGGCGATCCGATCAAGGCGGCGCGCTTTGCCAACGTGACAGCCTCCTTCAGCATCGAGGCAGCCAGCTACGGCGCCATGCCTGAGCGCGCCCGTGTCGAGGCCTATCTGGCGGAGCATGGGTGGTAGCATGACCCGAGTCTACGCGCTGGCCAACCAGAAAGGGGGCGTCGGCAAGACCACCACGGCCGTCAATCTGGCCGCCTACCTGGCCGCGGCCGGCAACCGCGTGCTGTTGGTGGACTGTGACCCGCAGGCCAACGCCACCAGCAGCCTGGGGGTCAGCGCCGATGAGCTGGAGCAGACGCTGTACGATTCGTTGATCGACCGGACGCCGCTGGACCAGATCATCACCCTCACCCCGCAGCTCCGGCTGGACCTGGCCCCCTCCTCCCCCAAGCTGGCCGGGGCCGACGTGGAGATGGTCAGCATGATCGCGCGCGAGCGGATCTTGCAGCGCATGTTGGCGCCGGTGCTGCATCGCTATGACCATGTGCTGCTGGATTGTCCGCCCAGTCTCAGCCTGCTGACGGTTAACGCGCTGACCACAGCCAGCGGCGGCGTGATCATCCCCATCCAGTGCGAGTATCTGCCGCTGGAGGGGCTGGGCCGGCTGACGCAGACCATCGGCCTGGTGCGGGAGCACCTCAACCCGCAGTTGCGCATCTACGGCATCGTCATGACCATGTTCGACGCCCGCACCAACCTGGCGGCCGACGTGGTGGCCGAGGTGCGCCAACATTTTCCCCGTGAGACCTTCGACGCGGTGATTCCGCGCAGCGTGCGCCTGAGCGAGGCGCCCAGCTATGGCCAGCCGATTCTCAGCTATGCCCCCGGTTCGCCGGGCGCAAGCGCCTATCTGGCCCTGGCCCATGAATTGCTCGCACGCGAGGCGCGCGAGCGTCAATCCGGGAGCGAGAAACCATGAATACCCCACGACGCAGCGGTCTGGGCAAGGGCCTGAGCGCTTTGATCCCACCGGGCGCGGGTGCGGCGCCCTCGGCGTTGCCCCCTTCGGGCCTGACCGAGGCGCCGGTGGACCAGATCGCCCCCAACCCGCGCCAGCCGCGCGACCAGATGGAGCCGGAGGCGTTGGCCGAGCTGGCCGAATCGATCCGCACCCACGGGCTGATCCAGCCGCTGGTGTTGACGCTGGCGCCGGCCGGCGCGGCCGTGCAGTATCACCTGGTGGCCGGCGAGCGGCGCTGGCGCGCCTCGCAACTGGCTGGCCTGCAAACGGTGCCGGCCATCGTCAAGGATGTGTCGCCGCAGGGGATGCTGGAGCTGGCGCTGGTGGAGAACGTGCAGCGGGCCGACCTCAACCCGCTGGAGGAAGCCGCGGCCTATCAGGCGCTGGTGGAGGAGTTTGGCCTGACCCAGGACGTGGTGGCGGCGCGGGTGGGCAAGAGCCGCGTGGCCGTGACCAACGCCATGCGCCTGCTGCGCCTGCCCGACCGCGCCAAGGAGGCCGTGATCGCCGGTCAGATCAAGGAGGGCCACGCCCGCGCCTTGCTGGGGCTCTCCGGCGACGCCGCGATCGAGCAGGCGCTGCAACTGGTGCTGGAAAACGAGCTGACCGTGCGCCAGACCGAGGAGCTGGTGCGGCGTCTGAACCAGCAGACGGCCGAGCCCAAGGTGGAGGAAACGAGCGGCGAAGAGGAGGCCAGCCCCGAAACCCGTGAGCTGGAGAGCCGCTTCCGCGACGCGCTGGGCACCAAGGTCAACCTCTACCGCAGCCGCCGCGGCGGCCGGCTGGTGATTCACTTTTACTCGGAAGAAGAACTCGGCTCGATCTTCGATTTGATCGTGGGAAGCGACGATCTGTAAGATTCAAGGCAACACAACAGGAATGACATCATGATTCGACGCATGTTATCTTTGGCGCTGGTCGGCATCCTTGCGCTGGCGACCTTTGCTGCCTGCCAGAGCAACGCGCCCACGCTGCCGCCCACCACGACCCCGGCTGAGGCCATCACAGCCGCCAGCCCGGCCGCGGTCACGGCGGAAGCAAGCCCCACCGCCGCGCCCGCCAGCAGTCCCGCGCCCACCAACACCGTCGCGGCCACTGCCACGCCGACGGAGAACAGCCAGGCGCAGGCAACCGTCAGCGCGCCGGTCGATGCGGCCAGCGCGGCGGTGCAAATTACCCTGACCGGCGACGCCATCGCCGCGGATGGGCCGGGCGTCGCCGTGCAGGGCGCCAGCGCCACCATCACCGCCGCCGGCGCCTATCGTCTCAGCGGCGCGCTGAGCGACGGCCAGATCGTGGTGGACGTTCCCGGCCAAGGGCAGGTGCAACTGATCCTGGACGGCCTGGAGCTGACCAACGCCAGCGGCGCGCCCCTTGTCATCGCCAACGCCGGGGCGGTGGAGATTCTCCTGGCCGACGGCGCGGTCAACGCCCTCACCGACGGCGCGTCCTATCTCTTTGCCAACCCGGAAGAGGACGAGCCTGACGCGGCCCTCTTCAGCAATGCCGATCTGACCATCGCCGGCAACGGCGCGTTGACGGTCACAGGCAACTACGACGACGGGATCGCCAGCGAGCGGGGCCGTCTGGTCATCGCCGGCGGCGTCATCACCGTCACCGCCAAAGGGGACGCGCTCACGGCCGAGACCGACCTGCTGATCAGCGATGGCCAGCTCACGCTGACCGCGGGCGGCGGCAGCGGCAGTTTTCTCGGCGACGACGCCTCGGCCAAAGGAATCAAAGCCGATGTGAGCATCGCCATCTCCGGCGGCGTCATCACGGTGGATGCGGCCGACGATGCGCTGAACTCGGACGACAGCCTGACCATCGACGGCGGCCAGCTCACCTTGGCCAGCGGCGATGACGCCATCCATGCCGAGAACACGCTGATCATCAACGACGGCGTGATTCGGATCACCCAGTCGGTCGAAGGGATTGAGAGCGTGCTGATCACCATCAACGGCGGCGACATCGACCTGGTCAGCAGCGACGATGGCATCAACGCGGCCGGCAACGACAGCGGCGGCAATCAGTTGTTCATCCACGGCGGCAACATCGCGGTCAATGCGGCCGGCGACGGCATCGACGTCAACGGCAGCATCGAGATGACCGACGGCGTGGTGATCATCAACGGCCCCACGGAGAACATGAACGGCGCGCTGGACTACGACGCCACCTTCGACATCTCGGGCGGCTTTTTGGCCGCCGCCGGCAGCATCGGCATGGCCCAGGCGCCCAGCCGTTCCTCCGGCCAGCCTTCGCTGATGCTGAACTTCCCTGCCATGCTGCCGGCCGGGACGATGATCCACATTCAGACCAGCGGCGGCGACAGCTTGCTGACCTTTGCACCGCTGAAGGCCTTCCAGTCCCTCGTCTTCTCCTCGCCGGCGCTGGCGATGGGGGACGCCATCGAGGTCTATTACGGCGGCAGCGCCAGCGAGGCGTTGGGCCATGGGCTCTACCAGGGCAGCTACACCCCCGGCGAGCAGGTCGCCAGCTTCACCATCAGCGAGGTAGTCACCGTCGTCGGCAACCGTCGCCGTTAGCTGGCGCGACCTCAGGCAGCACTTCCAAAGCGCCGGCTGGCCAGCGGAAATCGGGTCGTTGGGCGGGCAGCGCGCTCGCTGCGCACGGGTCAACCCCCGCGAACACTTCGACTCCGCATCGGGGGCTGGTCTGTAAGATCAAAAAAGGCCTGGCGAATTCGCCAGGCCTTTTTTGTGGGCACAGTTGCCAGCCGGTCAGGGCTGATCAGGCGCTTCGCTTCACCTGAGCGCGCGCGTTGTCGATGGCGTCCAGCACCTGCTCCGGGTTGGCCACGCCGACCAGGGCGAAGGTGTTGCCGGCCGCCGAGGCAGTCTGGCAGATCACATCGCCGAAGTTGAACGCCGTGTTGAAGATCCCCTTGCGGCGAATGCTGATGTCCTGCACATTGCGCAGCGACGCCGTGGTGATCTGCTGGTTGAAGGGGGTGGAGCGGGTCACGTCGATCAGCCGCTGGCTGGTGATCACCCAAAGGTCGTTGCGGTAGCGATACCAGACCATGAAACCGATCAACAAGCCGCCGACGATCACCAGAACCAGGACAATGTCCAGCAGGGAGCTGAAGGCGCCGCTGCCGCCGAAGTTGGCCCAGATGAACAGGGCGACGATCAACACCAGGGCGATCAGCACCAGGCGGCCCCAGAGGCTGGCCGGGTGCCGTCTGATCACCTCGACAACCTCTTCATCGCTTTGCAGTTGAACCGGCAAATCCATGTCGATGACTCCTTCCGAAAGATAGCTTGAACGTGCTGTGCACGAGGATGCTGCTCAAAGTATCTCCGAAGTCAGCAATCTGTCAATTCGCGCAAATGACAATCGGGGCTTACTGGCGCACATCCACCCCATAATCCGCCAGCAGCGCCATGACCTCCGCCACATCTGCCGGCGCGACCTCGGCCAGTCCCAACCTGGCCTCCGGCTTGAATGGCTTCAGGCTGCGGGCCAGGTGGGGATCGTTGCGCAACTCGTCCAGCACATCCTGATCGCGGAACTGCATCAGCGTCAGGGTATACACGGTGGCCGCGCCGTAGTGCTGGCTCCAGGCTTTGATTCGGGCGAGCAGCTTGGCCGGCACGCCGCCCACAGCCATGACCTGCAAATAGGCCAGGATGGCGGCCGCGTCCAAACCCGCGGCGCTGGCCTGAGCCACGCTGCGCGCGGTGATCTGCCAGCCGGTGGGGGTTTGCTCGCAGAACAGGCGCAGAATGCCGGCGGCGTAGATGTTGGGCACGGCTGTGAGGGAGGTGATGCGCCCCGCGTCATCCAAGGCAATGCTGGCGCGGCGGGCCAGCTCCGGATCGCTGTTGCGCGAGGGCAGCTCATCCATAGTCAGCAGCGCCTGCTCCAGCTCGTCGATCCGGTCGGCGCGCACGATCAACCCGGTGGGGCTGACGCGTTTGACGATCGCCCTGCTCCAGCGCGGGTCCGTCGCCAGGCGGTCGATCAGCGCCGGCTCGGCCGCCTCCAGCCAGCCAACCCGACTGTAGACGGTGATGCGTTCGAAGGCAGCTTGCCATTCGATCAGGCTGCGGGCCACGTTCTGCGGCAGCGGCGCGCCCGTTACCTGCTCCAGCCAGGTCTGGATCTGATCCGCGCTCTGGCCTGCCAGTTGGGCGCGGTAGAGCGTCTCGCGCGTGAGCTCATACTCGATGGCGCGCTCGGCGTTGCGCCGGGTGGCGAAGCTGTCCAGCCGGGCCAGCACGGTGTCGGAGATGGGGTCGAAGGCGAAGATGCGGTAGTTGGGCTGCACCACGACGCGGCCGCTCTCCTCCGGGATCTCCGGCGCCGGCCCGTTCAGCAACAGCCAGCGTCCCATATCGGTCAGCCGCACCGCGACCATGCCGGCCGGCGCGGCGCCGCCCTGCGGCGTCACCGGCTTGGCATAGCCAAGATCCACCAATCCCAACCAGTAGAGACCTTCGGTCAACACCGCCCGGATGAAGGCGCGCTCCACCCCGTTCCAACCTGCCGTCTCATCGTTGTGATAACCGGACCAGGTCCAACCCAGGTCGTTGTACTCGTAGGGCGAATAGAAGCTGTAGCTGTAACGGCCATAGTCGCTGCTGCGTTGCTCCATCGCCTCGCGGGTCACCAGAAATTCACTGTTGCGTTCGCGCAGGACGCCGCTGATCTCGTCCAGGGATATCCAGGGCGCGGGGATGCCCTGTTTGCGCGCAGCTTGCTGGACAAGCTGCGCCAGCATGTCCAGCACGATGCGCCGGGCGCGGGCCACCCGCGGCGCGGCATCTGCGCCTGGATTTTCGCTCGTGCCGACGCGGTGGGAGGAGTTCCAGGTAACCCAGAGCTCATTCCACCAGCAGCCGTCGCGCCAGCGCTCAAAGCTGATGCGCACCCGCTCCGACGGCGCTTGGGAGATGAACGTCGGCGCCGGCTGGGCCTTCAATTGATGGCCCAACGCGTCGAGCTGCACGGTCTCCAGGGCGGTGGCCAGCTTGCGCAGGAACAAGATGCGACGAAGATCGTCCTCCTTGTTTCCCTTGGTGAAGGACTCAGTTACCAACAGTTGGCCTGCCAGTCGTTTGAGATCGTTGACCCGCAGCAGGCCGGCGTTGGTGAGCTGCAAAGGCGTCTCGCGCGCGGCGCTCCAGAACAGGTAGAGATCGCGCTGACAGGTGCGCGCCGAGCCCTCCAGCGTCTGGACCACCTGCGGCGCGGACCATTCCTTGATCGACGGAGGCGGCAGGTGTGGCGCCACCTCGTCCGGGATGTAGACGAAGCGTCCGCCGCTGAAATCGATCTTGGCGGTGGCAGGTTTGCCCTCTTTCAGGGAGTGAGTCCAGATCAGCCCCGCGACCAGCAGCTCCTTGATCACAGCACTGAACTGCGGCAGCTCCTGCCCTGCCTTGGTCTCCGGACGGGCGAGAGGACGATAGTAGATGCCAGCGAAGGAATCCGCCGTCTTGGCCGAGACAACCTCGGCGCGCACCAGCAGACTGCGGTAGCGTTCGGTGGGCATTTCCTGGCCCTGATGCTGGAGGAGCTCCAAGGCGCGGCGGCTGGCCGGCGTCAACCTGGTCAGGGCGCGCCGAATCCGGGCCGCATCGCCCACCAACTCGATCCAGATATGTACTCTTTCGGCCTTGGACTTAGGCAGGGCCTTCACGCCGGCCGCGTTCAAGACCTCTCCCAGTTCGTGGGTGTTGAAATCGTTCAGGGCGCGGGCCAGTTCTGGCGGGGTCATGGCAGCACCTTTGGCGTGTAGCCTCGCCGGCGCAGCTCTTCGACCAGGCCAGACGCCACCTGGAGGTCGGGGAAGACCAGGCAGCGCGGCGCTGGCTGATAGTATTCGGCGTTGCTCAGCCGGCTGATGGCGCGCAGCTCTTCCGGCAGCACATCCTCGCCGAACTCCACCACCACCATCTGATCATAGAGCTGATAGCGGCCGGCGCGGTTCTGCCAGGCTTGCAGCGTCTCCTGCACTGCGGGGGGCAGAGGAAAACCGGCGGCGGCGAAAGAGCGGCTCAGACTGGCCACATCCTGGCCGGCCTGCAAGGCGCTGCGAAAAGTGCTGCTATCCAGCCGCATCAGCGTCGTTGCCGCGTCGCGCGCCGCCTCGACGCTGATGAAACGCAGCAGGCGGCGCAGGTCGCTGGCGCGCCAGTCGTTGGTCAGCCCGATCGTGCCATCAACCATGAAGCGCAGCGAGCCAGGGGGCGCCTGCTGCGCCTCGCCGGTCGGCGCCGCCGTGGGCCGGCGAAAGGCTGTGGGCTGGCCGTCGGCCTGGCTGACCTGCGCCAGCAGCAGCCAACTGGCCGGGCCGATCAGCCAGGCCTCGACGATGCGCCCATAGCTTTTCATCCAGACCTCGTAGGACGCATGATTTGGATCCACCAGATGCTCCCCCAGCACCCAACTCCAGCTTGACACCGAGTTGGAGGGAGGCAACAGATTGCGCTGCACCTGATGGATCAGCCGGCAGAACTGATCGAGACTGTACCAGGTGTCGGCCTCCAAGCCGAAAAGCAGTCCGGCGAACCAGATGCCCAAGAGCTGAACCTGTTGCATCAGTTGATCCAGCGAGATATAGTAGCCGAAGGCCCGGAGACTGTCGCCCTGCTCCTGGTCGAACACCATGTCCAACTCGCTCCAGGAAAGCAGCCGGGACACGCCCTCCTTTGGAAGGCTCAGATAGGCCCGGCGCAGGCGCTCGATGCGCTCGCCGTTGGTGGCGACCTCCCATGCCCGGGTGGACGCGTCGATCGGAACCAGCACGGCCTGGTCCGACTGGACGCTGACCTGCAGCAGCTTGGCATTGACCATCAATTCCAGCAGAAAGCGCACCTGATGTTGCTCGAACGGATCGCCAAAGCCCCAGCGGGCCAGGATGTTGCCGGAAACCAGGCTGGGCCGGCGCGGGTCGAAGTCCCGCGAGGAGCCGCCCGCGTAGGTGGGCGGCATCTTGGGCCGCACTGTCGCCGGCGGTCGCTCCGCGCTCACGACGCTGATCAACTGCTGGGTGAGACCAATCAGGTCGGTGAGGGTATGGAGAGGGAAAGGCTGCAAGCGCTCGGGAGTCGCGGCCAACAGCTTGGAGGTGTTCGGCCGGGGCAGCCACACACGATAGATTTCCGGCATGCGAACGCCATAAGACTCGTTGTAAAAGAGCAGTCCATGGTCGATCAGGTTTTGAATCGAGGCTTCGATGGCCTTTTTCGACATGCGCAGGCCGCTGCCCGCCAGCAGCGCGCCGCGCACCTGGGTGCTGCCGACGTCTCCGTTTCCCATGACGGCCAGCCAACTGAGCACCAGGATCTGGTCGTCGGGCAGGGTCTGGATGGCCTCGGCCATGCGCGTCGCGTCGCTCAGATAGCCCAGCATCTGATCGACCAGATGGGCTTTGGCTGTGCCCTTGAGCGACCAGCCCCAGTGCCGCGCGATCTGGCGCAACACCTGCACGGTGCTCTCCTCCAGATGGCCCCGCAGGTCCGCCAACAACAGCATCTCCAATTGGGCAGGGAAGGGCTGCACATTTTCACCAGGCGGCATGGTCACGCTCCGGATCGTAGCTGGCCAGGTCATCGCGGTAGAGGATCTCGTATTTGTAGCCCTGCTCGGTGAGGAACATCTGCCGCTTGGCGCCGAAGTCCTGATCCTTGGTGTCGCGCATGACGATGGCGTAGAAATGGGCCGGCCGGCCGTCGCGCTTGGGGCGCAGCACGCGACCCAGCCGCTGCGCCTCCTCCTGGCGCGAGCCAAACGTGCCGCTGATCTCGATGGCCACGCTGACATCGGGCAGGTCGACGGCGAAGTTGGCCACCTTGGAGACCACCAGCCGGCGCAGCGTCCCCTCGCGCATCTGCTGATAGAGCTTCTGGCGCTCTTTGGTGGGCGTCTTGCCGGTCAACAGCGGCGCATCCAACAGGGTGGCCGCAGCCTCGAGCTGCTCCAGGTAGGTGCCGATCACCAGCACCTGATCGTCAGGATGCTTGGCGATGAGCTGCTCCACCACGGGCAGCTTGGCCGGGTCAGTGGCCGCCAACACCGACTGCGCGCGGGCGCTGGCCATGGCGTAGCCCAGACGCTGGCCCGCGGCCATGTCCAGCCGGATCTCGTGGCAATGGGCGGTGGCGATCCAGCCCTGCCGCTCCAGGTCCTTCCACGGCACATCGTATTTCTTGGGGCCGATCAGGGCGAAGACGTGGTCTTCCTTGCCATCCTCGCGCACCAGGGTGGCGGTCAGGCCCAGCCGGCGGCGGGCCTGCAGCTCGGCCGTCATGCGGAACACCGGCGCGGGCAGCAGATGCACCTCGTCATAGATCACCAAGCCCCAGTTGCGCTGGCGGAAGAGGCCGAAATGGGGGAAGTTGGCCGGCGTGAGCGGCTGGCTGAGCTCGTCGTCGCCGTCTGGAGTCTCGTCGAACCAGCTTTCGCCGTTGGCGCCCCGCTTGCGGCGCTCCCGATAGGTCAGAATCTGGTAGGTCGTGACAGTGACCGGCTTGATCTCTTTGGTGTCGCCGGTGTACTCGCCGACCTCAGCCGGATCCAGGCTGGTCTTGTCGTGCAGCTCGCTCATCCACTGGCGCACGGCCACGGTGTTGGTGGTCAGAATCAGGGTGTTGGTCTGCAACTTCTCCATGACCCCCATCCCCACCAGAGTCTTGCCTGCGCCGCAGGGCAGCACGATCACGCCGGAGCCGCCGCGCGCCGTTCCCTGGGCATGAAATGTCTCCACCGCATCCTGTTGATAATGGCGCAGGGCAAAGGGCTGCTCATTGCCGCGCATGAGGGTCAACAGATGAAGCGGCAGCCCGGCGCCGTCCACATAGCCGGCCAGGTCCTCGGCCGGAAAGCCGATATCGACCAGCGCCTTCTTGATGTGGCCGCGCAGCGCGGGGTCCACCTGCACGGTACACCGGTCGATTTCCCCGCGAATGAACTGGCGCACCTTGCGGTTGCGGGTGACCTCCAACATCAGCAGGGGATCGTCGGAGGAGAGCAGCAGCTCGCCCGCGGCGCCCAGGTGCAGCTTGAGCCGGCCAAAGCGGCTGACATAGTCGCGCACATCGGCCAGGATATTGCCGGGCACGTCGTATTTGCTGTAGCGCGTCAGGCTTTCGACGATGCTGTCGCCGTTCAGCCCGCTGGCCGCGGCGTTCCACAGGGAGAGCGGTGAAAGCCGGTAGGTGTGGATGTGCTCCGGGCTTTTCTCCAGCTCGGCGAAGCGCGCCAGCGCATCGCGCGCCTCGGCGTAGTGGGGGTTGTTCACCTCCAGCAGCACGGTGTGGTCGCTTTGAACGACCATGGGGTTCGAGGGATTTACGGGCATTGATCGGGTATCCGCCAAAGGTTGGACATGAGCCGCTGCTGCGATGCCTGAGCAGCAGCGCCGGGCGGTTGATTCTACATAACCAAGTGACAGTGCCCGGCGCATCAGTACGTGTATGTTTGTTGGGATCGACTCTGACCGTACAGTATACCGGTATGCCTGACTGAAGTCAAGAGCTACCGCGTTGATTCAGCAATTCCAAATATGGCGACTGCCAAACTGGAGTCGAGGCTTCAGCCGGGTTTGCACGCTCAACTCGCATCGTTCGGACCCGGCTGAAGCCTCGACTCCGCCCATATTTGGAATTGCTGCGATTGATTGCATGAAACTGGAAATAGGCTATAATTTGCCTGCTGCCCGGGTTCGTCCATCGCGCGCCGGGCCTTGCGTGATCTTGACCGATGTTTTCTGCGAAAGGACCCTATCGTCATGTCCCAAAGTCTTGTCAACGCCATCCGCTCCCAGTTCAACGCCGCCCATCTGCACTGGCTGGAACCCACCATGCGCGGTGTGACGCCGGAACAGGCCCATTGGCAGCCGCCCGGCGGCCGCGTGGCGCCCATCGGCGCGCAGTATGCCCATCACATCGTCGGCATCGACTTTCTCTTTCTGGGCCTTGTGCGCCAACAAGCCCCGCTGGCCCTCTCCGCTTTCGCCGGCAAGACCGGCTTTGATCGGCCCTACCCAGCGGAGGGGGATTGGAGCGAGTGGGCGCGCACGGTGCAGATCGATCTGGATGCTTTGCACCAGTACGCGCAGGCTGTCTATGGCGCGCTGGACGAGCAACTGGCCCAGCTCAGCGACGACGACCTGGCGACGACTATCGACCTGTCGGCGATTGGCTTGGGCCATCAGCCTCTTGGCGCCCTGCTGATGAATATTCTGGTGCTCAACGCCGCCGCGCACACAGGCGAGATCTCGGTGGTGAAGGGCCTGCAAGGGCTGCGGGGCTATCCCTTCTAATGCCACAGGCGTCCACGTTTGGTCTGAGGTGATCGTCATGTCGCGTCTTGCAGAGCGCCTGAGCGCTGCCCGGCGGGATCGCTTCATCGGCCGCAGTGTTGAGCTGGCGCTCTTTCAGTCGGCGCTCGACGCGGAGGAGCTGCCCTTCAACCTGCTCTTCGTACACGGCCCTGGCGGCGTGGGCAAGACCAGCCTGCTGGGCCAGTTCAGCCAGTTGGCCGAGCAGGTTGGGGTGGCCGTCTGGCGTCTGGATGCGCGCAACCTGGAGCCGACGCCGGCCGCCTTCCAGGCCGGTCTGGCGCAGGCGTTGGGCAGCGACCCAACCCAGCCCCCGGCCGAAGCCATCGCACAGATCGGCCGCGGCGTGCTGCTGGTGGACACCTATGAGCTGCTGACGCCGCTGGACGGTTGGCTGCGCGACCTGTTTCTGCCCCAACTGCCTGAGCGGGTGTTGACGGTGCTGGCGAGTCGCCATCCCCCCGCGTCCGCCTGGCGCGCCGATCTGGGCTGGCAGCCACTGTTGCGCACCCTCACCCTGCGCAATCTGGCGCCAGACGAGGGGCGCGGCTATCTGGCCCAGCGCAACGTGCCGGCCGAGGATGTGCCGGCTGTGCTGGAATTCACCCACAGCTACCCCCTGGCGCTGTCGTTGGTGGCCGACCTCTATGATCAGCGCCCTGGCTTTCACTTCAAGCCGCTGGAGGCGCCCGATGTGGTCAAGCCGCTGCTGGAGCAGTTCTTGCAGCGCGCGCCGGGCCCGGCCCATCGCGCCGCGCTGGAAGCGTGCGCGCTGGTGCGGGTCACCACCGAAGGGCTGCTGGCCGAGCTCTTGACGGTGGCCGACGCGCATGATCTCTTCCAATGGCTGCGCGAGCTGACCTTTGTCGAGACGCGGCCGGGCGGTCTGTTCCCCCATGACGTGGCGCGCGAGGCGCTGACCGTCGATCTGCGCTGGCGCAACCCTGGCTGGTATGCCGAGCTGCACCGCCGGGCGCGCGTCCACTACACCCGCCGTTTGCATGAGAGCCGCGGGCCAGAACAGCAGTTGGCGCTGTTCGATTTCGTCTATCTGCACCGCGACAACCCGGCCGTGCGCCCCTTTTTCGAGTGGCAGACCAGCGGGCGCACGGCGCCCGACCGGCTGCGCGCGGCCGACGTGGAGGCGCTGGTCGCCATGGTGGAGCGTCATGAGGGCAGGGAATCGGCTGAGCTGGCGCGCCACTGGCTGGCGCGCCAGCCGGAAAACATCATCGTCCTGCGCGACAGCACGGACCTGCCCGCCGGCTTCATGGCTGCCCTGGCCGTGGAGCGCGCTGCCCCCCAGGAGCTGGCGGTGGACCCGGCCATGGCGGCCGCGGCGGAGTTTCTGCGCCAGCAGGCGCCGCTGCGGGCCGGCGAAAGCGCCGTCTATTTTCGCTTCTGGCTGGCCGCCGACACGCACCAGGCCGTCTCTTCCATCCAGAGTGTGATCTTCATCAACATGGTGCGGAGCTATTTTGCCCCTGGCCTGGCCTATACCTTCTACGCCTGCGCCGACCCGCTTTTCTGGCAGCCGGTTTTTGCCTATGCCGACCTGGCGCGCATGGAGGATCTCGACTTCGAGGTGGGCGGCCGGCGCTTTGGCGTCTATGGCCACGACTGGCGCGCGGCGCCGGCGTCGGCCTGGCTGGAGCTGCTGGGCCAACGCGAGATCGCCGCGTCGCCTGAGGCGATCAGGCCGGCGCCGCCGCCGGCCGCGGCGGCGCTCAGCCAGGCTGAGTTCATGGGCTTGGTAGAAAGCGCGCTGCGCGACTACACTCGGCCCGATGTGCTGCGCGGCAACGCGCTGCTGCGCTCGCGCATGGTCGGTGAACGGGCCGGCCGCGAGATGGGCGACGCCGGACGGGTGGCCGCGCTGCGCACCCTGCTCAAGGACGCGGCCGAGCAGATGCGCGCTGCGCCCAAGGAAAACAAGCTCTACCGGGCAGTCTATCACACCTATATCCAGCCGGCGGCCACCCAGGAACAGGCCGCTGAGCTGCTGGATGTGCCATTCAGCTCCTATCGGCGCCACCTGAAGTCAGGGATGGCGCGCATCGGCGAGATTCTCTGGCAGGCCGAGCTGGGCGGCTTCGACAATTGAACAGGAAATGAGCGTCTTTTGGTCTGGACGCCGGTCTGTTCATGGAGTACACTGGCCAACAAGCAAATCAGCGTTTCTGCTCAGCCATCGGCGCCGGGCGCTTTCACCTGGCCATGGGTTGGCGTGACCATGCACGAGCCATCGCTCAAGTCGCATCAAGGTCCTGGCGCCGACGGCTGAGCAGGTACCATCAGCAGATAGTGCGGAGATCGATCATGTCCGAACGAACCAAAGCATTGATAGTCCAACTTGTCGAGACGTGGAATTCCCACGATCCGGCGCTGGTGGCCCAGCGCTACAGCGATGACTGCCACATTCTGGATGTGGCCATCGCCCAGCCGTTGAGCGGCCGGTTGGGCGTACAGGGCATGTTCGCGGCCTACTACCATGCGTTCCCAGACCTGGAGATCACGCCCGACGATGTGATTGTGACCGGCGAACGGGTGGCGCTCTTCTGGACGGCCCGCGGCACGCATCAAGGGCCGATTCTGAACATCCCCGCCAGCGGCCGCCGCGTGGAGACGCGGGGGGTCAACCGCCTCTTGCTGCGCGATGGCCAGGTGATTGAAACGCTGACCATCTGGGACGTGGCCGGTATGTTGCGGGGGCTGGGGCTTCTGCCCGATCTGTAGAAGCGCCCGGCGGCGGGGGTGGCTGCGCTGGCAGCGCAATTCCAGCGGACGACAGACGAAGGCAGGCTATTGGCCTGCCTTCGTCTGTTTGCTGCGCCATGCATGGCCGATTCGGGGGCTGCTGTGCGGGTGGGGTCAGCACATCCGCCAAAGTTGAGCAGAGATTGAGCAACGGATGGACTGGAAACCGGGCAGCCGCGGGGTGTATTCTGTGCCTGCAAGGGCGACGCCCGCCCTTTCCATCGACGGATGGCTGCCTTGATTGAGGACAATGACCGAGGCTCAAACCTGCACACCAGATGAGAACAACCACAAGCAGCAACGCGTATCACTTCGTAACCCGCTGGCGCGTCAAAAGCACCGCCGAGGAAATCTCCGCCATTCTGGCCAACGCGCCCGATCTGACGCGCTGGTGGCCGTCGGTCTATCTGGACGTGCAAGAGCTGACGGCAGGCGACGAGAACGGCGTGGGCAAAGAAGTCAGCCTGACCACCAAGGGCTGGCTGCCCTACATCCTGCGCTGGCAGTTTCGGGTGACCAGGAACAACACGCCGCACGGCTTCGAGCTGGCGGCCTTCGGCGATCTGAATGGCCGGGGCGTCTGGACCTTCCAGCAGGATGGCGAGTTCGTGGACATCACCTATCTGTGGGAGGTGACCGCCGACAAGCCGTTGTTGCGTCGCCTGTCATGGCTCTTCAAACCGATCTTCGAGGCCAACCATCGTTGGGCCATGCAGAAGGGCTATGAGAGCCTGCTGCTGGAGCTGGCGCGGCGGCGGGCGGCCACGCCTGAGGCCCGCGCGGCCGTGCCGGCGCCGCCGGCGCCGACCTTTGTCCGTTCACGCTTCGCCGCTGATTGAGAACCCTGTCGAGGAGCAAAGGCATGCCCGGCGCCAGTTGCGACGCCGTCGCCCCCTGCGCCACCACGGTCAGCCTCCTGGTCAATCGTTGCATCTTCTTCGGGCGTCATCAGCAACATAGTCCGTACCACACAGAAGGAGCTTTCACATGTCAGAGGTGATGCCATGAGAACCACATCTTTTGATCGCACCGCCGGAGTGGCGGCTATCCTGGCGGCGCTTGTCGGCCTGCTCTACTCGATAGCGTTCGTCGTCTTGCAGAACCCGCTGCTCTACTCGCTTTGCCTGATGCTGGGCGGGCTGCTGTCGGTCGTCGCCCTGGTGGCGCTCTTCGAGCGGCTGGGCGAGGTGGACTCGAGCCTGGCGCTGCTGGGCCTGATCCTGGGCGCGGTCAGCGCGCTGGGCGCGACCATCCACGGCGCGTACGACCTGGCCAACGTGCTCAACCCGCCCGGCGAGGTTCCCGCGGCGCTGGCCGGACTGCCCAACCAGGTCGATCCGCGCGGCGTGCTGACCTTCGGCGTGGCCGGCCTGGCGCTGTTGGTAGCCGGCCTGCTGCTGCGCCGCAGCTCCGGCTTCGGCCGCGGCTTCACGGCGCTGACCTTCGCACTGGCCGCCCTGCTGGTGATCGTCTACCTGGGCCGGCTGATCGTGCTGACGCCGTCGAGCCCGCTGGTGCTGCTGCCGGCCGCGTTGACCGGCTTCGTCCTCAACCCGCTGTGGTATGTGCTGCTGGGTCTGAACCTGCGCCGCAGCCAGGCGCCGGCCCGCGCCGCAGCCCACGCCACAGCGTAACCATTCTACCGGACTTCACGTCCCCAGTCGCCACCAGGAGTACCACAATGGAAAACAAGAACGTCGCTACCCTGCGCGCAGCCCACGACGCCTTCAGCGCCCATGACTGCGCCCGCTCAGCCGCCATCGGGGTCGGATCCAACGTCCGCTTCGTCGACCACGGCCGCGGCATCACCGTATCGTCCCGAGAGGAGTTCCAGAGCTGGCTGGAAGGTCACATCGCCACCTCGTCGGACATCAGGATCGTCGATGCGCACTACATCGACGCCGGCGACTGGGTGACGGCCCGCTTCCGCGCCGTAGGAACCCAGGACGGACCGATTCCCCCCGGCTTTCCGGCCAGCCACAAGCCCTTTTCGCTGGACATATGCGAGGTCTGGCACGTTGGCCCGGACGGCAAGGCCGACGAAGGTCATAACTACTCGGATGGGCTGGGCTACATGATGCAGTTGGGCCATTTTCCGCCGCTAGGCTGATTGCAATTCGAATAGGAGAAGCGAACCATGTCACAGAACGTTGTCAATGTCATCCGTACCCAGTACCAGGCTGCGCACCATCGCTGGCTGGAAGCTACCATGCAGGGCGTGACGCCGGAGCAGGCGCATTGGCAGCCGCCCGGCGGCCGCGTGGCCCCCATCGGCGCACAGTACGCCCATCACATCATCGCGCTCGACTTCCTGTTTCTGGGCTTCGTACGCCAGCAGACTCCCCTTGCCCTCTCGTCCTTCGCCGGCAGGACTGGCTTCGACCAGCCGTACCCGATGGAAGGCGATTGGATTGGGTGGGCGCACACGGTGCGCATCGACCTAGACGTCCTGCGCGGCTATGCCCATGCCGCCTACGCGGCGGTGGACGAGCAATTGGCCCTGCTGAACGACGACGATCTGGCGACGCCCATCGACATGACGCCGGTGGGCCTGGGCCAGCAGACTCTCGGCTCGTTCCTGATGAACCTGTTGGTGCTCAACGCCGCCGCGCACACGGGTGAGATCTCGGTGGTGAAGGGCTTGCAGGGGTTGCAGGGCTATCCCTTCTAGCCAACATGGTGCAGCCAGGGTGTTCGAACTGAACGGAACCCGTCTCCACGTGGAGGAAGCCGGCGCCGGCCCGGCCGTCGTCTTCCTTCACGGCTTCACCCTGATGGGATTCCTCCTCCTGGCGCGCAAAATCCACATCGGTTTCGTTGAATAGGATGACAGGCATCCGTTCGTTGATTGCAGGGGTGACCTGTCCAGGTCCCGGATGTTCTTGTTGCCGGCAGGAGGAGATCAACCCTGCGTGTCAGATTCGCTTCAAATCCGGCTCCTCGGCGAGTTCAGCGTGGTCGTTGACGGCGAGTCTGTCAGGGGCCTGAACAGCGCGCGCATTCAATCCCTGTTGATCTATTTGCTCCTGAATCGGGCGATCCCCCAATCGCGCCAGCAACTGGCCTTTCTCTTCTGGCCCGACACCTCCGACCGTCAGGCGCAGACCAATCTGCGCCAGCTTCTGCACGCCCTGCGCCGCCGTCTGCCCGCAGTCGCCGACGCCCTCCTCGTCGACGAGCGCACGATCCGCTGGCGCGCTGATGCATCGCTTTATCTGGACGTAGCCGAGTTCGAAGCCGCGCTGGCGCGCGCCAAACAGACGACGGGGAATCAGCGGCTCAGGGCTTTCGAAGAGGCAGCCGCGGTCTATCGGGGGGCCCTGGCGCCCGACTGCTACGACGAATGGATCCAGGCCGAACGCGAGCGGCTGGCGCAGCAGCACCTCGCCGCGTTGGAACAGTGTGTGCTGCTGAACGAGGAGCGGCGGACGTATGCACAGGCGATCGACTGGGCGCGGCACTTGCTGGCAGCCGATCCTTTGCACGAAGCCACCTACCGCCGTCTCATGCGCCTGTACGCGCTCAACAATGACCGGGTCGCGGCTGTGCGGGTCTATCACACCTGCGTGGCAGTGCTGGCGCAAGAACTGGACGTCGAACCCAGCACAGCCACGCGCGAGCTCTACGAGCGCCTCATCAACGCTACGGGGGACACGGCAGAGCCGCTGGCTGGAACGCCCGGCAGGATGCGCGACGCAGGCATTGGCCTGGTGGGCAGGCAGCGCGAATGGCAGGCATTGCAGGCCGCCTGGCGCACGGCCAACCGCGGCGCGGTCCAGTGTGTCGTGTTGAGCGGTGAGGCTGGCCTCGGCAAGACCCACCTTGCCGAGGAGATGATGCATTGGGCAGGTCAACAAGGCATTTCCACCGCAGTCTCACGGGGTTTCGCGGCCGGTCGCGGCCTGGCGTATGCGGCGCTGGTGGAATGTCTGCGCAGCGAGCCAGTCGCTCCGTTGGTGCGGCGGCTCGATCCAGCCTGGCGCAGCGAACTGGCGCGGCTTCTCCCGGAATTGCTCGCCGAGGACCCGCGCCTGCCGCGACCTGAGCCGATCAACGAGCGCTGGCAACGCCAGCGGCTGTTCGAAGCGTTGGCGCGCATCTTTGTCGCGCATAACCGTCCGTTTGTCCTTGTGCTCGACGACATGCAATGGTATGCCAACGAAACGCTGGAATGGCTTTCGTTTCTGGTGCGTTTCGAGCCACGGGCGCGATTGTTGATCATCGGCTGCCTGCGCAGCGACGAGATCGACGCCGGCCATCCTGTAGCGCAACTCCTCTTGGACCTGCGCGGTGCGGGTCTGCTGACGGAGTTGGCCCTGGCGCCGCTATCGGCGGAGGAAACGCACGCCTTGGCCGACCAACTGGCCGACCACACGCTCGATGCAGCCGCGGGGCGGGCGCTTTACCATTTCACCGAAGGCAACCCGCTGTTTGTAGTCGAAACCGTGCGCGCCAACCTGGACGCTGCTCTGCTGGCGCAGCCAGTCGAGGCGCCGACGCAAGGCATGTCACTGCCCATCCTTCCGCCCAGGGTGCAGTCGGTGATACAGACCCGGCTGGCCCAACTGTCCGGCGCTGCGCACGAGCTGGCAGCCCTGGCGGCGACGATCGGGCGCGCCTTTACCTTCGACGTGCTGGCGCGCGCCTATGGGCAAAGCGAAGATGTTGCCGTGCGCAGTCTGGATGAGCTCTGGCAGCGCCGCGTTGTGCGCCAGCAGGGGGCCAACACGTACGACTTCAGCCATGACCGCATCCGTGATGTGGCCTACGCCGAGATCAGCCCGGCGCTGCGGCGCTCCCTGCACCGCCGGGTGGCGCATGCGTTGGAGCAAGGTTACGGCGCCGACTCTGACATTTTCAGCGCGCAAATTGCCAACCATTATGAGCAGGCCGGCGAGATTCAGCAGGCGCTGATCTACTACCAGCGCGCCGCCGAAGTGACCCTGCGCTTGTTCGCCTATCAGGATGCCATCGCCATGCTCGACCATGCCGTGTCCCTCGTGAGGATGCTGCCGGCCGGTCCCGCTGCGACTGAGTTTGAGTTAGAGCTGCAGATGAGGCTGTGCACCGCCTGGGCGGCGATTACCAGCTATCTCGGCAGTGAAGCGGATGCCGCCTACACCAGGGCGCTGGAACTCTGTCGCCAGGTCGAGAACAAACCCTATCTGTTCACTGTCTTGTGGGGCCTTCATGAGGTCGCGCTGTATCGGGTGGAGTATGAGGAGAGTCTGGCGCTCGCCCACCAATGCCTGGAGATCGCCGCGGAGCTTGGCGATCCCGGCCTCTTGTTGGAGGCACACCATGCCGTCTGGGGTCCCTACTATTTCCTGGGCGACTATGACAAAGCCTTCGAGCACATGCAGGCCGGGTTGGCCATCTATGATCGGGCGCTGCATGAGCCCTTGAGCATCCACTACGGAGTACACGACGCCGGAGCATGTGCGCTGTACGAAAGCGCGCTGGCGCTGTGGAATATGGGCTACCTGGACCAAGCGCTCGACCGGATGACGCGCGCCGTGGTCCTTGCCAAAGAGCTCACGTTTCCGGCTAACATCGCCGACGCATACAGCTACGCCGGATTCCTTTGTCACCTGTTGCGCGACCCGGCCCGCACCGGGTCCTTTGCCGAGCCCGCCCTACAAATCAGCATTGACAAAGGCTATCCTTACACGCGCATCTTGAGCGCAGTGCTGTTGGGGTGGAGCCTGGCGATGCAGGGCCAGGTGGCGGAGGGATTGGCCCTGGCTCGCCAGGGCATGGATGACGCCGATGCGACCGACTTGCGGCTGCACTACAGCCAGCTTACCGCGTTGCTGGCCGAGATTCTCATTGCCGCGGGGCGGCACGAAGAGGCCATCGACGCGCTGAACGAGGGCATCCGTCGCTTTGAGACGTATCACGACCTGTTGTGCACCCCGGACTTGTGGACGCTCAAAGGGGACGCTCTGCTCGTTTTGAACGCGGGTTACACCCTGGTCGAGGAGTGCTACAAAAACGCGCTAGCCTTGGCGCTCCGGCTGGGCGCCCAGGTGTCGGCGCTGCGCGCAGCCACCCGCCTTGCGCAACTCCAACACAGCCGTGGCCGCGGACAAGATGGTCGCCACGCATTGTTGAAGGTCTACAACGGGTTTTCGGAGGGTCACGACACGCCCGACCTGCGTGCGGCCGCTGACGTACTCGTTAGTACAATCGGGCGTAAGTTGTCCCAGTGTATTTCGCTCTAGCCGGTTCCGTGAACCGGCGGCGTTGGCGGCCAACCCTGCCGGTTCACGGAACCGGCTAGAGCGGTAACACCCCGCCGGTTCACGGAACCGGCTAGAGCGGTAACACC